>NZ_BAAGXS010000081.1:0-2618 GCF_054779715.1 Actinophytocola sediminis | reverse complement strand
CGGCAACGCCGCGCTCGGCTGGGCGGAGTTCCACGGGCCGGCGCCCACCGAGTTGCCCGCCGCCGGCGCCTTCGGCCGCTCCCGGTCGTTCTCCCGGCGCAGCGGGAGCGCCGCGCCGCCGCCGAACATGCTCGGCGCGGCCGGCCCGGCGCTGGTCTGCGCCGCCGCCGGCACCCTCGGCCCCTGCTCGGTCCACGCCGCCGAGGCGCCCGAGGTGTGCGGCGACCAGTTGTTGTGGTGGTGGCCGCCTGGCCGCGGCCGGTGCTCGTCGTGGCGCGGCTTGTCCCACCCGTCGAGCCCGGCCGGCGCGGTGCCGTGGACGTGCAGGCCACCGCCGTGCCGGATCTCGTCGCGCTGGTGCAGCTCGAGCGGCGGGGTGAAGGTGGCCATCGTCGAGGCGTTGGCGTTGGTGCTCTGCTCGTAGGTGGTCATCACCTCGAAGGCGCGCTCCTCGGCCGAGGACGCCGAGGACTCCGGCGCCTCGAGGTCGGCCTGCGCCTGCGCCACCTGCACGGCCGGCGTGAGCGCCTGGTCGGGCTGGGTGGCCGGCACGTCCTCGGGTGCCGGCATGTCCGCCCGCGCCCGCGCGAGGTGCTCGGCCTGGTTCTCCACGGCCGCCCGCATCGCCGCGGCGTCGGTGCTGGTCTCGGCGGCCCAGGTGGCGGTGACCGACAACCGGTCGTAGGCACCGCCGGCCGCCTTGCCGGTCCACCTGGCGCCGGTCAGCTCCAACGTCTTCTGCAGGTCCTGGCCGATCTCGCTCAGGTTGGTGGCGATCTCCTGCCACCGGCGAGCCGGTTCGGCCGACGCCGCCGCGCCTGGACCGTCGTGCAGCATCTGATAGAGCTGCTTGTGGGTGTGTCCCCGCCAGCGCGCGCCCTCGGCCGCGGACGCGAGTGCCGCTGGTTCCTGGGTCGGTTCAGTCACTGTTCGCCCCCACGGTTGACATCGACCTGGCCGTCGCCGTCGGTCTCGCGGTACTGCTCGGCGGTCTTGTCCAGGTTCACCACGGCGACCGCGAGCTGCGCGCGATAGGCCCGCAACGCGTCGATGGCCGACAGGTCACCGTCGACCGACCGGTCGTTGAACGCCGTCGCGGCGTCCTGGCTGACCGGGTCCTGTGCCCACGCGGTGACCCGGAGCTCATGCTCCGCGAGCTCCAACTGCCGGTCGACCTTGGCCAGCGCGTCCACGAACGCGCTGCGCAACATCGGCACGGCGTCGGCGTCGACCTGGAGAATGTTCCCCTGCCCGCCCTGCCCATGACTGCTCGGCGCCACTCCGCCTCCAACCAGAATCCGCTTCGTGTTCGGTCGAAACCCTAGCGGCTGTGGATGATCGGATTCGACGGTACACGTGGTCAATTCACGAGAGCTTTTTCAAAGTGTTGCAACGGATGGAAGCGCTAACAACCGCCGATCGGCCCGTTGTCGACGACTGGTCAGCGCCAGCGTCCCCGGGGGCCGTTGCCGTGGCGCCAGCGGTTGCCGCTGGCGAAGAAGAAGATGAACGGCAGCAGGAAGAAGATGGGCACACGCAGGGCGAACGTCAGCGCGAAGGCCACCATCACGAGCGCGATCGGCACCAGGACGGGGGCGATCCGCTGGGCCGTGGTGACCGTCCGCTGGCCGCGCGGGGCAGGCGGCGGGGCCGGCCGGCCGAAGGTCGGCCGGGGGTCTGGCAGGTCGTCGAACAGCTCGAGAATCTCGCCCCGAGTCTTTGCTGCAGCAACTTTCGCGGTCCGGTCACCGTACTCGTTGATGTCGAGCCGGCCGTCGGTCATGTGCTCGCCGAGCTTGCCAAGCGCGTCCTCGCGTTCGGAGTCGCTGACCCGGATGTCGGAACGCTGATACTCGGCCACGACTCGATCGTACGTCGGTTTCCGGGGTGCCCTGCTGAGGAGATTCTCAGGTCGGCTGGTCACGGTCCATGAAAGCCACCCCCAGGACCATGGCGACGGCGGCCACCACGGGCACCACGATGAACATCCACCACAGGCCGCTGACCACGGTCAACACGATTGCCGTCGGTAGGCCGACGAGCAGCGTGAGTACCCCGATCGCGTCCATGACCTTGCTCATCCGGGTGTCGGATCGCCCTCCCGGCCACTCCGGGTGGATCTCGATCGGCCGGCGTGGCGACACCGAGGAGCTGAGGTCGGGGTGTGGCGCCGGCAGGTCCGCGAACACCGCCTCCAGCTCGTGCCGGAACACGGCCTCGCCGGCCAACAGCAGCCGCCGGTCGTACTCGGCGCGGGGCAGCCGGCCGCTTGCGTGGTGGGCACCGAGTGCGCTAAGCGCGTCCGCGCGCTCCCCGGCGCTGATCCGGATCTCCGCCAAGGGCCCTCCCGGGCCGCTCAGTCCTTGAGCTCGCAGAGCACGCTGCCCTGGGTGACGGTTTCGCCGGCGGCCACGGCGAGTCCGGTGACCGTACCGGACTTGTGCGCGGTGACGGGGTTCTCCATCTTCATGGCCTCGAGGACCAGCACCAACTCGCCCGCCTGGACCTGTTGCCCGTCCTCGACGGCGATCTTGACGATCGTGCCCTGCATGGGCGCGGCGACCGCGTCCCCGGACACCGAGGTGGCCTTGCCGCCGGCGCGCCTGCGCGGCTTGCCC
>NZ_BAAGXS010000080.1:0-174424 GCF_054779715.1 Actinophytocola sediminis | reverse complement strand
CCGACCAGCAGGCCACGCCGCGCGCCCACCGGCGCCCGGCCGCCGACCGCGCGCCGCCGGCCTGACGGATCCCGCACTGGACACCCGCGGCTGTCTGCCTGGCGGCGTGCGGTCCAGCGTGACGGATCCCCCGCACCGCACACCGTTCGTCTCCTTCCGTACTCCTTCCGCTGGAGGAATCCGTGCCGCCCACCCCCGCGCGGCGAGGCCTGCTCATCCGCGTGCTGCTCTCGCTCGCGGTCCTCGCCGCCACCGCCTACCTGCTGCTCACCACCTCCCCACGCCTCGGGCTGGACCTGCGTGGCGGCACCCAGATCGTGCTGGAGACCCACGACTCCCCGACCGTGCAGGCCAACGCCGAGAGCACCGACCTCGCCATCGAGGTGCTGCGCCGCCGGGTCGACGCGCTCGGCGTCTCGGAACCGACCCTGGCCAGGTCCGGCGAGCAGCGGATCGTCGTCGAGCTGCCGGACGTGCAGGATCCGGCCGAGGCCGTCGAGGTCATCGGCCAGACCGCCGCGCTGACCTTCCACCCGGTGGTCGGCGTCGTCGATCCCGCCGCCGCCGAGAACCCGCAGCTGCCGGAAGGCCAGCGGATCGTCACCGACGAGTCCGGCCAGAAGCTCCAGCTCGGCCCCGCCGCGCTCAGCGGCGACGGGGTGGAGAACGCCAGAGGGGCGAGCAACCCGCAGGGCGCCGGCTACGTCGTGGACATCGAGTTCCGCGACGGTCAGGCCTGGGAGAAGCTCACCGCCGACGCAGCCTGCGCGCAGCCGGGCGACCCGGCCCGCCGGGTGGCGATCGTGCTCGACGACGAGGCGATCTCCTCGCCCCAGGTCGACCCCGGGGTCACCTGTGGCGTCGGCATCCTGGGTGGCGGCACGCAGATCACCGGGCAGTTCTCCCAGGAGGAGGCGGCCGACCTCGCGCTGCTGATCAACGCGGGCGCGCTGCCGGTGCCGGTCGAGGTGATCGAACAGCGCACGGTCGGCCCGACGCTCGGCGAGGAGGCCATCGACACCAGCGCGCGGGCCGCGATCATCGGGCTGGCGCTGATCGCGGCGTTCCTGGTGGTGGTCTACCGGCTGGCCGGGTTGGTCGCCGTGGTCGCGCTGGCCGCCTACGCCGGGGTGTCCTACGCGGCGCTGCTCGCGATCGGCGCGACGCTGACCCTGCCGGGGCTGGCCGGGTTCGTGCTGGCCATCGGGATGGCGGTGGACGCGACCGTGCTCGCGTTCGAGAGAGCGCGCGAGGAGTATTCCGGCTCGCTGCCACGAGCGTCCGAACGCGGGTTCCGCGGCGCGCTGTCGGCCATCGTGGACTCCAACGTCACCACCCTGCTGGCCGCCGGGCTGCTGTTCTGGCTCGCGTCCGGGCCGGTGCGCGGCTTCGGGGTGACGCTGACGATCGGTGTGCTCGCCTCGATGTTCACCTGTCTGGTGCTCACCAGGGCGTTGCTGGACCTCACGCTGCGCTCTCCGCTTGGCAGGCCGAAGTTGAGCGGTATCGCCCACCAGGGCCGGGTACGTGCCTGGGTGGAGCGCCAGGACGCCGGCTGGCTGGCCAAGCCGGCGCGGTGGCTGGCCGGGTCGCTGGTCGCGATCGGGCTGGCGCTGGCCGGGATTTTCGCCGTCGGGCCCAACCTCGGCGTCGAGTTCACCGGCGGCCGGCTGCTGGAGTTCGACACCGGCGCGCAGGCCGACGTCGAGCAGGTGCGGGAGGCGGTCGGCGAGGTCGGGTTCCCGCGCGCGGTCGTGCAGCTCTCCGGTGAGGACGCGGTTTCCGTGCGCACCGAGCCGGCCTCCGACGAGGAGGCCGAGCAGATCCGGGCCGCGGTCGGCGAGGCCGCTGGCGGCGCGGAGAAGGTCCGCGACGAGCAGATCGGCCCGAGCCTGGGCTCCGAGCTGTTGGTGAAGGCGTTGATCGCGCTCGGGTTGGCCGTGCTGGCGCAGCTGATCTACCTGGCGGTGCGGTTCGACTGGCGGCTCGCGCTGGCCACGGTGATCGCGCTGGCCCAGGACGTGTTGCTGGTGCTCGGGATCTTCACCTGGCTCGGCCTGACCATGGACGGCGTGTTCCTCGCCGCCCTGCTGACCGTGATCGGCTACTCGGTCAACGACTCGGTGGTGGTGTTCGACCGGGTGCGGGAGCTGCGTGGGCGCAAGCGGCGCGAGCCGTTCCACCGGATCGTCGGCGAGGCCGTGCTGCAGACGTTGCCGCGCACGGTGAACACCGGTATCGGGGTGCTGTTCGTGCTGGGGGCGCTGTTGTTCCTCGGCGACGGGTCGCTCGCGGACTTCGCGCTCGCGCTGCTGCTCGGGCTGGTCGTCGGCACGGTGTCCACAGTGGTCACCGCGGGACCGGTGGCCATCATGCTCGACCGGCGCTATCCGGGTGCCGGGCGGGTGCGCACCCCGGCGCGGCGGCAGGAACGGGAGGGCAGCGGCGCCGTGGTGTGACTGGGTGGTGTGACTGGGACGTGCCGAGGCGCTGGTGAGAGCGGGCGCGCGGGTCGCCATCGGGGACCTCGCGGTGGCGACGGAGGCCGCGAGCCGGCTCGGCGCTGTTGTCCGGGTGCCGGGCGGGCTGCGGAGCCGTCTGGTGCCCGTGAGGCAACCATCGGGCGGCGTAGGTTTGCCTTCCTGGTCTACGCCCCCGGGCGTAGACCGGAATCCTTCGTGCGCCCGATGCCCCGCCCGCGCCGACCTGCGATTGTTGTTGGTAGGCGCGCAAACGTGAGCACTGGCCACGGCCGCCGGGCGGTGCACGTCAACTCCGCCTCGCGACGCGCCGGCCTCCTCCCCCCTGGCCGGCGCGTCGCCCCCTCTCTCCTGAGTCGCGCCCCCTTCGGGTGAGCTGTTAGAAAGGGTCACCACGTCTCCGGAGGCGCTCATGGCGAAGAAGGGCGGCCTGCTCGTCGCCGCGGCCGCCATGGCGATCGTGCTGGCCAACACCGATGACGACGGCGGCGGTGACCCACCTCCGGTCGACGCCATCGCCGGCCAGTTCGCGGCCAGCCGGGAGGCGATGCTGCGTGGCGAGGCCACCGTCGCCTGGTCGCGCATCGGCATGCGCGCCGCGCCGGGCGACCTGCGCCGCCGCGACCCCGACTGCGCCGCGCACGCCTACGGTCAGGTCGGGCGGTACCTGCGGCGGGTGCCGTGCCAGCGGCTGGACCGCCTGCTGTTCACCGTGGACGACAAGGGCGGCAACACGATCGCGATCGCCGTGGCGTGGGTCCGGTTCGACACGCCGGCACAGGCCGCGGAGTTCAAGCGGATCGACGACACCTGGGGCACCGGGCAGATCCGGCCACTGCCGGGCGCCGAGCTCGGCCTGCCGGCGATCCGGCTGTCCGGCCAGCACTACGCCTCCCGTCAGGTCGGCGCGCTCGCGGTGGTGGCCGAGGCGGAGGAGGCGGCGGCCGGACAGCTCAGCGACTCCTTTCTGGACCAGATCGCCACGGTCGCGGCGTTGCTTCCGCACCGCTGAATGTGGCGGGAGTCTCATCAGGATGCCGTTCGTCGCAGCCAGATGGCCGATTGACGACACAGGGTTTGCCAACCGGGCCCGATTAGAGGCAAGATCTGGCGGCAGTTGCCTGCTGGAAACGGTGGAAGGATCCAGTGCACGACCAGACCGTGCAGGTCGACGACCTCCGGCTCGTCGCGCTGCCAAGCGCCATTAACTGTGCAGACTTGTTTGTACGGTTCACCCTCACCGAGTGGCGAGTCGCGTCCATGATCGAGGACGTCGCCAACACCACGAGGAGTCTTGTGCGCGCGGTGGTCGGCAAGGTGGACAAGTCCGTACCTCCAGCCATGATCACTGTTCGGCTACGCCTTTCGGGCAGCCGGATGTCCGTCGAGATAGAGGACGAGCGGGCCAGCCCCCGGCTGGCCGTTCCGCCTGAGCTGCCGCACTCGAGCAGCGGGGTGGAGGCGCTCGGCGGAGGCCAGCTCATCTGGTCGGACCTACCGCTGCCAAGCGGTATGGACGCGACCGTGGTGCCGCTGCCCCGCCGAGGCACCACCAAGGCCGCCGCCGTGCGTCCCCCGGAAGAGGAGAACCAGACCGACCTGGACGACGACGTGATGAAACGGATCCTCAACGCCCTCAAACGGGAACCCGGTCAACCCGGCTGAGCCGCGGCGGGTCGGCGGGCACCGTCGAGGTCGGCGTGGTTCCGGTCAGCAGCCGGAAGTCCCGGTTGAGATGGGCCTGGTCGGCATAGCCGCAGGCGAGCGCGACGTCCGCGAGCGGGCGGCTGGCCAGCAGGGACATCGCCAGGTGCAGACGTGCCATGCGGGCGACGGTCTTGGGGGTGAGGCCGATGTGCTGGCGGAACCGGGTGGCCAGATGTTGTCTGGTCCAGCCGAGTTCGTCGGCCAGCGCGCCGATCCGCACCCGGCCGGCGGAGTCGGTCAGCCGCTGCCAGACACCGCGCAGCTGCCTGGTCAGTTCCGGCCCGGCGCGCAGCCAGGCCAGCAGGGTCTCATCAAGCAACTGGAACCGGGCCGGCCAGTCCGGGATCTCGGCGAGTTGTTCGGCCAGCAGGCCGGCGCGGGTGCCGAGCAGGTCGCCAAGGCTGACCACCCGGTTGGCCAGTTCGCCGAGCGGGACGCCGAACAACGCGTGTGCCCCCAACGGAGTCAGCCCGAGCCCGATGCCACGAATCTGGCCGGGGTGCTCGACCGCGGTCACCGGCCGGTCGTGCAAACCGCAGACCGGGTTGAGCGGAATACCGGTCCTGGCGGGGGCGACCAGGTCGATGCCGACCATCACCACGCACAGCGGGGTGAACTGCCACGGCGCCGGTTCGGTCCGGACGTGGTCGCGTGCGGTGTAGCTCAGTACGTGTGCGGAGAGTAGCGGGTGCGGGTGGCGATACAGCAGCTCGGGCAGCCGCGAAACCTGCTGACCCGGTAGCACGATCGACCAGTCGCCCATACCGCAGCTTACTTTCTTTCAAGACGGTCCCAGTCGCGGTCCGTAGTTTCTGGCTATGAAACGAACTGGGGATTTCCGCGGCCCGGCCGACCGGGCGAGCTACCTGGAGGCCTACGCCACGGCGATGCGCCACGGACCGACGCCGGACAAGGAGCTGGACGTCGACACCGCGTTCGGCAGCACCCGGGTCTACCGCTACGGCGCGGCCGACGCGCGACCGATCGTGATGCTGGCGGGGATGGCCGGCTCGGCCGCCAGCCTGGCGCCCTACGTCGAGGGCTTCGCCAGGCGCCATCCGGTGTACACGGTGGACACCATCGGCGAGGCCGGGTTGAGCGTGCAGACCGCGCCGCTGCGCGACCACGCCGACCGGGCCCGCTGGCTCGACGAGGTCATGGCCAAGCTCGATCTCACCGACGTGCACCTGGTCGGCTGGTCGACCGGCGGCTTCTACGCGGTGCACCAGGCGATCACCGCGCCTGCCCGGCTCAGGTCGGTCACGCTCATCGAGCCGACTACGGTGACCGTCGGGTTCGCGCCGAAGATCATGCTGATCGCGCTCGCCGCCGCGATCGTCAACCGGGACTCGATGTGGCGCCGGTTCATGCGGTGGTCGGCCGGCGAGGACGCGGATGACCGGCCGGAGGTCCAGGTGACCCTCGCCGCCATCCGGCACTTCCGGGCCGCCATCCCGCCGCAGGTCCGCCCGCCGGCCAGGGCGATCGCCACGATCACCGTGCCACTGCTGGCGTTGTTCGGCGCGCACAGCACGGCGCAGAACGCGCCGAGGGCGGCCGCGCGGTTGCGTGCGCTGGTGCCGCGGGCGGAGGTCGAGCTGTGGCCGGAGTTGACGCATGCGGTGTCGGAGCGGGATTTGGCACGGATCACCGAGCTGGTCCTCGCGCGGAGCTGATGGGGTTAACCCATCGGGGTGATCTCCTCGTAGCGGGACGGGTCCTCGATTCCGGGGACGCCACCAGGTTGGACCGGTGGGAGGGCGGAGACGGTGCCGGGGGGTGGCATGGCGGCCTTGCGTTTGCGGGTGGTGGCGGGTTTGCGGCCGGACTTCGCGGCGGTTCGGGGTGGATTGGCGGGTTCGGGACGGGCCTTCTCCGGTTCGGGGACCGGGGCCGCGCGGCCGGCTGGGGGGTTACCGGCCGCGCGGCTGCTCGGGGGCGGGAAGGTCGGTGCTGGTGGGACGGCGGCGAAGACGCGGTCGCGTGGGGGTTTGTCCGGCACCGGGCCGGCGGGGGCGGCGC
Source organism: Actinophytocola sediminis (assembly GCF_054779715.1). Taxonomy (NCBI): domain Bacteria; kingdom Bacillati; phylum Actinomycetota; class Actinomycetes; order Pseudonocardiales; family Pseudonocardiaceae; genus Actinophytocola; species Actinophytocola sediminis. The sequence continues at coordinate 168,215 of NZ_BAAGXS010000080.1, read as the reverse complement.
GCGCGATGGCCGGCATGCCGGGGGATGACGCGTCGGCGGGCGGGGAGGGGTGGACCGGCGGCAGGTTCGGCGAGGACGCGGTCGGGGGGGTCCGCGCCATGCGCGTGGAGGGCATCGGACCGACCGGACGCATGCCCGGCGAGGTGCCGACCGGACCGCCCGGCCCCAGGTGCGCCGGCCGCATGCCGGGCGAGGACTCCAGCGGACCAACCGGACGCATCCCGGGCGCGGAGTCGACCGGGCCAACAGGACGCATCCTGGTCGCGGAGTCGACCGGCCGCATCCCGGGCGAGGTCCCCACTGGACCGCCCGGCCCCATTCCCGGGTGTACCGGCCGCATGCCCGACGAGGACTCCATCGGACCAACAGGACGCATGCGGGGTGCGGAGTCGACCGGGCCGACGGGACGCATCCTGGCGGACTCGGTCGGGCCGACCGGGCGCATGCCGGGCGAGGTCCCCACCGGACCGTCGTTCGGGCGCATGCCGGGCGATGTCCCGGGACCCGGCGGACGCATTCCCGGCGAGGACATCCCGGGATCCGACGGCCACGGCCCTGGCGGCCCGACAGGGCGCATCCGGGACGAGGACGCGGCCGGGTGCACCGGCCGCATCCCGGACGAGGACTCCAGCGGGCCAACGGGACGCATCCCGGATGACGACGCGGTCGGATGTGCCGGCGGCATCCGGGACGAGGACTCGCCCGGACCAACGGGACGCATCCGGGTCGCGGAGTCGACCGGACGCATGCCCGGCGAGGTGCCGACCGGGCCGCTCTGCCGCATGCCCGGATGCACCGGGCGCATGCCGGAGGACGACTCCAGCGGGCCAACCGGCGGCATTGCCGGTGATGACGCCTCGGGATGGCCAGGACCCATCCTCGGCGGCAACGCCCGTGGCGGCAACGGATCCGGCGCCGACGATGTCGGCCACGACATCTCCTGACCCGGATACCGTGCCCGCGCCGCGGGCGGGAAGGTCGGCCGAACCGGCGGACCAGGCGGAACCGGCGACCCAACCGGTGCGGAGAACACCGGAGGGGTCGCCGGAGTCATGGGTGGCGCCGACATCGGTCGCGAAGACACCGGTGGGATCTCCCCGGTCTGCGCGAGCTCAAGGAAAGTCGGCGGCCGCGAAGCCGCGACAGCTGGCAAAGAGGCAGCCGAACGCGATGCCGATGACAAGGACGACAGCGCTGCCGAATGCGAAGACGGTGCTGAAGACGATGGCGATGGCGATGGCGAAGATGACGGCGCTGCCGAACGTGGCTGCACAGATGACGACGATGACGACCTCGCCGAACGTCGCGGTGATGCTGATGGCGACGGCGAAGATGACGGTGTCGCCATTGGCGGCGGCATTGGCGGCGGCATTGGCGGCAACGCCGGCTCGGCGTGCCGGCCGACCGGCTCCATCGCCGGGATGGACGCCATCGCCGGCCCAGCCTCGTCGTATGCCGCACGCGCGCGCGGCGAGTAGTCCGCCGGCACCGGTCGCTTCCCCGCCCCGCCACCGCCCGGACCGACCGGTGGGATCGCGGTCGTCTCCTCCGTCGACGCCGGCCGACCCGGCCGGTTTCCCGGTCCGCCACCAGCACCGATCGGTGGGATCGCGGTCGTCTCCTCGGCCGCCAGCACCCGCCGCTGCGCCCGCGTCAGCTTCGTCTCCCGGACCGTGGGGATCGACTGTGTCGCGTCGAGTGCCGCACGTTCCGATCTCGAACCGCGAACTTGCGGAATCGAGTCCGTCACCTCCTCTGTACGGGCCCGTCTACCGGGCCGTCCCGATTCCGGCGGCTCCGGCCGGGAATGGCGCCCGGAGCTCGCCGCGTCCAACGCACCGGCCAGCGGCGTCGACGGCGGCGCGTCGTCCGGCCTTGCCCGCCGCCCGGACGGGGAATCCGCGTACGGCGCGGCCCCCGGCTCCGGCTTGCGCACCACCGGCAGCCTCGGCGACGAGTCCACCGCCGGCATCGACAGCCACGAGTCCATCGCCTGCACCGAGGGCAACTCCGGCCACGGCTCACCCGACCCGGCCGCCGGCATCGACGGCCACGAGTCCTCCGGGCCGAGCGGCGGCGTGTCCAGCGGACCGAACCGCGGCATCGCCGGCCCGGGGTCACTGCGCCTCGGCGGCCGCGACGACCACGAGTCGTCCCGCCCGATCGGCGGGAACCCACCCGGCGGCATCGACGGATGCCCCGGGGAGAAACCGCCGGTGGGCAACGAGTCCTGTGCCCGAGCGGTCTGGTCGACCGGCCCGGGGTCCAGCGCGCGGGCCACCGCGGCGTCCATCGCCGCCGCGGCCTCCATCGCGCTCATCGCGTACACCGGAATCGCCTGGGTCGCCGGCGCGCCGTCGGTCGCCTGGGTCTCCACCATGGAGTTCAGCGCCTCGAGGGCGGCCGCGGTGTGGCTGGGCATGGCCGGCTGGGCGGGCGGGGGCTCCCGGCGCGGCGGCGCGGGCGCCGGGCGGCGGTTCATCGCCTCACCGGTCCGGTTCGCCAACTCCGCGGTCCAGTGCAGCATGCCGCGCGGGCTGTCAAAGCCCATCACTCCGATCAACTCTCCATTGCTGACATAGCCGGTGACCCGTTGGCCGACATCGACGGAATCGGTCAGTGGCACGGTGTCCTGCGCGAGCGCCGGCAGGCCGGCACCCTGGATGCGCATCCCGTGCTGATCGGTCCAGAACCTCGGCAGCGGGGTGTAGGGCCGCGCGCTCGCCGCGCCGGCCAACAGGTTCTCCGCCGCCGCCCGGCCCATCTCGATCGCGTTCAGCCAGTGCTCGACCCGGCGCGGCGCGGTGTCGAACCGCAGGTTCGGCCAGCGCGCGACATCACCGGCGACCACGATGCCCTCGGCGCCGATCGCGTGACAGGTGGCGTCGCACATCACGCCGTCGTCCAGGATCAGGCCGGAGCCACGCAGCCAGCTCACCGCCGGCACCGCGCCGACGGCCAACACCACGCAGTTGGCCACCACGACCTGCCCGGTGGTCAGGTGCATGGCCACGCCGTCCTGCTGGCGCACCCAGTGGTGCACCTCGGCATCGGTCACGATCTGCACGCCGTGCGCCTCGTGCAACGCGGTCACCGTCTCGCCGAGGTCCGCGCCGGGCACCCTGGTCAGCAGACCGTGGTCCTTGGTGATGATCGTGGCGTCACGACCCAGCGCACGCGCCGAGGACGCCAACTCGCAGGCGAGGAAGCCGCTGCCGATCACCGCCAGCCCACCCTTGCCGCGCCGCAGGCTCTTCTGCACCGCGACCGCGTCGGCGATCGTGCGGACCACGTGCACGCGCGGGTCGTGGCGGGGCGCTCCCGGCAGGTGCCGTGCCTGCGAGCCGGTCGCGATGACCAGCCCGTCGTAGACGATCTCCTCGCCGCCGGGCAGGTGCAGCACGTGCTCGTCGGGTTCCAGGTGCGACGCGCGCACCCCGTAGCGCCAGACCGCGTCCAGGTCGGTGAGTACCGGCAACATCAGCTCACGCGGTCGCGCGACGCCGGTCAACAGGTGCTTGGTGAGGCCGGGACGGTGGTAGGTCCGGTAGGGCTCCTCACCGATGACGACCAGCTCACCGCCGAAGTTCAGCTCCCGGAGCCGTTCGGCGGCGCGCAGGCCAGCGGCCCCACCACCGACGACAACGATTCGCTCCCGGCCCATTCAACGCCTCTCGGTTAACTCGATCGCCAGCATCGGGCAGCTGCGTACCGCCGCCTTCGCCTGCTCGACCTGCTCGTCGGGCACCGTGCGCAGATACCGGAGCCCACCGTCGGTCGTCATCCGGAACAACGTCGGCGCCTCCGCGACACAGATCCCGTAGCGGCGGCAGCGGTCGTTGTTCACGCTCACGTGGTTGCGCCCGCGTGCCTTGCCCTTGCTGGCAGCGGTTTTGCTGGCAGCGGTTTTGCGTGCGCCCATCACATGTCCTTGTCGCGCGCGCGGGTCATGCCCTTGTTTACGGCGGTCTTGCGTGCGCCCATCACATGTCCTCGATCAGGCCCGCGGTGGCCAGCGCCCGCGCCGGCAGGAACCGCAGGAACATGACGGTGGCCGCGGGCACGAGCAGCGTGATCCCGAGCAGCCAGACCGTCGCGAGACTACCGGCGGCGAGTGCGCCGAAGAAGGCGTGCAGCACCCCGAGCACGAACGCCGGATAGGCGAGCCGGTGCAGCCACATCCACCGCCAGTAGGTCATCCATCGCTTGAGCGCCACCGCGATCGACGCGGCGAGCATCCCCTCGAAGGCGAGTACGCCGAAGGTGTACCGCAGGGACTCCTTGAACGGCACCACCACCTCCGCCAGCTCCCACGCGCCGCTGTCGAGCATCAGCAGCGTGGTGCCGTGCACGAAGGCGAACGCCAGTGCCAGCGTCGCAAGCACCTGGTGGCTGTTGCGCAACGCCTCCCGTCCGGTCAGCCTGCTCACCCACCCGGTGCTGGTGAGCACGCCCCAGACCAGCGTCAGGCACATCAGTGCGTACGCGAGACGGGCCGACAGCGTGGACACCTCGAGCACGCCACTGTCGTGCCCGGCGTCGGCCGCCGCCATGTACAGGTACACCGGTACTCCTAGCGAGGATCAGTAGAACGGGTACGGCGGGCAGGTCGGCGGAGCCCCGACCTGCCCGCCCGCCGGACACCGCGGACGCGGGAGTATCAGCAGCGCCGGCCGCTGTTGACGCACTGCACGACCCGATCCATCAGCTCAACAGGCATGACGTTCACGAAGTCGCTGTGCTCGGTTATCGGACTGTGTAGCTCGGCCGGGAACGAGTCCACCGCGAACACCCGGCCACGCGGCACCGCGTAGTTCAGCGTGATCCGCAGTGCGGGCACCGCCACTGTGCCCTCCGGGCACGTCCCGGCCTCGTCCGGGAACACGATGTGGTCGCGGTGGTTGGCACTGTCGGTGTTCTCGCCGTCCCAACAGCTCGGGAAGTCCTGGATCCGCGTGAGCTGGCTGCCCCGAGGACACAGCGGGTACTTGTCGGTGATCCTGTCCTCGAACCCGGTGCAGGTCCACTTCGCGTTCTGGTTGACCCCGTCCTGGCTCTCCGACTTGGCGTTGCCGGTCAGCACCCGGATGAACTGCGGCATCGCGACCACCTGTCCCTGGGCACTGCCCCGGAACTCCAGCCGCACGGTCGGCCGCAGGATCTCGCCGAAGTTGTGCGCGTTGGTCTCGTCGGCGGCACCGGTGCCATCGGCGTTGCGCACCCGGATCACCGGCCAGAAGTAGGCCGACTGGTCACCGTTCTCGCAGGTGGTCTCCGCGGCCACCAGGCTCTCGTTGGTGGACTCCGAGGTGGCTTCCGCGTTGCCGACGTAGTCGTGGGTGTGCTCGGCACCGTTGACCTTGCCGGGGGCGGCGATGAAGTTGTCGGAGTTGAAGTGACCGTCCTCGTTGTTGCCGCAGTTGGTCACGAACGTGCCGCGCGAACCGGCGGCGCTGAACTCCGGACCACCGGCGAGGTTGTTGGGTTCGACCTCGAAGATGCTGACGAAGTCACCCGCGAACGGACCGAGCTCGTCGGTGCAGTCCTCGTTGCCGAAGTCGTCCTCCGGCGCCTCGGGGTCCACCGGCGGCACCGTCTCGGGCGGCGGGGGGCCCTGCTCCTCGCCTTCACCTGGCGGCTGCTCCTCGGCCGGGGGCTCCTCGGCCGGCGGAGTCTCCGCCGGGGGCTCCTCGGTTGGCGCTTCCTCGGTCGGCTGCTGGCCACGGGGGCGAGCACCCAGCACGGAGTTCTGCCCGAAGCCCTGGGTCGCCGTCTCCTCAGCCGGCGCTTCCTCGGTCGGCTGCTCCTCGGCCGGGGGCTCCTCCGCCGGCGGCTCTTCGGCCGGCGGTTCCTCGGCGGGTGGCTCTTCTGCCGGGGGCTCCTCGGCCGGGGGCTCCTCCGGCGCCGGGGCCTCGCTCGACGCGGGTGGCGGGACGTCCGGCAGACACGGAACCGGCCGGGTCGCCTCGTCCTCGGCCGACGCGGCACCGTAGATGCCGATGCCGACGGCCGCGCCGAGGATGCAGACCGCGGCTGTGCCAGCGGCGACCAGCCGCCGACGCAGATGTCGCGGTATCTGGTGTCTTGCCATGCTCTTGCCTCGCAGTTCTCTGGTAAGCGTTCGGGGAGCTCAGCGCGTGTATGGCCGCAGCAGCCCCTCGGTCAGGCCGATCTCGGCGACGCGGAGGACGACCACCAGGCCGAGGTCGACGCCGTTCCCGCAGCCGGTCCTGGAATGGACACGGCCGGAATCGAGGCGCCCTGGGTGATCGTGGTCGCTGGAGCCGGTACTGGTCGGTCGCCGCAGGTCACCGCAGGGGTGACCGGGGCATGGCCGGGCGCGCGAAGTGCGCCGATATTCTGGCCGGACGTCACCGGCGCGCCCATCCCGTGGACCGCAGCAGCCATCGGGATGGGCGACACCGGCGACATCACCGCCATGACACGACCGCGAACTCGTCCGTCCACTCTGGACTCAGGACTCGTCGCTCTCGGCGCGCCCGCCGGATCTGGTGTACGGAGTGGGCGCGACCTGGCGGTCGTATCGGGTGCTCATGGAGATTTCCTTTCTTGGGCAAGGAGTTCCTTCTTCACCAGCACGTGCGGTCACCAGCAGATACGGAAACCCGGTAGTCACGGTTCAATCACGGTCAGACCAGCAAGTGTGACGTGAGTCACTCGACAAGGAGCGTGGCGTGGGTCCACGATGTGCGCCGTGAGCCGGCGTTCAAGAATCGATTTCGCCGGCACGGAAGACGTCTCGGACAGACATGAGGCGTTGGTCAGGATGCTCTACCGCGAGTACGGTGGCGCGCTGTTCGGTCATGTGCTGCACCTAACCGGCAATGATCGGCAGTGGGCCGAGGACGTCGTGCAGGAGACCCTGGTCCGTGCCTGGCGCAATGCCGATCGACTGGATCGGGAACCAGGCATGCTGCGCGCCTGGTTGTACACGGTGGCCCGCCGTATCGTGATCGACGGCAGGCGGAGCCACAGTGCCCGACCGAAGGAGGTGGACGCCGCACCACTGGAAACCATGCCGGTACCGGACGGATCGGAGAAGTCGTTGTCCGCCATGGTCATCGCCGATGCACTGCAAGGGTTGAGCGCGGAACATCGGGAGGCGCTCGCGGAAACGTATCTGCGTGACCGCACGGTCAATGAGGCGGCGGCGGTTCTTGGGGTACCGCCGGGAACGGTGAAGTCGCGGGTGTACTACGCACTCCGCGCGCTGCGGCAACAGCTTCGGGACGGGGAGTGAACCGACGATGACCGCACCACGACATGTGGATGTCGGCGCTTACGTGCTGGGCATCCTCGACACGCCGGACGAGGCGGCGTACGAGGAGCATTTCGCCCAGTGCGAGCAGTGCCGGCGTGAGTTCATCGAGATGGCCGACCTGCCGGCGATCCTGGACACGGTGAAGCCGGCGAAACCAGACAAGCAGGGGCAGCCGGAACGGCAGCCCGCGCTGCCGCCGCTGGACACCCTGATCGACTTCCGGCAGCTCGCGCCGCCAGGTCCGGCCGCGCCGCCAACCGGCCCGGCCGTGCCACCGCAACAGCGGCCGGCCGGCGCGACCCAGCCGACCAGGATCCCGCCGGTGCCGACCAACGGCAAGCCGGCGGGCGCACCCACGAACGGGCACGCGCGGCCGATCGGTCCGCCGATCCCCGCCCCGAAGCCAGCCCCTGGAACTGGGCGACACACGCCGGTCCCGCCCCCCGGTCGGCCGGCACCACGCGCCGAGAGCACCGGCCGGTCCGCCCCCGTCGCGCGTCCGGGTCCGGAGGGCACCGGGCGGTCCGCGCCGGTCGCCGCCACCCGCGCCGCCCGGCCGACCGCCGGCACCCGACCCGCCACCACCAAGCCATCCGGCAAGCCTTCGGCCACCGGACCCGCCGGCAGGCGAAACCGCAAGCCGGTCTGGCTGGCAGCGGCCGCGGTCGCGGCGCTGATGTCGATCGGTCTGGTCATCGGCCTGACGTCGGGCGGCTCCGAGTCCGGCAACCAGGTCGCCGAAGGCGGCACCTCGACGCCGCCGCCGACCACCTCCGGCGCGGTCGCCGGCGCCCACGTGGTCAGCGGCACCGACCCGAAGTCGGGCGTCACCGCGATCATCACCGTCGAACCGGTCGCCGACGGCATCAAGATCGACGCGACGCTCTACGAGGTCACCACCCCACAGGAGGGCGCGCTCTACGTGGTCTCCCGCTTCGGCGACCGCGAACGCATCGCCACCTGGAAGGCGCCCGAGGGCACCGACGGCGGCGGCGAGGCCATTCGCGCCTCCGGCGTGTCCACCTTCGCCCAACACGACATCAGCCGCTTCGAGGTGCACGGCGGCGGGATCGAACCACTGCTGGTGGTGCCGATCTAACCCCCGATCCGGCCACAGTAGATTGTCCCGTCATGGCGATCGTGGGAATGGTCGAGGACGACGAATACCAGTCGGAATCCGGCACGCTCGTCGTCCGTGACGTTGGGGCGTACGAGAAGCGTGGCCCGTTCAGCCAGCACGGCACGGACGTGCAGCCGTGCGGCACGATCGTGCGCACCGGCAACGGCTGGCTCGAGGGCGCGGCGGGACCCGGTCCGGACATGGTGCGCGTGGAGGTGCACGACTCCGCCCCGGCCGACGACATCGCCGACTGGGCCGATGTCGTCGACATCCCGTATCGGAGCCTGTCGGGCAAGGCGGCGCTCGACTACGTGACCGGCGGCGCGGGCGGCGACCCCTTCGCACTTCCCGGAATGGACACCTGTCGCGTGCGGGTGGCCCGGCGACCCGTCGACCACCACGACGCGTGGCGCGCTCACTGGCTGCTCCGCTTCTGGCCGGCCGAGCCGGCCCCACCGAGGTGGTGGAAACGGCACGCCGCCGCGCTGCGGCCCGCCGATCCCGGGTGGTACATCATGTTCAGCCACGAGTTCAGCGACCTGCTGCGGATGGTCGATGCCGCGCGGGAGGACCTCGGCGAGGCGACGCTCGAGTCGTTGCGGCAGTTCGGCATCCGGTGGAACCGGGGGGACGACTGGCTGGACCGGCCGCTGCCCGGCCGGGTCCCGATCCTGGTCATGATGCACCCGTCGGATGTCGCCGAGCAGTTCGGCATGCCGGCGCCGGGCACGCTCGCCGAGTCCCTTGAGGTGTTCGTCGCCGCCGGGGCGCTGGTCAAGGACGACCGCGGCTACCGCAAACCCGCCGCGCAGCCGAAGCCGGAGGACGTGATCGACATGTCCGACCGGCACCGGGACCGGCTGGTCCGCCAGCGCGACCACAACCGGTTCTGTTCCTATGCCGCGGATCTGGTGTCCGTCGCACTGTGGAACGGTGGGACACAGACACTCGCCGGTCTCGCCGACCGTACTCTCGTTGCCGAGGACGACGTTCGCGCCGCGCTCGAGTGGGCCGAGCGCAAGAACCTGCTGCGCGTCGACGGCCCCCTCGACGCGACGTTCACCATGACGCCGTAGCGCCGTAGCGCCGAGACTCAGTGCGGCTTGCGATAGACCGACACGTGCAGCGTGGAGTCGCCGGTGAACGGGGCGCCTTTCCAGTCGCCCCAACGGTTTTCCAGCTCAAGGCCGGCCAGTTCGGCCATCAGGTCCATCTCGTGGTGGGTGAGGTGCCGCCCGGAGATCGGGTAGAACCGCGCGCCATCGGTGCCGAGCACCACCCACGCGCCATCGTAGGTCCCGCCGACCGGGTCGAGGATGCCCGCGGCGATGGTCACCTGGTCCGGCTCGACCTTGACCACGTTCAGCCGGTGGGTCGCACCACCGACGACCGCGGTCTCCAGCACGAACCGGCCGCCCGCGTGCAGATGTGCGGCCGCGTTGCGGAACAGGTTCACCTGCGCCCGCTGGTCGGGCAGCGCGAGAATCGTGTTGAACGCGATGAACGCCACCGCGAACTCGCCGGGCACGCGCACCGTGGTCATGTCGCCGACGATCACCGAGATCGCCTCGGCGCCCGGCTTCTCCCGTAGTTTCGCCAACATCTCCGTACTGATGTCCACACCGGACACCGAGACCCCGCGCCGGGCCAGCGGCACCGCCAGCCGACCGGTGCCGACACCGAACTCCAGTACCGGTCCCCCGGCAGCGAGCTCGCCCAGCGCGGCGACCGCGCCGTCGTCGTCCATGAGCCCGCTGTGCCACTCGTCGTAGTTGTCCGCCCATCGGGCGCCGTAGCGGCGCGCGTCGTGTGCTGTCATCCGACCACGCTGTCAACCGAGGGACACCCTGAGCAACGCATTCGTCGACGCACGAAACGACGGGCCGCCATTGGAGCGGCCAAAGTCGGCCTCATCACCCGGCGGCTGGCTTGACACCTGGCATAATGGCAGGAGCCATTGGCCGTACATTTCCTCACGAAAGGGGAGACCGAGCGCATGATGCCGGTCCGCACCGAGGCCGCCTACCAACGCCTCGCCCGCCTGCTGCGCGGGGAGATCCGGCGCGGCCGCTACGCCGACGGCAGCCGGCTGCCGACCGAGGCCGAGCTGGCGCGGGAGTTCTCGGTCAGCCGGCAGACCGTGCGCCGGGCGTTCCACGACCTGGTCGCCGAGGGCCTGGTGCGGCGCACCGCGGGCCGGGGAACCTTTGCCACGCCCCAAGGTCCGTACCTACGCCAGTTCGGGTCCATTGAGGACCTGATGGGCCTGTCGTTGGACACCCAGCTGGAGATCGTGGAACCGCTGCGCCGACAGGTCGACATCGAGGCGGCCAGCAGGCTGCGACTCGACGGCGACCTCGTGCACAGCGTGCTGTTCCGCAGGCTGCACAACGGAATCCCGTTCTGCGTCAGCTCCGTGCACGTCCGGCCGGAGATCGGCGAGCTGCTCGCCGAACTGCCGGAGCTGACCACGACCGGCGCGGTCAGCGACGTCACGGTGATCGCGATGATCGACACCCGCACCGGCCACCCGATCGCCGAGGCCGAGCAGAGCATCACCGCGGTCGCGGCGAGCGCGGAGCTCAGCGCTCGGCTCGGCTGCGCCCCCGGCACTCCCCTGCTGCGGGTGGACCGCACCTACCTCACGACCGGCGGCCAACTCGTCGAAGTGGCGATCAGCTACTTCCTGCCGGCGCACTACTCCTATCGGGTCAAGCTCCGGCGAAGCCCAGGCTGAACCAGCCCAACCACGCCCCGCCGCCACATCACCCCAACCGGGTCAAGCTCCTGCGAAGTCCAGGCTGAGCCGTTCGTTGCGGGAGCGCAGCAGGTTGTGCACCGTCTGCGGGACCCGCAGCCGGTCGTCGGACTCGTAGTGCCGGCGCAGGTCCTCGAAGCTGTCGTCCGGCGTCTCGGTCAGCGCGGCGAGCCGGTCGAACAGCGCCACCCGGTCCTCGTCGATCCGGTCGTGCGGGCCGGGCATCACCCCCCAGACGTCCCACGGCAGCAGCTCGACGTTGTTCAGCGCGGCGACATCGCGCATCAGGTTGCCGGCGATCCACCAGTAGCCGGACTCGTTGGTCAGGCCAAGGCCGAACCGCTCCGGGTCCGCGGTCCCCGCGCGGCAGGCGACCCACGCCTGGCCGGCGACCAGGAACCGGTCGCGCGGCACGTCGGTGAGGTCGAAGTCGATGGGGAACATGCCGCGCTGCTGGTCGTCGATCTGCGCGTCCGCCAGCCGCCACCGCCCGTCCTGCCAGTACTCGGCCACCCAGTGATCCTCGTTCACCGGCCCGCCGAAGTAGTTGGCGAACCCGCACCTGGCCCTGGCCGGGACCCCGTGCACGCGCAGCATCGACACCAGCAACACAGTGAACTGTCGGCAGTTGCCCGCGGTGCGCGCGGCCGGCTCCCGCGCGACATCCAGCGGTCTGCTGTCCCTGGCCCGGATCCGGTCGAGCACGTCGGCGATCCGCCGCAGGTGAACCGGGGCGCGGTCCTCGTCGCTTAACGTGACGCCGTAGGCCGACGCGAGGTGCTCGTGAATCAACACTCCCTGGGCAACTGCCGACAGTGCGGCGACGTCGTTCGGCAGCCGAACGATCTCCGCCGCGTGCCCGCCCGCAGATGTGAACCCAAATTTCTTGGTATAAAAGGGAAGCGTTTGCATCCCTCTGTTGTACAGGCTGGTCACGGGGTACGGCACCGCGGGTCGGCCGAGGCTAGGTCGGCGTGACCGGGCGCCAGGTGCCGGCCTGGCAGATGACCGGCCGGTACCGGGCGGTGATCGAGTACGTCCCCGGACGGGGGCACCGCTCGCCGACCACCGCGAAGCGGTCGTCCCTCGGCCGGGTGGGTGCGGTGGTGCTCGGCGCCGGCCGGGTCGGCGCGCTGGTCGCCGGCGGTGGGGTCGGGCCGGCCTCGGCGGTCATCGCGCCGGCCACCGGCGGCGCGACGATCTTCGGGGTGCTCGGCGCCGGCGTGTCGGTCACCTCGGTCACCGTCGGGACGGGCGCCGAGCGGCCCGCCTCCGACTCGGAGCCGCCGAAGAGCAGATACCAGCCGCCGAACAGGCCGACCAGCACGACGGCGGCCGCGATCCGGACCACCTGCGGCAGGCGCAGGCGGTCCGGCGGCGTGGGCACCGGCCGGCACGGAGTCTCGTAGGCCGGAGGCGGCATGCTGGAACTCCCCGACGTCGTGGTAGCGCTCAGTGACTGTCGAGCCGCCAACGTACCAAGCTCCGGGCGGGCGTTCTCAGGTGGTGACGCCGCCCCGGCGTTCCAGGGTGTTCAGCCGCCGCTCGGTCGGCCACCGCACGTCGGTCGCCCAGCCGAACTTCTCCAGGATCCAGATCAGCCTGGCCGAGATGTCGATCTGCCCGCGCCGTACCCCGTGCCGCGCGCAGGTGGGGTCGGCGTGGTGCAGGTTGTGCCAGGACTCACCCATGGACAGGATCGCCAACGGCCAGAAGTTCGCCGACTTGTCCCGCGCGGCGAACGGCCGGCTACCGATCATGTGGCAGACCGAGTTGACCGACCAGGTCACGTGGTGCAGGAACGAGACCCGCACCAGCCCGGCCCAGAAGAACGCGGTCACCGCGCCCCACCAGGACCAGGTGAGCAGGCCACCGAGCACCGCCGGGGCCAGCAGGGTCACCAGCGTCCAGAGCCCGAACTGGCGGTGCACCCTGGCGATGTCCCGGTCGGCGAGCAGGTCGGGCGCGAACCGCTCCGCGTTGGTCAGGTTGCGGTTGAACACCCAGCCCATGTGCGCGTGCCAGAAGCCCTTGACCAGCGCGACCGGCGAGGTGCCGAACGCCCACGGGGAGTGCGGGTCGCCGTCGCGGTCGGAGAAGGCGTGGTGGCGGCGGTGGTCGGCGACCCAGTGGGTGATCGGGCCCTGCAGGGCCATGCTGCCCACGATCGCGAGCGCCACCCGCAGCGCCCGCCGCGCCTTGAACGCCCGGTGGGTGAAGTACCGGTGGAAGCCGACGGTCACCCCGAGGCAGGTGACCGTGTAGAAGACCACGGCGAGCACCACGTCCACCCAGCCGAGGCCCCAGCCCCAGGCCAGCGGCACGGCCGCGATCAGCGCGACGAACGGCCCGAGGATGAAGAAGTACGTCGCGATATGTGGGGCCAGTCCCCTCGGCGGACCGTGGATGGGGCGCACCTCACGCGGTGTGTTCTCCGTGGTCCCCGCGTCTGCGGCGAGCGCCATACGCCAGTCACCCCGACCTTTCGTTCGTCTCCGGGAACAGATTGGGTGTAGGAAAGCAGGTCGCCCCGCCGGATGCCACCCTTTGCCGGCAAATGGGACACCCCCGTGCCCCGACCGCCGCCATCCCACCCCCCGAACCTGAACATCCCACCCGCGAACGCTGAACTCGCCGTACGCGAACGTTGAACTCGCGACCCGCGCGAGTCCACCGCTCCCGCCCCGCGAGTCCAACGCTCCGGACACGCGAGTCGAACGCTGCCGGCACGCGAGTTCAACGTTCGCCGGATCGGGTGACAGCGACTTCGGTGACCGATGGTTACTCTTCGACCACTTATCGTGCTGTTGGATCGTCACCAGCCGATCGGCATCGTCCGAGGGCCGCGGGCGATCATCTGGCGCTTCCAGCCGACGTCGCCCGCCAGGCGCAGTCCGGGCAGCCGGTCGATCAGCGCGCCCAGTCCCTCCTGCAGCTCCACCCGGGCCAGCTGGGTGCCGAGGCAGCGGTGCGGTCCGTGCCCGAACGCGATGTGCTGGTTGTCGTCGCGGTCGAACCGCAGCTGGTCGGGCGCCGGGAACCGCAGCGGGTCCCGGTCCGCGGCGCCGATGGCCACCAGCACCGGCTCGCCCGCCCGGACCAGCACGCCGCCGACGTCGATGTCCTCGGTGGCGTAGCGCGGGAAGGTCGCCACGCCGCCAAGCGGGATGAACCGGGACAGCTCCTCCACCGCCGCCGGCAGCAGCCCGGGGTCGGCACGCAGTTCGGCCAGCCGGTCGGGGTTGTCCAGCAGCACGTAGACGAAGTTGCTCAGCTGCGCGGCGGTCGCCTCGTACCCCGCGCCGAGAATCGTCCGGCACAGCTCGACCAGCTCGTTCTCCGACAGTCGATCCCGCTCGTCGCGGGCCTCGATCAGCGCGGTCATCAGGTCATCGCGCGGCTCGGCGCGCCGGTGCTCGATCAACGCCCTGATGTAGTCCTGGAATTCCGTCCGCAGGACCGCGAACCGCGCCGCGGAGATGCCGCTGGTCGACATCACCGCGTCACTCCACACCCGGAATTTCCGGCGGTCGGCGGCCGGCACTCCAAGCAATTCGCAGATTACCTGTACTGGTAGCGGCAACGCGTAGTTCTCCACCAGATCCACCGGCTGGGGCATGGTCAGCAACCGGTCGACCAACTCGTTGGCCAACTCGCGGATGCGTGGCCGCGACAACTCCACCCGGCGCATGGTGAACGCCTTGGCCCCCAGGGTGCGCAGCCGGGTGTGTTCCGGTGGGTCCATGGACAGAATGCTGCTGACCTGCTTGGCCTCGGTCAGCCGGGGCGCGTCCGCGACCACCGCCCGCGCGCGGCTGAACACGTTGCTGCCCAGCACAAGCCGGGCATCGGCATAGCGGGTGGCCAGCCACGCCGGCTCACCGTACGGTAACCGCACCCGGACCAGCCCCGGCGTGGCACGCGCGAGGGCGTAGGCGGCGTCCAGTTCAAGGCCCTCGGCCACATTGAACGGGTAGGCGACGGGATCGGGATATGCCGGATTAGTCACGTTCCGTTTATAACCGGTCACCCGGGGATTTTCGGTCTCCGAACGTGCCCCGGAGGAAATATCCGCACCTGGTGATAATGCGGAATTCTTTCAGGAAATTCCGGCGGTCGGCGCCCAGTCCGGCCAGCGCCACACCCGGCCGCTGCCGGCAGTGGCCAGCACGCCGTCGTCGGACATCTCGAACTGTCCGAAGTCGACAATGTGCAGCGCGCCGTCCACCGGGCTGAAGGCGACGTCGATGGGCCGGAACAACTCCGGACCACCGGACAGCCCGGTCGTCGACCAGTCATCCGGGTCGACCAACAGCAGATCCCGGCCGACCTGCGGGTGGCCGTGCGGCGCGGTCATCGGCGTCTCGTCGCCGAACAGCGTGACCACCAGCCGCCCGCCGAGACCGGGCACCTCGGTCGGCACCACCGCGAACTTCGTCGCCGCCGCGTGCGGCTCGAACTCCACCAGCGCGCCCTCCGGCTTGGGCAGCGTGTCGTGCGCCGACAGCAGGAACGTCGGCTGCGGCCCGCGCACCGGCTGGAAACGCGGCTCGGTCACCGCGACGCCGCCGATGAAGTCCGGCCAGCCGTACCAGCTTTCCCGCCGCACCTCGAACAGCAGATCCGGGGCGTTGCCGATCGGCCTGCTCCCCCGGTCGTCCGAACCCTGGTCCACCGCGAGCAACCGCCCGTCCGGCAGGAAACCGAGCCCGAACGCGTTGCGGATGCCCCACGCGACCAACTCCAGGTTCGACCCGTCCAGATCGCAGCGCATGACCGCCGCGGTGCACGGCAGCGCGCCCTCGATGGTTTGTCCCGCCTGGGTTGTCGTGCCGAACGGGACGAACGCGCCGGTCCGCGTGGTGGCGTCCTGGTCGGCGACGAACGGGTCGCGGGTGGTGATGTTCTCCCCGGTGAGCGTGATGTCCAGCCCGGGAATGTCGTGCGCGTGCGGCAGCCGCCGCAACCAACCGAGCTCGTAGGCGTCCAGCCCGATGACACCGAGGTTGGACATCGCTCCCTGTCCGAAGTAGAGCTTGCGGTCGGCGCCGACCACGGCCATGTTCGTGTGGTAGTTGCCGGGGCCGGGCATCCGGTCGACGACCACCGTCCGCGTGCCGGCGCTGTCGATCCTGGTGATCCGGCCGGCCCCACCCTCCGAGACGTAGAGATCGCCGTCGTGCCAACACAAGCCGGTGACCGGCGGGGCGAGTTCGTCGGCGATGACGACCGGTTCGCCGGCACCGTCGAACCGCAGCACCCGGCCGCCTCGGCGCGCGCCGCCGAAGGGCAGCCCGGACTCCGCGACGTAGACCCGGCCGTCGGTGTCGAACACGATGCTGGTCGGGAAGTTCAGACCACTACTGACAACCACGGGCTCAGCCACGACGGACTCCCTTTCCCTTCGGCCGCGTCCTGCTGATTGCGAAGCTAGTCCGGCGGGCGCGGGTGAGCTTCTCCCGATGTGCGGACTCGTGCAGGGGAAACCTTCGCACGCCAAAAGATGAGCAGAGATGGCACCGCTCAGTAACGTGCGGGCAGACCCTTCGGTGACAAGAGATTGTCTTGGGAGCGCCCATGTGGCCGAAATCCATCGTCAGTAGGCGGGCTACCCGCCGTTCACTGCTCACCATCGCGGCCGGTGCGACGCTCGTGGTCGCCGGCCTCATCCCCGCCGTGCCAGCGGTGGCCAACTCCCCACAGCACAACGGTTCCGGCTGCGCGAAGGCCTCGACCTGGTCCGAGCCGAACGCGGACATCGCGGGCACCCGCCATGTGCGCAGTCCCATCAACAGTCGTACCGTGGACGCGTTACGTCCACAGTGGAAGGTGCCGCTGGTCTCGCCGCCCGAGCGCTGGCCGGGCACCCACGCGGCCACCCCGGTGGTCGCCGACGGCGTGGTCTACACCCAGGACCTCGACTCCAATGTGTACGCGATCGACCTGCGTACCGGTCGCGAGCTGTGGCGGACGATGCTGAGCTCGTACTCGAACGGGCCAAACGGTGTCGCGGTCGACGACGGCCTGGTGTTCGGCGCGACCAAGACCGAGGCCTTCGCACTGGACGCGGACAACGGCCGGGTGGTGTGGCGGAAGTCGTTGATCCGCAACCAGAACGAGGCCATCGACATGGCACCCGGGATCCACGACGGCACCGTCTACATCTCGACCGTGCCCAGCTTCCTCGAGGGCTCGACGGCCGCCGGCGGTGTCGGCGCGCTGTGGGCGATGGACACCAGGACCGGGAAGAAGAAGTGGGTCTGGCACACCGTCCCCACTGGACTGTGGGGCCACCCGGAGATCAACGGCGGTGGCGGCCTGTGGTATCCGCCGACCTTCGACGACGAGGGCTACCTCTACGTCGCGGTGGCCAACCCGACGCCGTTCATCGGCACCCCGGAGTTCCCGTGGGCCTCCAGCAGGCCAGGCCCCAACCTCTACACGAACTCCATCGTCAAGCTGGACGCCGACAACGGGCGGGTCGTCTGGTACAACCAGGAACTGCCGCACGACGTCTACGACTGGGACCTGCAGAACTCGCCGATCCTCACCACCGTCCGCGGCCGCGACGTGGTGGTCGCCTCCGGCAAGACCGGCTTCGTCTACATGTACGACCGGCACTCCGGCAAGCGGCTGTGGAAGACCCCGGTCGGCAAGCACAACGGCCGCGATGACGACAACCTCACCGCCATGGCGGGCGATCTGAGCAAGATGCCGACGATGCCGGTCGAGATCTTCCCCGGCGTGCTCGGCGGCGTGCCGGCACCGGGTGCGGTCGACGGGCGCAACGTCTACGTCGGCGTGAACAACTTCGGCGCCATCTGGACCAGCCAGACGCCGCCGCCGATCTTCGGCGACTTCTCCGAGGGCACCGGCGAGGTGGTCGCGCTCGACCTGGTCACCGGCAGGATCAAGTGGTCCACGCCGGTGGACTTCACTCCCTACGGCGCGGCCACGGTGACCAACGACCTGGTGTTCACCACGACCTTCGACGGCGTGGTGCACGCGTTCAACACCAGGAACGGCAAGCCGGAGTGGCAGGCCAAGCTGGCCGGCTCGACCAACTCGCCGCTGGCCATCCACGGCGACTGGCTGATCACCGCGGCCGGCTGGCCGCAGAACGCGGACGAGAAGGCCGAGATCGTGGCCTACCGCCTCGACCGCGGCCGGGTGAACCAGGCCGACCTGGCGCACCGGCCCTGCCGTTAGGACGGAAACAACAGATCGGGGGCCACCGCGGTGGCCCCCGATCTGTTGTGATGTCAGGACTTCTCGGCGCACTCCGCGATGCGGCCGGTGAGGAACGCGCGCTCGGCGTCGTTGTCGGTGAGGTCGAGTGCCTGTTGGTAGGCCGCACCCGCCTCCGCGTACCGCTCGAGTCGGCGCAGGAAGTCCGCCTTGACCGCGGGCAGGTAGTGGAAGCCGGCGAGGTCCTTGTTCCCCTCCAGCAGCTCGATCTCGGCCAGTGCCGGGCCGAGCCCGTCGACCATCGCCAGCACCACCGTGCGGTTGAGCGCGACCACCGGCGATGGCCACACCTTCAGCAGCTCGTCGTAGATGATGAGCAGCTGTCCCCAGTCGGTCTCGGCGTAGCTCGGCGCGGTGGCGTGCAGCGCCGCGATCGCGGCCTGGAGGGCGAACCGGCCTGGCGGACCGCCGCGCAGCGCGCGGACGACGAGTTGGTGGCCCTCCTCGATGGCCTCCCGGTCCCACAGCGAGCGATTCTGTTCCTCCAGCAGCAACAACCGGCCGCTGGCGTCGGTTCTGGTCGCCCGCCGGGCGCGGTTGAGCTGGAGCAACGCGAGCAGCCCCCGGACCTCACGCTCGTCGGGCATCAGGTCACGCAGCATCCGTGCCAGGTCGACCGCGCGGTCCTCCAGGTCACCTCTGGTCAGCGTCTCCGCCGACGGCGCGGTGTGGCCGGTGGTGAACAGCAGATGGATCACGGTGAGCACGGCGTCGACCCGGTCGGGCAGCGCGCCGGCCGGCGGCACCTGGAACGGGATGCGGGTGGCCGCGATCTTCTTCTTCGCCCTGGTGATCCTGGCGGCCATGGTGGCCTCCGACACCAGGAACAGCTTCGCGATGTCCGGTGTGGACAGACCGCAGACCAGCCGCAGGGTCAACGCGATCTGCCCCTCCTGGGGCAGTGCGGGGTGGCAGCACATGAAGATCAGCCGGAGCCGGTCGTCGTGGACGACGGGGTCGGCCGGGATGTAGACCTCGGACACGTCGGCCTCCGCGAGCAGGTGTCGCTTGGCTCGGAACGACTGGTCCCGCCGCAGCGCGTCCAACGCCTTGCGCTTGGCGGTGGTGACCAGCCAGGCGCCGGTGTTGGCTGGAACGCCGGTGCGCTCCCAAGCGGTGAGCGCGGAGACGTACGCGTCCTGCACGCATTCCTCGGCCAGGTCGAGATCGCGCGCGACGCGCACCGTCGAAGCGAGCACAACGGCCCACTCCCGACGGTGCGCGTCAGCCACAGCCCGCGCGACGGCGGATGAATCGGAGCTGATCACCCTTCAAGCAGCGGACGAACTTCGATGCCACCATCCATGATCGGCACGGTCTTGCCGACGGCGATCGCCTGGTCGATGTCCTTCGCCTCGATGACGAAGAAGCCGGCGAGCGCCTCCTTGCTCTCGATGAACGGGCCGTCGGTGACGACGCCACCCTTGCGAATGGTCGAGGCCGAGCTGGCTGGCTGGGTCGCCTGCTCGTTGACGATCGTGGCGCCGATCTCCGCGATCCGCTCCGGCACCTTCATGTGGGCGTCCATGACCTCCTGCGGAATGTCCGCCACGCCGCCGGGAAGTTCCTTCTCGTAGATCAAAATCGCGTACTGCGGCACAACCTGTCCTCTCCTGTACTCAACGGTGCGGCCCCGTGGAGGGCCCTTCAAACCATACGACGGACGAGCCCCCGCCAACTCGACAACCCGCCCGAGAAATCAGGGTGAATTCCTTCCGCTGCTGGTCAACGCCCGAACACCCGGGCTAGCCAACGGCTTCGACGCTGGGCTTGGCCAACTCCGCCGCCTCGTCCTCCTGGCCGAGCGGACGGACCCGCCGCAGCCGCACGACCACCAGCGCGATCACCCCGGCCAACACGCCGGCGGTGATGCCGGTGACGAGCTGCATCGAGTCGGTGTAGGCCGCCCTGGCCGCGGTGATCACGGCCCCGGCCAGGTCCGGCGGCAGGGTCGCCGCCGTGCCGACGGCGTTGGCGATGCTCTGCCCGGCGGCGGCCGCCGCCTCGGGCGGCAGCTGCGCCGGCAGCGTGTCGACGACCTGGGAATGGTAGAACGCGACGCCGAGACTGCCAACGGTGCCAACGCCGATCGCGGTGCCGACCTCGTTGCTGATCTGGGGCATCGAGGACGCCGAGCCCGCCTTCTCCGGCGGCGCGGAGCCCACGATCAGCGTCATGCCCACGGCCAGGATCGGCGCGCCACCCATGGACCACACGGCGAACCCGACGATCAGCAGCGCGGCGTTGCCGTAGGTGCCGGACAGGAAGACCAGCACCAGACCGATGATCACCACGGTCTCGCCGACGGCGATCATGTACGCCGGCCGGAACCGGCGGGCGAGCGCCCCGGCGATCGGGGAGGCCAGCGAGCTCAACAGCATGCCGGGCACCAGCGCGAGCCCCGCCTTCCACGCGGTCAGCCCCTCGACCAGCTGGAAGTGCTGCATGATGAACAACAACACCGTGCCGGTGAACGCCGCGTGCAGGAACAACGCGAGCAGCGGCACGGCGAAGTTGCGCAGTTTGAACAGGGTGAGGTCAAGCAGCGGCGTGGCGAGCAACCGCTGGCGCCGCACGAACACCACGCCGAAGGCGATCCCGGCGACGATGGCGACCACCGGCAGCAGGTCCCAGCCGTTCCTGGACAGCTCCTTCACGCCCCACACGGCGGGCAGCAGCGCACACAGCGACAGGATGGAGCTGAGCCAGTCCGGCCGGGGCGCGTCCGGGTTGCGGAACTCGGGCAGCACCACCCGGCCGACCACGACCAGCACGGCCGCGACGACCGGGGACATCAGGAACACCGATCCCCACCAGAAGTTCGCGAGCAGCACCCCGCCGACCATCAGGCCGGTGACCGCGCCGATGGTGAAGAACGAGGCCCACACCCCGATCGCGACGCCCATCTGCCTCGGGTCGCGGAACATGTTCCTGATCAGCCCGAGCGTGGACGGCGCGAGCGTGGCGCCCGCGATGCCGAGCAGGCCCCTGGCCAGGATCAGCATTTCCGGCGTCGTCGCGTAGGCGGCGGCCAGCGAGGCGAGACCGAACGCGGTGGCGCCGATGAGCAGCAGCTTGCGGCGACCGATCCGGTCGCCGAGGCCGCCCATGGTCATCAGGAAGCCCCCGAGCATGATGCCGTAGATGTCGGCCATCCACAGCTGATCGATGCCGTCGGCGGCTAAGCCGGCCCCGATGTGCGGGAGCGCCTGCAGCAGCACGAAAGCGTCGGAGGCGACCAGGAGGGTGGCCAGGCACATCACGCCAAGGCCGATCCACTCCCGTGTGCCAGCTGTGGGTGGCGCCTCGTTGACAGACATGTGTTTACCTCTCGACAGAGGACACCAACGATTTCGTCATGACGCGCACGACGAATGATTCCATCGGAATCTACAACCGCGCGGAGCCATTTACACCACCTCCTCCTGTGGTCGGCATTCTCGAAGAACACCCAGGTCCGGCCGAGTGTCAGGATGGTCTCGACCCCGTCGGCAGGAGAGGACACGCGCATGATCGACCGCGCCATTTCGTCCACTGTGGAATGTCCGATCGCGACGGTTGAGTCCAGTGTGGAGGGTACGCGATGACCGCCGCCGCGCTACCGGGTGAGGCCGGCTTCGACGCCGCCACCGCGGTATTCAACCTGACCGCCCAACCACGGCCGGCCGCCGCGGTGACCGCGCGCACGGTCGAGGACGTACGGGCGGCGATCGACCACGCCACCCGCGCCGGGTTGCCGGTGCGGGTGCACACCACCGGGCACGCCGCCGGCGCGGTCCGCCCGATCCGGGACTGCCTGCTGATCCGGACCGAGCTGGCCGGCGAGGTGACCGTCGACCCGGTGGCCAGGACCGCCAGGGTGCCGGCCGGCACCCGCTGGGAGGCGGTGGTCGACGCGACCGCGCCGCACGGCCTGATGGCCGCGCACGGCTCCTCGCCAACGGTCGGGGTCGTCGGCTACCTGTTGCGTGGCGGGCTGAGCCCCTACGGCCGCGCGGTCGGCCTGGCCGCCAACGGGGTCCGGGCGATCGAGTTGGTGACCGCGGACGGCGAGCACCGGCGGGTGGACGCCGAGTCGGATCCGGAGCTGCTGTGGGCGCTGCGCGGCGGCGGCGGTGGGTTCGGGGTGGTCACCTCGGTGGAGCTCGACCTGTTCCCGGTGAGCGACGTGATCACCGGCGTCGCGTACTGGCCGGCCTCGGTCGCCGACGAGCTGCTGGCGACCTGGCTGGCCTGGGCACGGGAGGCGCCGCGCACGGCGACCACGTCGGTGCGCGTGATGAACCTGCCCGACCTGCCGGACGTGCCGCGCGAACTGGCCGGCCGCACGACCTTCGCGGTGGACGGCCTGGTGCACGCGACCACCGCCGGGCAGCTCCCGGCCGTGCGCCGGGACGCCGAGGACCTGCTCGGGCCGCTGCGCGCGATCGCCCCGCCACTGCTGGACAGCTGGCAGGAGGCCACCCCGGCGGCCGTGCTGAAGGCACACCTCGACCCGACCGACCCGGTGCCGATCGTCGGCGACCACCTGCTGCTGACCGATCTCGACGAGCGGGGCGCACAGCGCCTGCTGGACACGATCGGCGAGGGTTCCGGCTCACCACTGGTGGTCGCCGGTCTGCGCCAGCTCGGCGGCGCCTACCGCACCCCGGACCGCCCCGGCGGCGCGCTGGACCGCATCGACGCCAGCTTCTCCTACGGCGGCTCGGGTCTGGTGTTCGAGCCGGCGCACGCCGAGGCCATCCGCGCGCACGGCGCCCGGCTGCGGGCGGCCATCGGTCCGTGGGACACCGGCCGGACCGTGCCGAGCTTCGTGGAGGACATCGAGCAACCGCAAGGACATCTCACCGGGGAACAGGTCGCGCTCGCCCGCCGCGTGCGCGCCCGCGTCGACCAGAACGGCCTGTTCCGCGACGACGTCGCCCCCGGCGACGCCGCCATTCCCGACGCACCATCCCATTAGGACCCGAGCACGGAAGTAGGGACCATGTCAGCATTCCAGTGGCCGGCCGAGACGCGCTCTTTCTGTGCGGAGATGCCGTTCTCCGAGCAGACCGCGCTGTTCGAGCACGGCAAGGGCGTCCACCTGTTCGACGCCCAGGGTCGGACCTATCTGGACTCGCTGTCCGGGGTGTTCGTCGTCTGCTTCGGCTATGACTGCCAACCGATCGTCTCCGCGATGACCGAGCAGCTGCAGAAGCTGGCGTTCATCCCGCCACTGCACGGCACCAACCGCAACGCGATCGACCTCGCGCACGGACTGGTCGAGCTGGCGCCGGACGGGATCAGCTCGGTGAAGCTGCTCAGCGGCGGGTCCGAGGCGGTCGAGTGCGCGGTGCGCCTCGCCCGGCTCTACCACGTGCTGCGCGGCAAGAACACCAAGCAGAAGGTGTTGAGCAACTACCAGAGCTACCACGGCGCGACCTACGGTTCGCTCGCGCTCACCGGTCACCCGTCGGTCGGCATCTTCGGCGCCCCGATGCCGGCCGTGGTGCACACCTGGCCGCCGGAGGCGGTCGCCGAGCACTGGAACCTGGACATGCCGGCCGCCAGCGAGCAGGCGGCGATGCTGATCGAGCGCACGATCGAGAACGAGGGTCCCGACTCGATCGCCGCACTGATCGTGGAGCCGATGAGCGGGGTCCGCGCGATGGCCGTGCCGGACACGATCTACTTCACCAAGCTGCGCGAGATCTGCGACCGGCACGACATCCTGCTGATCTTCGACGAGATCGTCACCGGCTTCGGCCGCACCGGCACCCCGTTCGCCGCCCAAGGCGTCGGCGTCACCCCGGACCTGTTGTGCGCCGGCAAGGGCATCTCCAGCGGGTACGCGCCGCTGTCCGCGCTGCTGATCCACGAGCGGATCGCCGGCATGTTCCGCGACGGCGACAACCCGATGGCGTTCGGGCCAACACACACCTACTCGGGCAACCCGATCGCGGCCGCCGCCGGCCTGGCCGCGGTCAACTACTTCAACGAGGGCGACTTCCTGCCAAGGATCAACCGGCTCGGCGACCGGCTGCAGCGGTCGGTGCGCGAGATCGTCGGCGACCGCGGCGCGGTCAACGGCAAGGGTTTGTTGTGTGGCATCAGGTTCCCCGACCCGGACGGGCGCGCGGTTGGCGACCTGGTCGAGCAGGCGTGCCTGCGGCGCGGCGTGATCGTCCGGGGCATGATCGACGGCCTGATGATCGCGCCCCCGTTCGTGATCAGCGACGAGGAGCTCGACGAGGTCCTTTCTGTACTCACCGAGAGCATCGACGAGGTCGTCGGCGCCTGACGGGCGCACTAGAGAAGCCAAGGAGCACCACCATGTCCTCAGCAACCGGATGGGACCTGCTGGTCAGGCGGGACGACCTCAGCACCACCGAGGTACGCCCGAGTTCGCCGGACCCGTTGGCCCCGGGCGAGGTTCGGCTGGCCGTCGAGCGCTTCGGCATCAGCGCGCTCACCGCCACCTATGCCAGGTTCGGCGAGTCCCCCCTCCAGTTCATGAACGTGTTCGCCGCGCCTGATGGCCTCGGCCGGGTGCCGGTGTGGGGCTTCGCGCGGGTCGAGGAGTCCCGGGCCGAGCAGGTGCCGGTCGGCAGCCGCTACTTCGGCTGGCTGCCGATGTCCACCCACCACACGGTCACCCCGGAGGCGGTCGACGGCGGCTTCGTCGACGCCACACCGGGTCGCGGCTTCGCCCACGACTGGTACCGCACGTTCGAGCTCGCGCCGCCCGACGAGCTGGACGACCGGCGCGCGCTGATCCACCCGCTGTTCCCGGCCTCGTTCAACCTCGCCGAGTTCCTCGGCGCGCAGCAGGCGAAGTCCGTGCTGCTCACCAGCGCGTCGAGCAAGACCGCCATCGGCCTTGCCCACCTGCTGTCCACACGCGACGGTGTGCGGACGATCGGCGCGACCGCGAGCACCAACAAGGCGTTCGTGGACGCGCTCGGGCTCTACGACTCGGTGGTCAGCTACGACGACCTGGCCGACGCCCCGATCACCGGCGCGACGGTGTTCGTCGACTTCACCAACTCGTTGGAGCGCCTGGACGAGGTCTACCGGCACTTCGCCAACTACCTGTCGGCCACCGTCCTGGTCGGCTTCACCCACCCCAGGAGCTCGTTCGAGCCACCGACCCTCGACAACCCGGTGCCGGAGCTGTTCTTCACGCCCGCGGTCGAGCAGCAGCTGATCGCCGAGCAGGGCCTGGCGAACTACCGGCGCCGGTACGCCGAGGCGGAGACGTCGTTCCTCGCCAGCACGACGGCCTGGCTGACCGTGCAGCGCGGCAACGGTCCACAAGCGATCGCGGACGCCTATCGGACCGCGCTCGCCGGAAAGCAGCCACCGGACGTGGCCGAGGTCCTCATCCCCTGACCGCCGACGCGGTCGTGCAGGAGGTATCACCGTGACGCAGGACGTGCAGCAAGCACCCAGGTTAGGCGAGGGGCCGGACGATCCACGCGGTACCGTCCACACCAGGTCCGCGCCGCCCCGGTGGTGGCGAAGGCCGTGGGTCATCCCGCTGGCCCTGGTCGTCCTCGGCTTCCTGATCTACCAACTCAGCCCGTTCCGCGAGCTGAACGAGGCGACCGCCCCGCTGCCGCCGCACGAGGGCGCCGCGTGGTACTGGCCGACGCTGCTGATCCACATGGTGTTCGGCACCATCGCGATGATCACCGTGGTGCTCCAGCTGTGGCCGTGGCTGCGCCGCAACCATCGGCGCGTGCACCGGATCAGCGGCCGGTTCTACGTGGTGTCCACGCTGATCTCCGGCGTCTGCGCACTGTCCATTGTGAGCTTCGCACCGCCGGTCGGGCGGATCGGCGTCTCGATGGCCACGACCCTGTGGATGTTCACCACGACGATGGCCTACATCCGGGTCAGGCAGCACCGCTACGCCGCCCACCGCCGGTTCATGTTGTACAGCTTCGCCATCGTGATGAACAACGTGTGGGGCGTGGTCATCGTCCAGACGGGCATGCATCTGCCGACCGAACAGCCGGCCAACTTCCTCGTGCTGATCGAGGCCGCGCGCTGGGTGGGCTGGGTGGTCAACCTGATGCTCGTCCAGTGGTGGCTCTACCACACCGAGAACCGGCCGGAGTTCGTGGACCGCGTCCGGCCGAAGACCAAGACTGGGAGGTAGTAGACCCGTGACCGAGACCGAGGTCCGACCCCCGCACGCGCTGGGACCGCCGGCCGGACCGCACATCATCACCGCCGACGATCCCCGCTACGAAGGGGTCCGCCGCGGCTACAACCAGCGGATCCCGACCGAGCTGGACAGCGTGTGGGTGGTGACCAACACCCAGGACGTGGTCGACGCCGTCACCGACGCGGTGGCGCGCGGGCAACGGATCACCGTGCGCAGCGGCGGCCACGGCTTCGAGGGCTCCGCGTCGGACAACGGCGGCGTGCTGCTCGACATGTCCGAGATGAACGAGGTGTCCTACGACCCGGCCCGCCGGGCCTTCGCTCTGCAGCCGGGGGTGAAGATCGACGAGCTGTACCGCCGGCTGTACAAGAGCTGGGGCGTCACGCTTCCGGCCGGTGAGGGCACCGAGGTCGGCGTCGGCGGGCACTTCCTCGGCGGCGGGTTCGGCCCGCTGTCCCGGCGTCTCGGCTCCACTGTGGACTACATGGTGGCGCTCGAGGTGGTCGTGGTCACCTCGGCCGGACGGGTCGAGGTGGTCGTGGCCACCGACGACCCGAACGACCCGCACCACGACCTGTGGTGGGCCAACACCGGCGGCGGTGGCGGCAACTTCGGGGTGGTGACCAGGATCTGGGTCCGCTCGCCGGGGGCTACCTCGGCCGACCCGCGCGACCTGCTGCCCGCCGCGCCGACGAAATGGCGCAGCGGCGCGCTCGCGTGGTCGTGGGACACGATGACCGAGGCGGACTTCGTCCGGATCGCGCGCAACGTCGGCACCTGGTTCGAGAACAACAGCGCACCGGGGTCGCCCGGCGCCAACATCATGGCGTTCCTCTACGCCACCGAGCGCACCGGCGGCATCCTCTCGGTCGGCGCGATGGTCGACGACGACATTCCCGGCGGCCAGGCGCTGATCGACGGGTACTTCGACGCGGTGTCCGAGGGTGTCGAGGCCGAGCCGGTGATGCGTACCTCGGAGATGACGACCTCGTGGCTGTACTTCTTCACGTTCCCGAACCGGGGCGAGCCGGGTGACATGGACCGCAGGCGGTTCAAGCTGAAGGCGGCCTACCTGCGCAAGGGATACACCGAGGAGCAGATCTCCGCCGCGTACCGGCATCTCGCGGCCGACGCCGGCCAGGCGCTGCAGTTCATCCTCATCGGGTACGGCGGTCAGGTGAACACGGTCGCGCCGGACGCCACCGCGGTGGCGCAGCGGGACTCCATCCTCAAGGCCGCCTACATCGCGGCCTGGTCCAACCAGGACGACGACGAGTTCCACCTGAACAACGTGCGGGCGATGTACCACGACGTGTACGCCGAGACCGGCGGCGTCCCGGTGCCCAACGAGTACAACGACGGCTCCTACATCAACTATCCGGACCGCGACCTCGCCGACCCGGACCTCAACCAGTCCGGCGTGCCGTGGTCCACGTTGTACTACAAGGACAACTACCCGCGACTGCAGCGGGTGAAGAAGCGGTACGACCCACGCAACGAGTTCTATCACGCCCTGTCGATCGAGCTGCCCGACTGACGGCGGGTCGACACCACCGCGGAGCTCCTGGCGGATCGCGCCGTGCGATCCACCGGGAGTTTCCGCGTTTCCGTTCAACGATTGGGGAAAGGTATGGAGAAGACAACCTCGGCCGACGGCACCACCATCGCCTATGACCGGTACGGCGAGGGGCCGCCGGTGATCGTGATCGCGGGCGCGTTCAGCGAGCGCACCCACCAGGTGGTCACCACGTTCGCCGACCTGCTCTCGCCGAGCTTCACGGTGTACGCCTACGACCGGCGGGGCCGGGGCGACAGTGGGGACACCGCGCCCTACACGGTCCAGCGCGAGGTCGAGGACCTGGCCGCGGTCGTCGAGCAGGCCGGCGGGTCCGCGTCGGTGTACGGGTTGGGCAGTGGTGGCTCACTGGCGCTGGAGGCGGCGGCCGCCGGCGTGGCCATCACCAAGCTCGTGGTGCAGGAGCCGCCCTATGTCGCGGCGGGCGACGAGCCCCGGGTACCCGCGACGTTCGCCGGCGACCTGGCCGGGCTGGTCGACGCCGACCGGCGAGGTGACGCGGTGGCACTGTTCATGACCCAGCAGCTTGGCATTCCCGCCGAGGCGATCGCGGACATGCGGCACTCGCTGACCTGGCCAGCGCTGGAAGGCCTGGCGCACACGCTGGTCTACGACGCCACGATCACCGGCGACGGCACGATCCCGGTCGAGCGGGCAGGCGCCGTCCGCGCGGAGACCACGGTGATCGCCGGTGCGAACAGTCCGGAGTGGATGCGGAACTCGGCGCGGGCGCTCGCGGACGCCGTGCCCGGCGCGCGGTACCGGCCGTTGGCCGGCATGGACCACTTCTCCATGGACCCGACGCTGGTCGCGCCGGCGCTGCTGGAGTACTTCGCCTGAACCCGTTGACGCACACCGAAGGGCGCGTGCGGCGCCCTTCGGTGTGTGCTCAGTGGCCGGCGCGCAGGTCGGTCAGCAGCATGGACAGCACGTCGGTCACGACCTTGCAGTCGAGCACGAGCGTGCCGGGCGCGCCATCGGCGCGCCACGCGCGCACCGCCGCCAGGTCGGCCGGCGAGCGCACGGTCACCGCGCGGGCGCCGAGTGCGGCCGCGACGCCGGCGAAGTCGGTCTCCGCGAAGGTCACGGTGCTCGGGTCGGCGCCCTGCGGGCCGTACAGGTGGGCCTCGAAACCGTAGCCGGCGTCGTCGTAGACCACCACGAGCGCCGAGTCCGCCGTCCTGATCAGAGTGTCCAGTTCGGACAGTCCCATCAGCGCGCCGCCGTCGCCAAGTACCACCACGGTGGTGCGGTCGGTGCGGCCGTGGACGGCGCCGACCGAGCCGGCGAACCCCATGCCGATGCTCTGGCTGGCCGCGCCGAGGAACACCAACGCCGTCGGGTCGGCGTACGACCACATCGCCAGCGGCCAGGCCATGAAGTGCCCGCCGTCCAACACGACCGTGCGCTCCTCGGGGATCAGCTCGGCCAGCGCCAGGGTCAGCGCCCTCGGGTCGATCTTGTCCGCGGTGCTCAGGTCGGTGTACCCGCGGTCGGCGGAGTCCAGGGCGGCCAGTTCGGCTTCCACCGTCGATCGCCAGGACGACGCGGTCAGCTCGCGGTCGTTGACCCCGTCGAGCAGCGCCGCCGCGACGACCGCGGCGTCCCCGGC
Source organism: Actinophytocola sediminis (assembly GCF_054779715.1). Taxonomy (NCBI): domain Bacteria; kingdom Bacillati; phylum Actinomycetota; class Actinomycetes; order Pseudonocardiales; family Pseudonocardiaceae; genus Actinophytocola; species Actinophytocola sediminis. Next base: position 138,464 of record NZ_BAAGXS010000080.1, on the reverse strand, counting down.
CACCACGAGGTCCACCCGGTCGGCGGTCGCGGCACCGCCGAGGTCGACCTGGACGACCGTCGCGGTCGGACTGATCATCCGCCCGTCGTGCAGGGTGAACCGGTCCAGGGTGGCGCCGAAGGCGATCACCACGTCCGCCTGGCTGGTCACCGCTGCGGTCCCCGGCCGGGAGAAGCCGCCGCAGATGCCGACCGACCACGGGTTTCCGTCGAACAGGCCGCAGGCCAGTGCCGAGGTCGCGAACAGCGCGCCGATCCGGTCCCCGAGATCCACAATGGACTTACCGGCACCCGCCCGCCAGGCACCGAGACCGCCGAGCAGCAGCGGGCGGCGGGCGGTGGCGAGCAGGTCCAGCACCGCCGCCAGCTCGGCGCGGGGCGCCTCGGGCACGACCACGTCGGCCACGGCGACCGGACCGTCCGGCACGTCGGCGCCGAGCAGGTCGTTGGGCAGGCAGAGCAGGACCGGGCGGCGCAGCGTGCGGGCGATCGCCACGGCCCGCGCGGTGTCCGCGCGGACGGCGGCCGGGTCGGTCACCCGCACGACCTCCGCCCCCAGCGTGGTCGCGAGTGCGGCCTGGTCGACGTCGTTGCGCCGCGGCCCGGTCGTCGGCGCGTCGCCGCACACCAGCACCAGCCCGCTGCCGTGTTTGGCCGCCTCGGCCAGACCGCTGAGGGTGTTGGTCATGGCGGTGCCATGGCTGGTGGTGCAGACCGCGACCTCGCCGCTGACGCGGTTGTACGTATCGGCCATGGACAGCGCGCCACCCTCGTGGCGGGCGGCGACGTAGTGCACGCCGGCCGCCGTCATCGCCGCCACCGACAGGATGTTCCCGCCACCGGCCACGCCGAAGGCGTGCCGGATCCCGCAGCGGGCCAGCGTGCTGCCCACCACCGTCGCAAGTGGAGTCATCGCGGGTTGTCCTAGGCCAGCTCGAAGATGACTTCGCCGGCCGCCAGCTCGATCCGGTTGGTCCGGACCAGCTCCCAGCCGCCATCTTCGAACACCGACTCCCAGTCCGCGATGGTCGGGATGAAGGTGCCCATCAGGTCGTGGCCGACCTCGAAGGCGAGGGTGAACGACGGCAGCGCGGCGTCGGGGATGCCGGCGGTCCTGGTGGCGTCGCCGAGCAGGAACCGGCGGGCGTTGGGGAACACCCCACGCAGGCGCCGCAGGGTGTCCACGCAGTTCTCCCTGGGCCAGAAGTCGTGGCCCATCATGAAACTGGTGATCAACTCGGCCTCTTCGAACTGCGGGTCCGGGTCCAGCCGGAGCACGTCACCCTGGACGAAGGTCAACCGGTCGCCGAGGCCAGCGTCCGCGGCCTCCTTGCGGGCGACCTCCAGCGACGGCTGGGCGATGTCCACGCCGACACCGACGGCGTCGGGGTTCATGTCGAGGATGTTCATCAGCCGGCCGCCGCTGCCACACCCGAGGTCGACCACGGTGGTGAACTCGAAGTCCAGTTCCCCCAACACACTCAGGAAGGTCGGGTCGTAGCAGATGTCATTGATCTCGCGGCAGGCGTAGGCGATGGCCGCGGGATCGCGTCGGTAGAACCGGCCGAACCGGTTCTCCTCCCGCATCACCGAGGGCATCTCGCGGAACAGTTCGGCACTCCCCCGGCTGAGCCAGTGGAAGAACGACCGGTTCCGGTAGACCTCCTCGAAATGCCGGCCGCGGGTGATCGTCACGTTGTTCCGCTCGACCACGTGTACCGAGGCGAGAGCGCGGAACATACCGACGGTCGAGGCGTGGTCCAGTGCGTTCCGCCTGGCGAAATCCGTGGCGTTCAACACGCGTGCGACCCGCAGTTCGTCCAGCGCGCCGAGTTCCCAGGCGGCGGAGATCGCGAACGCGGCCACCGCCGAGTTGAAGATGCCCGGGACACCTCCGCCCGACTGGCTGTCCATGGCTTCAACGGTCATTGCGCGGCACCCCATTCGGGAGAAATTCAGGGCTGTGCAGAGCGGCTTTCCTGCCGAATCCATGGTTCCCCCGATACGCCGGGCAGACCTCTCCATTGTTGCGCCACTTGTCGGCAAGGTCGGCACGGTGAAGGAAGCATCGACGGGGGTACCGGTCGGAAGATGAGATCGACGCCGGAGTTCCGGACCGACCGACGGGAAGGATTCAGGGGATGAGCGTCTCCTCCATCCACGAGCGCTTCACCGACGTGGTACGGCGGGTCCCCGACGAGGTCGCGGTGTCGGCGGACGGGGTTTCCCTTACCTACCAAGAACTGCAGGCGGCGGCCAACCGGCTGGCGCACCGGCTGCGTGGTCTGGGTGTCGGCAGGGCGGACCCGGTCGCGGTCCAGCTCCAGCGCACGCCCAACGCCGTGGTCGCGGTGCTGGCCGCGCTCAAGTGCGGGGCGTTCTACCTGCCGGTGCACGACTCCTACCCGGCGGAGCGCGTCCAGTCCATTATGGACAGCGCGGGTGTGCGGGTGCTGCTGACCGACCGGGCCACCGCCGACCGTGGCCTGCCGAGCATCGAACAGGTCGTGGTGCTCGGCGCGGACCCGGCCAGCGCGGTGGCGCCGTCGACCGACCTCGGCATCCGGGCCGGCGCCGACCAGACCGCGTACCTGATGTTCACCTCCGGCTCGACCGGCAAGCCCAAGGGCGTCGCGGTGACCCACGGCGGCGTGGTCGGCATGGTCGACGACCCTGCCTGGGCCACCGGCCACCACGACCGGCTGTTGTCGTTGGCACCGTTCGGTTTCGGCGTGTCCACCTACGAGCTGTGGGTCCCGTTGCTGCGCGGTGGCCGGCTGGTGATCGCGCCGACCGACTTCGACATCGCCTCCCTGCGCCGGTGGATCGCGCGGGAGGGCATCACCGGGCTGCACCTGACCGCCGGGCTGTTCCGCATCCTGGCCCACGAGGACCCCACCGCGCTCGCCGGCGTCCGCGAGGTGCTAACCGGCGGCGACCTGATCCCGCCCACCGCGGTGGCCGCGGTACTCGATGCCTGCCCGGAACTGGTGGTGCGCACGATGTACGGCGCGACCGAGGTGTCGTCCTTCGCGGTCACCGGCACCATCACCGCGCCCTACCAGGCCGGCGCCAGCGTGCCGGTCGGCCGGGCGATGCGGGGGGTGCACACCCGCATCCTCGACGAGCATCTCCGCCCCGTCGAGCCAGGAACCCAGGGCGAGCTGTACATCGGCGGCTCCCGGCTGGCCAGCGGCTATGCCGGGCAACCGGAGCTGACCGCGGAACGGTTCGTGGCCGACCCGTTCGCCGACGGCGAGCGGATGTACCGGACCGGCGACCTGTTCACCGAGAACGCCGACGGGCTGCTGGAGTTCGCCGGCCGCGCCGGCGACCTGGTGAAGATCCGCGGCTTCCGGGTGGAGCTCGGCGAGGTGGAGTCGGTGCTCACCAAGCACCGGGAGGTCACCGATGTCGCGGTGGTCGCCAGGGACGCGCCGTCGGGCGACCGGCAGCTGGTCGCCTACGTCGTCGGGTCCGATGTGGACATCGAGACGGTGCGCGCGCACTGCGCGCGGACGCTGCCCGACTACATGGTGCCGGCAGCCTACGTGGTGCTCGCGGCCCTTCCGCTGACCCCCAACGGGAAACTCGACCGGCGCGCGCTGCCCGAGCCACTGGTGCCCGAGGCGGTCCACGTGCCGCCGGCGACCGCGCGGCAGGCGTCGCTGTGCCGGATCTTCGGTGAGGTGCTCGACGTCGAGCGGGTCGGCATCGAGGACAGCTTCTTCGACCTGAACGGCGAGTCCCTCACCGCCATCAAGCTGGTCAACCGCATCCAGACCGAGCTGTCGGTGGACCTCGCGGTGACCGACCTGTTCGACGCCCCCACGGTGTCCGAACTGGACGCGGCGCTCGAGCGGCAGTGGTATCGCGGACGGAGGACAGGATGACGAGTCCGTTTGACCTCGTGGACGGGTCTTTCTCGGTGCTGGTCAACACCAGGGGCCAGCACTCGCTGTGGCCGGCGGGCATCGACCGCCCGACGGGCTGGGAGCAGGTGCACGGCCCGGCCGACCGGCAGACCTGCCTGAGCTACGTCACCGAGCGATGGGCCGACCAGCGCACGGCCGAGCCCGAGCGCATCCCGTTGTCCAACAACCAGAAGTTCCTCGTCGCCTTCGACCGCGGCGACACCGACGGCGCCCTCGGCGCCCGGCACACACTGGTCAGCGCCTGGCGGGTGGCCGGCGCGGTGGACCAGGACGTGCTGTCCGCCGCGCTGGACGACGTGGTCGCCCGGCACGAGATCCTGCGTACCGTGCTGGTGCCCGGCGCCGACGGCGGCCACCAGGAGGTGTACCCGGCGGGCCCGGTGTCGCTGACCGTGCGCACGCTGTCCGATGTGGACGCGGTCGACCGGGGCAGGGTGGCCGAGGAGCTGCTCAACGAGATCGACGCCGAGCCGTTCCCGATCCAGGACCTTCCGCACCTGCGCGCGGTACTCGGCCGGTTCGACGGGACGGACTCGGTGCTCGTGCTGGCCAGCCACCACACCGCGACCGACGGCTGGTCCATGGGGATCATCCTGAGCGACCTCGCCGCCTGCTACACCGCGCGGCTGTCCGGCCACCCGGCGGACCTGCCGGCGGCGGCCCCGTACCGGGAGTTCGCGAGCTGGCAGCAGACCGCCGAGGCCGAACCGTCCGCGAAGGCCGTCGCCTACTGGCGGAACAAGCTCGCCGGGGCGAGCATGCTCGCGATCCCGACCGACCGGCCGCTGCCGGAGGACACGCCGGACCGCTATGCCGCGCACCGGTTCGTGATCGACGCCGAGCTGTCGGCCGAGGTGTCGGCCTTCGCCAGGTCGACCCGCAGCTCGCCGTTCATGGTCCTGCTCGCCGCCTACCACGTGCTGTTGCGGGCGCTGACCGGCGTGACCGACATCGTCACCCCGACGTTCACCATCGGCCGCTACGACGACCGGTTCACCGCCACCGTCGGCCCGTTCTTCAACATGCTGCCGCTGCGCACCGACCTCACCGGCTGCCGGCACTTCCTGGACGTGCTGGAGGTGACCAGGGCCGCCTGCGGCGAGTCGTACACCAGGGACATCCCGTTCAGCGCGATCGTCGCCGAGGTGCCGGCGATCACCACCGCGTTCGGGGACCGCAACGGCGCGGTGGCCGCCTTCGAGATGCTGCGTGATCCGTCCACATCGGAGCGCGTCGCGCTCGGCGAGGCGGCCTGCACGGCGATCCGCGACCGCGGGCTGTTCCAGCCGGTGAGCTCGAGCATTCCCAACGGCGCGCTGTGGGCGCTGGACGTGCTGCCGACCGGCGAGATCGCGGGCAGCCTCAAGTACAACCGCAACACCATCGACGACACCACGATCGCCGACATCGTGTCCGGGTTCCAGCGGGCGCTGCGCGACGCACTCGCGTCGCCGCAGGCCCCGCTTCCCGCCGACCCGAAGGGTTTCCGTGCATGACCATCACCACGAGCGCCACGGAGCACACGTTCCCGCCACCGCCGGAGCCTGACCTCACGCCGGCCGAGGTGGTGGCGCGGGCGGCGGCGATCGCACCGACGCTGGTCGACCGCCAGGCCGAGACCGAGCAGCACGCCAGATACGCCACCGACACCCACGAGCGGTTCCTCCGCGCCGGCTTCTTCCGCATCCTGGTGCCGCAACGCTACGGCGGGTACGAGTTCGGTGTGGACACCTTCGCGCGGGTCGCCATCGCGCTCGCCAGGGGCTGCCCGTCGACCGGCTGGATGTACCTGTTCGGCGCGGCACACGCGGTCGCCGCGGCGACCGTGTTCGACGAGCGGGGCCAGGCCGAGCTGTTCGCCGGCGGCGACTTCGTCTGTCCGGCCACGGTCGCGCCGAGCGGGTCGGCGCGCCGCGTCGACGGCGGCTGGCTCGTCAACGGCACCTGGGGGTACTGCTCCGGCTCGCCGTACGCGACGCACTTCATGGGCCACACCCTGGCGTCCACATCGGACAGTCAGCCGCCCGCGCCGTTGCTGTTCGCCATGCCCCGCGAGGACTGGCGGCTCGAGGAGGACTGGGGCGACCAGCTCGGCCTGCGCGGCAGCGGCTCGAACAGCATCACCGCGACCGACGTGTTCGTGCCGGACCATCTCGCCGTCGACGGGCACCTGAGCCAGCTCGAGGTCTCCAAGGGCACGCCGGGCAGGGCACTGCACGGCAACCCGGAGTACGGCGGCGGCCCACTCAGCCTGATGCTGCTCGAGCTCGGCATGCTCGCGGTCGGCATGGCCAAGGGCGCACTGGACGCCTACGAGGACCTGATGCGCACCAGGAAGACCATCTACATGCCGATCGTGCCGCGCACCGACGACGTCGACTACCAGTTCCGGTACGGCGAGGCGGCCGGCAAGATCGCCACCGCGGAGGCCGCGGTGCTCGGCGCCGTCGCGCAGTGGCGGGACATCAGCGCGGCCGGACCGGCGGCGGTCACCAGGGAACAGGAGCTGCGGCTCGCGACCATCAGCCGGGAGGCCGTTCGGCTGTGCTGGCGCGCGGTCGAGGGTCAGCTGTTCCCCACCGCGGGGTCCAGCTCGGTCCGGGCGGGACAACGCATCGAACGGGTGTGGCGGGACATGTCCACGTTGCACAGTCATGCCGGCCTCGGCGTCTTCCTGTCGAGCCTGGCCAACCGGGAACTGGCGAAGGTGCATTTCGGCGTCGACTGAGTCGAGTCACAACTCAAGGAGAGAAGAACCGTGGACAACACCTGCCCAGCGCTGGACACGACCGGTCGCGACATCCATGCCGAGGCCGCCCGCCTGCGCGCCCAAGCCGCGGCCGTCAAGGTGGAGCTGCCCGGCGGCGTGCACGCCTGGTCGATCACCCGCTACGACGTCATCAAGTCCATGCTGACCAACCCCAACATCACCAAGAACGCCCGCAACCACTGGCCCGCGTTCATGAACGGCGAGATCCGGCCCGACTGGGAGATGATCAGCTGGGTCGCGATGGACAACATGGTCACCCAGTACGGCAAGCACCTCGTCCGGCTGCGCAGGCTGATCGCCAAGGCCTTCACCGCGCGCCGGGTGGAGCTGCTGCGGCCGAGGGTGGTCGAGCTGGTCGACCAGCTGCTCGCCGGCGTGGAGTCCACACCGGACGAGGTGATCGACCTGCGCGCGGCGTTCTGCTACCCGCTGCCCGCGCTGCTCGTGGCCGACCTGATCGGGATGTCCGAGGAGCACCGCGCGCAGACCGCGAAGGCGATGGACATGATGGTGGACACCACCGTCAACCCCGAGCAGGCGCACGCGATCCTCAGCGGCTGGCGGACCGCCATGGACGACCTGATCGCCGAGAAGCGGGCCAACCCGGCCGAGGACATCGCGAGCGACCTGATCGCCGCCCGCGACGACGAGAGCGGCTCCAAGCTGACCGACACCGAGCTGACCGACACGATCTTCGCGATCCTCGGTGCCGGCTCGGAGACCACGATCAACTTCCTGGACAACGCGATCACCCTGTTGGTCAGCCACCCCGAGCAGCTCGAGCTGGTCCGGTCGGGACAGGCCAGCTGGGCCGACGTGATCGAGGAGACGCTGCGGGTGGAGTGCCCGCTGGCCAGCCTGCCGCTGCGCTACGCCGTGGTGGACATCGAGCTGGAGGACGTCACCATCCCGCAGGGCGACGCCATCCTGATCAACTACGCCGCCGCTGGCCGCGACCCGGCCCTGCACGGGGACACCGTGGACGACTTCGACGTCACCCGCGAGGACAAGACGAGCGTGTCCTTCGGCCACGGCCCGCACTACTGCCTCGGCGCCGGCATCGCCAGGCTGGTGGCGACCATCGGACTGTCCACGTTGTTCGAGCGGTTCCCGAACCTGAGCCTCGCGGTGCCGCGCGAGGAGCTGGTGGCACTGCCGACGTTCATCATGAACGGCCACAAGGCACTGCCGGTTCGCCTCAACGCCGCGACCAAGTCGGTCGCCGCGTAATCCTGGCCTGACCGAGAAGGCCGGCCGCGCGATCCGCGCGGCCGGCCTTTCTCGTGCGAAAACCACGCCGGCACAACGAAACTGGCCGGTGACCGGTTGGGTACCGGTCACCGGCCAGCGGCCGAGACGCCAGCGCTACGCGGCGCGGGAGGTCGGGTCCTCCGGCCGGGCGGTCGCCGTCCGCGTGGTGTCCAAGGTGGACACCGTGGCCGCTGCGGCCCGTTTGCGGTCACGGTTGGCCAGCCACGCCTGGAGCAGCACGCGCACCATCATCGGCGGGCGCATCAGATCCTGTGGCTTGTCGATCAGCCCGGCGACCCGCATGAAACCGGCCAGCACCACCGGGTCACGCGTCGCGGCCGCCTGGACCTTGCCCATGTAGGCGTTGCCCAGCCTGACCTTCGCCGGCCGCTCGCCCTCGACCTGGGGGAAGGCCAGGTCGCCGCCGGCGGAGATGTCCCACGGGGCGTCGATCACCTTCGCGATGTCCCGCAGGAACGGCAACGGCGCCGGCACTCCCCGCCGCAGGTGCTCGCGCAGCGTCAGCGACTCCAGCGCGGACACCGTCATGCCCTGGCCGTACACCGGGTTGAAGCTGCACATCGCGTCGCCGACCACCAGGAACCGTTCCGGAAAGCGGGCCAGCCGCTCGTACCGGCGCCTAACGCTCGCCGGGTAGCGGAAGGACACCGGGTCGTCCAGCGGCTCGGCGTCGCGCACCGCGTCGTAGAGATCCGGCACCGGCAACGTCTTCAGGAACTCGGTGAACCCGGCCGGATCGGCAGGCGCCCGCTCCCCGAGCACCGTGGTCACCGACAGGATCCACTTGCCGTGCTCCATTTCGGACAGGAACGCGCCCCGGGGAGTGGCCGGCGAGCCGAGCGGGTTGATCGACCGGTCGCCGCGGATCACGCCCGGGTTCGGATTCCGGTACTGCCGCGTGGTGTAGCTCAGGTCGATCTTGATCCGGTCCTCGGCCGGCCGGTCGTAACCGAGCTCGGTCAACCAGGTCGGGGTGCGCGAGCCGCGGCCGGTGGCGTCCACGACGAGGTCGGCCAGCACGGCCTCCTCCTCGCTGCCCTCGGCCCCTGCCCGCACCCGGGCGCCGGTGATCCGGCTCCCGTCCGGTGTGCTGAGCAGGCCGACGATGTCCCGCCCGGTGCGGAACTCGACGTTGGGCAGCGCCGCCACCTTGGTACGGACGAAGTTCTCCAACACCGGGCGGGTGAACGAGATGTAGCCAACCCCGGTCACCGCCCTGCGCGCCTGCCGACCGGCGATGTACCAGCGGTGCGCGCCGAGGTCACCGGTCGGCGCCCCGGCCCGCTCGGCCTCCTCGGTGAAGCCGGGGAACAACTCCTCCAGGGTCTGCTGACCTCGGGCGAGCAGCCCGTGCACGTGCCGTCCCTGCGGCACGCCGCGGCGCGGCTCGGTCACCCCGATCAGCTCGTCCCGGTCAACGACCAACACCTCGTCGTAGGCATCGGCCAGCACCCGCGCGGCCAGCAGTCCTGCCATGCTTCCGCCGAGTACCAACGCGCGTGCACCCACGTGGTCGACCATCGCCCTGCCTCTCGGTGTCGCTCAGTCCGTGTACACCGGCGTGTTCTGGTACGCCGCGAGCCGCCATTCGCCGTCCTGCTTCACCACGACCCAGGAGGCGTGCACCGCGCCGTCGCGCGAGACCTCGGACTCGCCGGCCTCCAGCACCCCGCCACGGGAGAGCAGGATCGCGCTGTCGGGGCCGAGAACCCTGATGCCCAAGGGCTTTCCGGTCACCTGGGTGCCCTTGTACCGGCCCTCGTAGGCCTCCTTGAGGTACTCGCGGATCTGCTCGCGGCCGCTGCGGTAGACGCCGGCGAGCACCATGGTGCCGCTCTCGATGAACAGGTCGGCGAAGCCGTCCGCGTCGTGGTAAGCCCAGGCCGCGATCACCTTCTGGGTCAGGGAGGCGATGCCGACCTGGTCGCCCTGGCTCGGCGTGCTACCCGCCACGTTGCTCGTGGTCATGAGTTCATGCCTTTCTGGATCAGACGTACTGGGTGTTCGGCTCGAGCCCGCACAGCACCCGCCCGTACAGCTCGAAGTTGGTGTTGGGGTGCATGAGCGCGTGCAGGTTGACCGCCTGGATGTCGCGGGCGTACCGCTGGATCGGCACGTCGTGGTAGATCGAGGAACCACCGCTGGCCGAGGCCAGGATGTCCACCGACTCGCGCACCAGGCGCACCACCGCGCCCATGTCCGCGCGCGCCCGCACCCGCTCCTCCAGCTTCCACGCCGAGCCCTCTTCGCCCTTGCCGTCGACCAGGGTGGCGAGCCGTTGGGCGTGGAACTCCGCCTGGTCCTGCTTGAGGGTCGCCTCGGCCACCTGCAGGTGGGTCAGCGGGGCGTCGCGCTGGCTGTCGTAGCCGGTGTAGGTGATCTTGCGACCGGGCAGGCGCTTGAGGAAGGCCTCGCGCGCCGCGCGGCCGATGCCGATGATCGTGCCGACCGAGGACGCGGAGGCGACCGGCAGCAGCGGCAGCCGGAAGATCTTCGAGTCCGCGTTCAGCTCGGAGGCGCCCTCTCCCTGTAGCACCGCGCCGAGCGGCAACACCCGCTCCTGCGGGATGAACAGGTCCTTGGCGACCGTGCTCACGCTGCCGGTGCCGCGCAGGCCGGAGGTGTTCCAGTCGTCGACGATCAGCAGGTCCGACATCGGCGCCAGCGCGATGACCGGGTAGGGGTCGCCCTCCGGCGGCACGAGGATCGCGATGATCTCCTGCCAGTCGGCGTGCAGCGCGCCGCTGATGAACTGCCACTTGCCGTTGACCACGATGCCGCCGGGCGCCGGGGCCGCCATCGCGCTGGGGCTCAGCGTGCCGCACACCCGGGTGTTCGGCTCGGCGAACACCTCGTCCTGGACCGCGTCCGGGAACTGGCAGGCCATCCAGCCGGGGATCCAGTACACCGAGGCCACCCAGGAGGCAGCGCCGTCGCCGCTGCCCAGTTCGGCGGCGACGTCGATCAGGGTCTTCGTCTCGACCTCGTAGCCGCCGTAGCGCCGTGGCCTGCGCAGCTTGAACACCCCGGCGTCACTGAGGCCCTCGATCACCTCGTCGTGCAGCCTGCGGTTGTCCTCGGCCCAGAGCGCGTGCTTCCGCAACAACGGAACCAGCTCGGACGCCTTGCGGACCAGGTGATCGTGCGTCGGGAAACCGATCTTGGCCACCCTATCCTCCCATGTCTTACTGTCCTGAATGGACGTCCAATATCGACAACTGTGTCGCGGTCACGCGCCGGCGACCGCCGGCAGGACCTTCTCGCCGATGATCTCCACCTGGCGCAACGGGTTCGCCGAGGCGACGATGCCGATCACCGTCCGCACGCCGTCGGCCGCGATCTGGCGCAGCTGGTCGACCAGCGCGGCCGCGCCGTCGCCGTCCTCGCCGACATCGACCGGCAGCACGCAGGTCTTCTCGATCGCGTCGTAGTCCCGGCCGGCGTCCGCGCAGAACCGGCGCAGCAGCTCGAGCTGGTTGGGCAGCTCCGGGCTCGGGTAGAGGTTGCACGCGTCCGCGTAGGTGGCGACCAGCCGCAGCGTCTTGGGGCCACCGCCGCCGAGCATGATCGGCGGGTGCGGCCGGGTCAGGTTCTGCGGCACGTTCAGTGCCCGCCCCAACTGGTAGTGCGTGCCGTCGAAGGGGCGCTCGTCGCCGCGGTCGCCTTCCCAGTACTGGTGCAGGATCCGCAGGGTCTCCTCGAGCATGACGAACCGGTCGGCGACCGGCGGGAAGGGAATCCCCGCGCCGAGCGCCTCCTGCTGGTTCCAGCCGACGCCGAGGCCGACGAACGCCCGGCCACCGGACAGAACGTCCACAGTGGTCACCGCCTTGGCCAGCATCGACGGGTGCCGGAAGTGCACCCCGGCGACCACCGGGCCGATCAGGCAGTTGCTGGTGTGCGCGGTGAGCACGCCCAGGGTGGTGAAACTCTCCAGGAACGCGTTGTCCTCGCCACCCGCGTTGGGACCCTGCCAGACGTGGTCCCCGACGCTGATCAGTGAGAAGCCGGCGTCATCCGCGGTGCGGGCGACCCGCGCCAGAGTGTCGCCGTACGTGGCCGGTCCGCCCTCCCACTCGAAGGCGCCCAGCTCCAGCCCAAGCTTCACGTCGCATCCACCTGCTTCCGATCGTGTCTCGAGTACGCCGCCCAACCATCGTCCGGCCAGCGTGCCGTCGCGCGCGTCCTTGAAATTGCGGGACTGCCGGTAAGTCACTACGCGACGGCGCGCAGCGTCCTGGCCACGGGGACCACCGGAGTCGCCTCCTGAGCGGACCGGGGGGCGAGCGAGATCGCCAGCGGCGGGTCGGTCGGTTCGGGTGAGCGCAGCCGGACCGGGACCCGGACCGTGCCGCCCTGAGTCACCGTCACCGGCCCGTGCCGGCAGAGCAGCGAACCGCCGGATCGCGGGCGCGCCACCGCGATCACCGTCCACCGGCCGGGCGGCACGTCGCGCACCGCGATCCGGCTGCTGCCCACCCGGTGGACCAGCTCGTGGGCCACCGGCGCGCACTGGGGCACGGCGTCGCGGAACACGCCGACGAACACGTCCGCCGGTGCCGCCGCCGGCGGCACCTCCACCGTGGCGAGCACGGACCCGCCACCGGTCCATCCACTGTGGACAGCAGGCGGTATCGCCGACGGCGCCGGCAGGTGGGCAAGGCCCGGCCCGAGCGCGACCAGCCGCGCACCGACGTCCGGCTCGCGGTACCGGCTCGGCGTCAACCCGACCAGCTGGGTGAACCGCGTGGTGAACGTGCCGACGCTGCTGTAGCCGACGCTACACACGATGTCCGACACCGTCAGCGACGTGGTCAGCAGCAGGCGCTTCGCCTCGAACATCCGCACGGCCGACAGGTATCGGCCGGGAGTGACCCCGGTGGTCCTGGCGAACACCCGCAGGAAGTGGAACGGGCTCACGAACACCGACGCGGCCAGGTCCTGCAGGGTGATCGGCTCGAAGTACCGCGCCCACATCTGGGCGATGACCCGCGAAACCGCCGACTCCATCAGGCCGCCCGGCGCTCCGCCCGAATCGCCAACGAGCGCACGAACTTCGCCACGTCCTCGACGAGCAGCGCCGGCTGCTCCATCGCCGGGAAGTGCCCGCCCCGGTCGAACTCGGTCCAGTGCGTGATGGTCGGGATGTCGCGGTCGGCGAACGGGCGGATGGAGGGCAGGATGTCGTACGGGAACGCCGCGACACCGACCGGCACGGTCAGCGGTTTCGGGGCCACCGCGGCCACCGCGTCCTGCACCCCGTCGCGGTCCTCGTAGTACAGCTGGGCCGATGACGCCGCTGTCCGGGTGAACCAGTAGACGCTGACCAGGTCGAGCAGGTGGTCGCGGTCCACCGGGTAGTCGCCGTCGTGGCGGGGATCGGTCCACTCCCGGAACCGCTCAGCGATCCAGGCGAGCTGGCCGACCGGTGAGTCGGTCAGCGCGTACCCGAGCGTCTGCGGCCGGGTGGCCTGCAGCTTCATGTAACCGGAGAGGTGCTCGTCGAAGTACTGCAGGCGACCGAGCCGCTCGCGGCCGAGATCGTCCAGCGCGGCCAGTTCGTCCTGGTCGCCGGAGGGGAAGGTCAGCAGCATGTTCACGTGCACGCCGGCCACCCGGTCCTCGTCGAGGCTGGCCACCTTCCTGGCGATCAGCGAGCCGGCGTCCCCGCCCTGGGTGACGTAGTTGTCATAACCCAGACGCGCCATCAGCTCGACGAACGCGCGCGCCATCCTCGGCACGTTCCAGCCGACCTCGCTCACCGGCGAGGAGAAGCCGAAGCCGGGCAGCGCCGGGATCACCAGATGGAACGCGTCCCTGGGGTTTCCGCCGTGTGCTGCCGGGTCGCTCAGCGGCCCGATCACGTCCCGGTACTCGAAGTTGAGCCCCGGCCAGCCGTGGTTGACCAACAGCGGTACCGCGTCCGGTTCCGGCGACCGCACGTGGATGAAGTGGATGGGCTGGCCGTCGATCTCGGTGACGAACTGCGGGTGCGCGTTCAGCCGGTCCTCCGCGGCGCGCCAGTCGTAGCCGTCGCGCCAGTACTCCGCGAGCTCGCGCAGGTGTCCACGTGGGACACCGCGGGTCCAGCCGACCCCGGGAAGCTCGGTCGGCCAGCGCGTATCCGCCAGACGCCGGCGCAGCTCGGCCACCTCGGCCTCGGCGATGTCGATACGAAAGCTCTCCATGGTGCTGGTACCTCCAGGAAACTCGGCTGACGGCACCATTTACATCACACCGAAAACGCCGGCCGCGCCTCTTCCTCGGTGCCCAACCTCGGCGCACCGGCGCACGAGGCATGCACGGAGAAGACGCCGCGCGGGCCGGGTGTGACGATTCCGACAGCACCAGTGCCCGAAGCGAGACGAAGGAATGCCTGATGACTGATCGGCCAGCCGACGACTCCAGCACAGGCCCGGCATCGACCACTCGTCCGTTCACCGGCGATGAGTACCTGGAAAGCCTGCGCGACGGCCGCGAGATCTACCTGTACGGGGAACGGGTCAAGGATGTCACCACGCATCCGGCGTTCCACAACCCGGCGCGGATGACCGCCCGGTTGTACGACGCGCTGCACGACCCGGCCAGGCGCGCGGTGCTCACCAAGCCGACCGACACCGGCAGCGGCGGCTACACCCATCGCTTCTACACCACCCCGCACAGCGCGGAGGACCTGGTCGCCGACCAGGCGGCGATCGCGGAGTGGGCCAGGCTGAGCTACGGCTGGATGGGCCGCAGTCCCGACTACAAGGCATCCTTCCTCGGCACACTCGGGGCCAACGCCGACTTCTACGCGCCGTTCGCGGACAACGCCCGGCGCTGGTACAAGGAGTCGCAGGAGAAGGTCCTGTACTGGAACCACGCGATCGTGCACCCGCCGGTGGACCGGCACCTGCCGGCCGAGCAGGTCGCGGACGTCTTCGTGCACGTCGAGCGGGAGACCGACGCCGGCGTGATCGTCAGTGGTGCCAAGGTGGTCGCGACCGGCTCGACGCTCACCCACTACAACTTCATCGCCCACTATGGACTGCCGATCAAGGACAAGAAGTTCGCGTTGGTGGCCACGGTGCCGATGGACGCGCCGGGGATGAAACTGATCTGCCGCCCGTCCTACACCGCGTCGGCGGCGGTGATGGGCAGCCCGTTCGACTACCCGCTGTCCTCCCGGCTGGACGAGAACGACACCATCCTGGTGCTGGACAAGGTGTTGATCCCGTGGGAGAACGTCTTCATCTACGGCGATGTCGGCAAGGTGGCCCAGTTCAGCGGCCAGTCCGGGTTCGTCGAGCGGTTCACCTTCCACGGCTGTGTGCGCCTCGCGGTGAAGCTGGAGTTCATCGCCGGCGCGCTGGCCAAGGCGCTGGAGCTGACCGGGACCATCGACTTCCGCGGCGTGCAGAGCAGGCTCGGCGAGGTACTGGCCTGGCGCAACCTGTTCTGGGCGTTCTCGGACGCGGCCGCGCGCAACCCGGTGCCCTGGCGCAACGGCGCGGTACTGCCCAATCCGCAGTACGGCATGGCCTACCGGTGGTTCATGCAGATCGGCTACCCGAGGGTGCGCGAGATCATCATGCAGGACGTGGCCAGCGGCATGATCTACCTGAACTCCAGCGCGGACGACTTCGGCAACCCCGACATCCGCCCGTACCTCGACCGCTACGTCCGCGGCTCCAACGGCGCGGACTCCGTGGAGCGGGTCAAGGTGATGAAGCTGTTGTGGGACGCGGTGGGCACCGAGTTCGGCGGACGGCACGAGCTCTACGAGCGCAACTACGCGGGCAACCACGAGAACACCAGGGTCGACCTGTTGGCCGGGCAGATGGCCAACGGGCAGTTGGACGAGTACAAGGCGTTCGTCGACCAGTGCCTCGGTGAGTACGACCTGGACGGCTGGACGGTGCCGGACCTGTCCTCGTTCGACGAGCTGAAGAGCCTGCGCAAGGGCCTGGTCGGCGAGTGAACACCACACAGAGGAAGGGTTTCGCATGAACCGCACGGTCATTGAGGCCTGGCTGGCCGACCTGACCTTCCCGAACTACATGGACGCGTTGCATGAGCTCGGACGCCAGTTCGAGCAGGCTCATCCCGAGTACGAGATCAGAATTCGCGGCCTGTACTTCGAGGACCTCGCGGACGCCGTCGACCGGGCAGCGCGGACCGGGCAGCGCCCGGCGATCGCGGAGTACTACTACACCTGGACGCCCAACGCGCTGGACGCCGTCGACCAGGCCGGGCGCCCGCTGTTCACCTCGGTCGAGCGCGCGGTCGCCGGCCGTAAGGACATCCTCGGCGAGCCGGTGGTGCTCGAGGACGTCATCCCCCTGCTGCGCGCCCAGTACACCGTGCGCGGCGACTTCGTGTCGCTGCCGACGGTGGCGACCTCGTTCCACCTGTTCACCAATGTGGACATGCTGCACGCGGCCGGGCTGACCAAGGTTCCCGAGTCGTGGCAGGAGCTCCGGGCGGCGTGCGAGCAGGCGGTGTCCACACCGGACGGTCCGAGGTACGCGATCAACTGGGCCAACAACGGGATCTCGTTCCAGCACGCGCTCGCGGTACAGGGCGCGCACCTGGTCGACAACGGCAACGGCCGGCTCGGCCGGGCGACGAAGGTCGACTTCACCACCCCGCAGATGTTGGCCTGGGTGTCGTGGTGGCGCGACCTGTACACCGACGGGCTCTACCACTACACCGGCGAGACGGCCGACTGGTACGGCACCTTCGAGGAGTTCGCCAACCAGCGGGTGCCCTTCCGGCTCAGTTCGTCCAACGACATCGGGGCGAGCGCGGACGCGGCCAAGGAGCACGGTTTCGAGCTGGCGGTGACCCGGTTCCCGTACAACGACGAGGTTCCCTATCAGGGCAACGTGGCGGCCGGCACCTCACTGTGGCTGGCCGACGGTCTCGACCAGGTCACCCAGGACGGCGCGCTGGCGTTCATGCAGTTCCTGAACAACCCGCGCAACGCCGCCAGGTACCACCAGCTGCACAGTTTCATCCCGGTGACCCAGGCCGCGGTCGACCTGCTCGACCGGGAGGGCTGGTTCGACGAGCACCCCTACCACCGGGCGCCCAACGACCAGTTCGCGCTGATGGACCGCGACCGCACGTCGACCGTGGCACTGGTCGGCGACTACTTCAGGATCCAGGAAGTTCTGTGCGCCGCCATGCACGACATCATGGTGCACGCCGTCGACCCGGTGGAGCGCCTCATCCAGGCCACCGCCGAGGCCCAGTACCGGCTGGACCAGTACCTCGCCGAGCACCCTGGCCCGCGTGGTGACGACCAGGCGCTCGCCTCGTAGAACTGTTATGAGTACACAGATTGGACGACTGCGATGACTCAGTCCGCCTGGAAAGTGACGATGGATCGGGACACCATCACCATCTCCAACGGTCAGTTCCAACTCACCACCAGCGGCTCGGACCCCGCACAGCTGGAAACGGTCGTCTCCGAACTGCAGGGGGTCACCCGCAGCACCTACGGGCAGTACTGCGGCCTGTCCCGCGCCGCCGAGATGGTCGGTGAGCGCTGGGGACTGCTGATCCTGCGCGATCTGGTGGTGGAGCCCAAAACCGTTGGCCAGCTGCACACCGGGCTGCCGAGGATCCCGACGACGCTGCTGTCCAGGCGGCTCAAGGAGCTCGAGTACAACGGCATCATCCGCAGGCTCGACGGCGAGGACGACCAGGAGCGCTACGACCTGACCGAGTACGGCCGGGCGCTGGAGGACGTGCTGTTCGCGCTCGGCCGCTGGGGCGCGATGATGCTCGGCACGCCCCGCCCCGAGGACATCGTCACCGAGGACTCGATCATGGTGGCGCTGCGCGCCACCTTCCTGCCGGCCTCGGCCAGGGACGTGGACGCCACGTTCGAGGTGCACGCCGGCGCGATCGTCATCCACGTCGAGGTAGACCACGGCAAGATCGAGGTCGGCCGGGGCCCGCTGCCCGGCGCGGACGCCATCATCAAGCCGGGTCCGTTGCTGCGGCACATGATGACCCGCGACCTGCCGGTGCACGAGGCGTTGGACAGCGGCGACGTGGAGATCATCGGTGACCCCGGCATGCTCGCCACGTTCATCGAGATGTTCCAGCTGCCCAAGCTGCCGGCCCCGGTGCCCGCCTGACCTGCTGGCACGGTGCGCACCCTCGGAGGGGACTCGACCTCGCCGAGGGTGTGAGTATCGCGACGCGGGCGCGCGGGCGCCCGACCGGATTCTTGTGGCGATAGGAGTTGTCATGCTGAACAGGCGACGGTTACTGACCGTTGGCGGACTGGCCGGCGGCGCGCTGGTCCTTCCGATGACCGGGGCGTTCCGCTCGGGCACGACCGCCGAAACCCCACAACCGGTCGGCAACACCCACGCGCACACCGCGGGCGCCGCGCCGGTCGTGCGGCCGACGGTGACGCCGTTCACCGAGCAGATGCCCCGGCTGCCGGTGGCCCGCCCGAGCTCGGTCACCTCGGACACCGACAACTACGCGATCACCGTCAAACCCGGTACCGCGACCATCCTGCCCGATGTGGACACCCCGGTGCTGACCTACGGCGGCGACTTCCTCGCGCCGGTCATCCGGGCGCGGACCGGTCGCCGGGTCCGCGCGACGTTCCACAACCAGCTCGACCACGCGTCCAACGTCCACCTGCACGGTGGGCTGACCCGCGCGAGCGACGACGGCCACCCGATGGACCTGATCGCGCCGGGCGCGTCCAGGACCTACGAGTACCAGAACGCCCAGCGGGGCGCGCCGCTGTGGTACCACGACCACAGCCACCACACCGAGGCCGAGCACGTCTACCAGGGCCTGGCCGGGATGTACCTGCTCGAGGACCCGGTCGAGCGCTACCTCGGCCTGCCGAGCGGCGAGTACGACGTGCCGATCATGTTGCGCGACGCCCAGTTCGACGCCGACGGCGGGCTGGTGATGATCAACCCGTTCGAGCCCTACACCCTGCTGGCCAACGGCAAGGTACAGCCCTACTTCCCCGTCGCCGCACGGAAGTACCGCTTCCGGCTGCTCAACGCGGCCCTGGAGTACACCTTCACGCTCACCCTCGACGGGGCGCCGGTGACCCAGGTCGGCTCCGACGGCGGCCTGCTCGACGCGCCGGTGTCGCGCACGAAGCTGACGCTCACCCCCGGCGAACGCGTGGACCTGGTCGTGGACTTCGGCAACGTGCCGGTCGGCGGTCAGGTGATGCTCACCGACGCGACCAACGGCGCGGTGCTGCGGTTCGACGTCACGCGCGGGGCGCGGGACAACAGCGACGTGCCGCCGTTGTTGCGGCCGCTGCCGGCCAAGCGGTACGCCACCACCGAGCGCGAGGTGGTGATCAGCACGCAGATCACCGACGACAGCGCGATCGGGCTGATCAACGGAAAGCCGTTCGACCCCGACCGGATCGACTTCCAGATCAAACGGAACACCACCGAGATCTGGCGGATCGTCAACGGTGACGGCGACTTCGGGTTCCTGCACAACCTGCACACGCACCTGGTGCATTTCCGCACGCTGGACCGGGACGGCGCGCCGCCGACCGTGGACGACGCCGGGCTCAAGGACACCATCGCCATTCCGGCGGGTGAGTCGGTGCGCGTGCAGCTGACATTTCCCAACCTCCTCGGCCGCTACATGTTCCACTGTCATTTCCTCGCGCACTCGGCGATCGGCATGATGGCCCAGATGGAGATCGTGGCCTGAGGAAAATCCGACTGACTCGGCCCGCCCCGCATTAACGAAGACGCCAGCCCGCCATCCGTTGAGGACAATGGATAACGGTGCGAAAAAGGTTGTCCGCGATGCCGAGGCGGGCCGACCAGTCGGGACCTCTTTCAGAAAGGAACGCGACCATGGAGAATTCCGGTGCCGGAACCGCAGTCACGGCACTTCTCGACGCGTTCGCCAAGGCGCCGGCGAACCGGGTCGACGCGGCCTACCACCAGCTGGTCGAACAGCTGTGGCAGGACGGCAAGACCACCGAGGCGACGCTCGGCGCGGTGCCGGAGGTGGCTGCACGGCTCAGCCAGGTCGACGACCTGCGCAAGGGACACCTGATCATCCTGCTCGGCCTGCTCGCCGAGGCGTCGGACACCGCGACCAACCAGGTCGAGGCGGCGGTCCGCAAGGAGCTCGGGCTGTACCTGAACCTGTGGCGTGGCGCGGAGAACGGCAACCGGCTGGACGTGGCGCTGCAGTACCTGCTCGCGCACTTCCCCGGCGACCGGGAGCGGATCCTCGACCTGGCAAGGCAACGGGCGCTGTCGGTGCCGGACATGGCCCGGCTGGAGCGGGCGTTGACGCCCTATGACCCGGAGGACACCGAGCCCGACCTCGGCCGCGTGTTCCCCTACCCGACCGCCTGGCAGATGGACGATGGCGAGCGCGACCAGGACAGCGCCTGGGTGCAGTCGCTGACGCCCGACCAGATCGAGAACCAGTGGTTCATGGACACCGGCACGATCCTGGGCTACAACGGCGCGCGAGCCTACTGGGCGGTGCGCAACGGGGCCCCGGTGCCCTCGGTGCCCGACGCGGTGGCGCCGCGCAACCCCAACCCGCCAGAGGCCGACGTCGAGATCTTCAACCAGCACGCCATCGCCTTCAGCTGCCCGAACTGCCACAGTGGACTGACCTTCCAGGCCCACCTTGCCCGCTGTGTCAGCTGTGCGGCCGCCTACCCGATCTCGCGGGGCATGGTCGACCTCACCAGGACCGCGGGCGAGGCCGACGAGCACAGCGACGACCTGCTGTTCCAGCAACAGAAGGTCACCACCATCGGCAACTTCGTCGAGGCGTTCGCCCGGCCCAACTTCAAGCGGCTGTGCGGGTTCACCTGGGACGGTCCGGTGAACCCGGACCGCGAGGCGAAGCTCATCGCCGAGTTCATGCGCCCGACCGACGGCCCGGTGCTCGACATCGCCGCCGGCGCAGGCGCGTGGACCACGGCACTGGCCGACGCGGTCGGCCATGACCGGGTGATCGCGCTGGACCTGATGCCGGCGATCCTCACCTCCATGCGCCACCGGCTGCCCAGGGTGCCCGCGGTCGTGTCCAGCGCGACCACGCTGCCCTTCGGGGACGCCACGCTCGGCGGGGCGATGTGCTGGAACGGGCCACACGCGTTCATCGACGACACGCCGGAGGCGATCGCGGAGGTCGGCCGGTGCCTGCGGCCGGGTGGCAGCTTCGTCACCTACACCTTCCGCAACTCCGACGACCCCATCTATCGGTACTTCGTGTCCTCCCACCGTTTCCCCCAGCACGAGCACGGTCTTCGGCTCTACGACATCGACGAGTTCAAGGGATGGCTCGCCGACGCCGGACTGGTCATCCGCGAGGAGCTGAACATCGGCCTGGCCGTGATCATCACCGCGGAAAAGGTGTACTGACGACAATCGTAATCGAGGTGGAAGCCGCCATGCTCAATGTCCGGTTGGTGCAACAGGGCGCCTGGGACATGCCAGTCGACTCGATGCCGCTCGCGGTCGGCTATCTGAAGGCGGTGATAGACGGGACAGACCGCTTCGCCGGAGAGATCAACGCCGAGATCCGAAATTTTCGCGGTGGCGAGAAACTGCAGGACATGGCCAAAGCCCTGCTTTCCGGCGATACCCCGGACGTGCTCGCCTTCTCCGTGCTCGGCTGGAACTACCGCAGTTTCGGGGTACTGGCCGAGACGTTCAAACAGGTGAACCCCAAGGGACTGGTGGTGTTCGGCGGTAACCACGTCGCCCACCAGTCCGAGCGGGTCTTCGAGCAGTTCCCCGACGTGGACATCGTGGTCAACGGGGAAGGCGAGCACACGTTCGAGGAGTTACTGGACTATCTGCTCGAACACCCCGGCGAGGACCTCGACCCGACCGAGATCAAGGGGCTGTCCTACCGACGCCCCGACGGCGTGCGGCACACCACCGCCGACCGCGACCGGATCAACAACCTGGACGTGGTGCCCTCGCCGTTCCTGACCGGCGCCATCCCGATGTCGGACGCGGCCGGCAACTTCCGCTACGACGTCGCGCTGATGGAGACCAACCGGGGCTGCCCGTACAAGTGCTCGTTCTGCTACTGGGGTGGCGCGACCGGCCAGAAGATGCGGTCGTTCTCCACCGACCGGTTGGCCGAGGAGCTGGACATGTTCGGCTTCCACAAGGCGCCCTCGCTGGTGCTGTGTGACTCCAACTTCGGCCTGTTGGAGGCCGACGAGGAGTTCGTCGAGCTGGTGATCAAGACCAGGGAGAAGTACGGCTACCCGCACGCGCTGATCACCAGCTGGGCCAAGAACAAGTCCCAGCGGTTCTACAACATCGTGCGCCGGCTCAAGGAACACGACCTGCACAGTCTGTTCACCCTGGCGCTGCAGACCCTCGACGACGCCGCGCTGACCGACATGCTCCGCAAGAACATGAAGGTCAACCAGTGGGAGAGCCTGGTGGACTGGCTGGCCGAGGAGGGCCTGGAGAGCTACGGGGAGCTGATCTGGGGCGCGCCGGGCGAGACCCCGGAGTCGTTCCTGCACGGCTACGACCGGCTGGCCAGCAAGGTGTCCAGGATCGCGGTGTACCCCATGCTGTTGCTGCCCAACACGTCCTATGTGGAGAACCGGGAGCTGCACGGCTTCGTCACCATCCGCGGCGAGGACGACGACTTCGAGTACGTGCTGGCCAACCGCAGCTCCACCCTCGAGGAGAACCTCGAGATGCAGCGCTTCGTCTACTGGGCACGGATTCTCGGCGAGCAGCAGTACCTGCGGCACTCCTGGCGCCCGCTGGCCGACGTGCTCGAGATGACCCAGTCGCAGGGCATCCTGAGCGTCAAGTCCTACTTCGAGCAGTCGAGCCATCCGGCGGCGGTCGCGTTCATCGAGAAGATCCCGGTGCTCGCCGAGTCGCCAGCGATCGCCGAGGCACTGCGCGACATCCACAGCCAGCAGGACCTGCAGAGCCTGATCCGGACCTGGTGGCAGACGGTGGTCGTGCCCCAGTTCCCCGAGCGGTGGCGCGAGTTCGCCATGGAGCTCTACGCGTTCGAGGAGTGGTCCCGGCAGGTCTACGTCACCCCGGACGGCCCGCTGCCGGCCGGCTGGCACAGCACCGAGATCGGCGGGGACGCCTGGTACCGCAGCGATCCGGTCGAGTTCCGCTACGACGTGCCGGCCGCGCTGGAGAACTGGCAGAAGACGCTGGAGTCCGGGCCGGTCGAGGAGCCGACGACGTTCGTGTTCGTCGCGCGCGCCGGCTACTACGAGAACCTCGACAACTACGAGGTCGCGTCACTGCACCTGGCAACGCCACACAAGGTCGGCGCAGCCGAGGAACAGCTCCCCCGCGCGGCCTAGGTGCAATGCCCTGAATGCCCCTTTCAGGACGCCCAACGTCCCGAATGAGGCATTCAGGGCATTGCTCCGGGGACGACGAGAACGGGCCCCGCTTCGGATCCGGAGCGGGGCCCGTCGGCGTTGGGGCGGCGGGGGATCAGCCGGGCAGGGTGCCGACCGCGACGATGTAGCCGACGTCGATGGAGGTCATCATCATGTCGAGGATCTCGGCCGCGGCCGGGCCCTGGTCGGCGACCAGCTGGTCGTAGTGCGCCCTGGCGGCCTCGGCCATCCTGGCGTGCGTCCGCTTGGTCTGCCTGGTGATGTCGAGGATCTCGGTGACCACCAGGCCGCTGTCCTCGATCAGCCTCCGGTACTCGGCGACGGTGGGAAACGCGGTCAGCGCCATGCTCTCCTGCATCTCCGACCGGGTCTCGTCGGTGTCGGTCACCGGCAGGTCCGGCTGCACGAGGTCGGTCACCACGACCCGGCCGCCCGGGCGCAACACCCTGGCGATCTCCTTCAGCGCGCCGGCGCGGTCCATGTGGATGAACGACTCGATCGCCCACGCCGCGTCGAACGAGCCGTCCGCGTCGGGCAGTGCCAGCCCGTCGGCGTTGACGAAGGAGACGGTGTCGGCCAGCCCCAGCGCGGCCGCCCGCCGGTTGGCCTCGTCCACCTGGGGCTGGGCCACGGTGACCCCGAGCACCTGGGCGCCGGTGGTCCTGGCGAGCTGGAAGGCCGGCTCACCGAGGCCGCTGCCGACGTCGAGCACCCGGTGGCCCTCGGTCACGCCGAGCTTGTCGATCAGCAGGTCGTTCAGGCGCCGGGCCGCCACGTCGTTGGCCGAGTCGTCCTCTTCGGAGGTCCAGTAGCCGGAGTGGAAGTTGGCACCCCAGATCGTGGAGAGGATCAGGTCGGCGATGTCGTAGAACTGCTTGGCGGCGTCCGGGCCAGTGGGCTCACTGTCCGTAGTCATCTTGTCTCCTGCCACTTGGCTGGGTTCTCAACTGTTCATGCTGGCAGCAGCCCTGTTGGCCGGGCTTCTTCGAGACCGTCGAGATCACGGGCGCCTTATTCGAGAATGCGGTGTTCGGCCACGGTCCGCCTATGACCGGCCGCGCGGCGTTACGGTGGTCGCGGGATGTCCAAGGGTCGAGGCGGTTTACCGCGCCCTCACCTAATCGGGTGAAACCCCCACATCGCCACGAACGGCTGTCGATTCGCGGTCGATCCGTTCGTCGGGTCAGTATGACAAGCACCGAACTACGAGAGGATCGTGTGAAATGACCGCCATCGATCAACCTCCCCGGGCTGGGCGCCGGGAGTGGGGCGGCCTGGCCGTCCTGTCCCTGGCGACACTGATGATCACTTTCGACATGTTCGTGTTGCTCCTCGCCCTGCCTGACCTCAGTGCCGACCTCCGCCCCACCAGCACCCAGCAGCTGTGGATCCTGGACATCTACGGCTTCCTGGTCGGCGGTTTCCTCATCACCATGGGAACGCTCGGCGATCGCATCGGCCGCCGCAAGCTGCTGATGATCGGCGCGGCCAGCTTCCTGGTCGCCTCGCTCATCTCGGCCTACGCGCCGACCGCGGAGCTGCTGATCCTCGCCAGGGCACTGCTTGGCATCGCGGGCGCGACCCTCGCACCGTCCACTTTGGCCTTGCTGAGCAACATGTTCCGTGACCCCAAGCAGATGGGCATGGCGGTCGGCGTCTGGGCCGGCTCGTTCACCCTCGGCTCCATCCTCGGCCCGGTGGTCGGTGGCTTCATGCTCGCCCACTTCTGGTGGGGCTCGGTCTTCCTGATCGCCGTGCCGATCATGGGCATCCTGCTGGTGCTGGCTCCCATGCTGGTGCCCGAGTCCAAGGACCCCGACGCCGGCAAGCTGGACCTGACCAGCGCGGTGATGTCCCTGGTCGCCATGCTGTCGCTGATCTACGGCATCAAGGAGACCGCGCGCAACGGTTTCGAGGCGGTTCCCGTGCTGGTCGCGGTGATCGGGCTCGTGGTCGGGGTCATGTTCGTCCGGCGCCAACGCGCGCTCACCCAACCGATGCTGGACCTGAACCTGTTCGGCAACCGGTCGTTCAGCACCATGCTCGTCGGCCTGATTCTCTACGGCCTGGTCGGCGCGTCCAGCATGATGTTCATAACCCAGCACTTCCAGTCCGTTTCCGAACTGTCCCCACTGGAAGCCGCGCTGTGCCTGCTGCCCGGCATGGTGGTGGCCACCATCAGCGCCACCGTCGCCCCCATTCTCGCCCAGCGCATCCGGCCCGCATATCTCATCGGCTACTCGTTGTTCGGTGTGGTCGCGGCATTCATCTGGTTCACCCAGGTCGAGGCCACCAGCGGCCCGGTCATGCTGATCGTCGGGTTCACCATCATCGGCCTGTGCGACGGCCCGCTGGTTTCCCTTGGTACCAACCTGGTCATCGGTTCCGCCCCGCCGGAGAAGGCGGGTTCCTCCGCCTCGATGGCACAGATCGCGAACGAGGCGGGCGGTGCGCTGGGTCTGGCGCTGCTTGGTAGCGTCGGCACCGCGATCTACGCCAGCCAGATGAACGACAACATCCCCGACGGGGTGCCGGCCGAGTCCGCGGCGGCGGCGACCGAGAATGTCGCGACCGCCGTGGCGGAGGCGGAGAGCCTGCCGGCCGGTATCGGCGACACGCTCGCCTCGGTTGCCCGAGACGCCTTCAGCACCGGCATGAGCATTTTCGCCACGGTCAGTGCGATCGTCGTCGGTATCGCCGCCATCTTCATCATCACCCAGCTCAAGCACGTCCCGCCGACCGGCAAGGAGGAGGAGAACGCCGAGAGCTCCGGTGAAACCGAAGATGTGGCCACCGCTCCGTCGGCGTAGGCGGGTAGGAAAAACGAAGGGGAATCGACAATGCGCAAGGTAGTTCTCTACATGCAGTCCACGCTCAACGGCCTGGCCATGGGCGACGACAACGACATGAACTGGCTGACCGTCAGCGACCAGACCTGGGAGGTCGTCGGCGAGCTGCAGGAACGCTGCGACACCGTGCTGCTCGGCCGGAACAACTACGAGGAGTTCCTCGAGTTCTGGCCGGGCGCGGCCTCGGACGACTCGCTCCCGGCCGGCATGTACAGCCACGCCCGCTGGCTGACCAGCAATGAGAAGGTCGTCTTCACCAAGACACTGACCTCGGCTTCGTGGCAGAACACCACGCTGGTCAGTGACGACGTGGTGGCCGAGGTCAGCAAGCTCAAGGAGTCGGCGGGCAAGGACCTGCTGCTGCTCGGCGGGGTCGGGATCGTGAACGCGTTCGCGCGCAACAACCTGATCGACGAGATCCGCCTGCTGGTGAACCCGACGACGTTGGCCAGTGGGAAGCAGCTGTTCAGCAGTGACCTCACCCTGAAGCTGGTCGAGGCCAAGCCGTTCGAGTCCGGTGTGGTCGCGCTGCACTACGAGCGCTGAGCACCAACGCACGGGATCCCGCCTGCCGAACCGGTAGGCGGGATTCCGTGCGTGTCCATAGTGGACAGATCCTAAGTAGACAATGAGGCGACGATCTCCAGCCGCAGCGTCAGCCGCCGCCCGGTCATCCCCCGCATGGCGGTGATGCCGAACGCGTAGCGGTCCACCTCGGCGGTGGCCACCGCGCGCAGCGTGCCGTCGGTGACCCGCACCTGGTCGACCGGCACGTCGATCCGCTGGCTGACGCCGCGCACGGTGAGCGTCCCCCGCAGCACCCAGTGCTCGCCCTCCCTGGCCACCTCGGTCGAGACGAAGGTGAATTCCGGGTGCTGCTCGGTGTCCAGGTAGGTGGCCGAGCGGACCATCCGGTCGCGCGCCCCGAGCCCGGTGTCGACGCTGTCCGCGGCGACCGTCGCGCGGACCGTGGACGCGGTCACCGGGTCGGCCACCTCGATCAGCCCCGCCCTCGGCGCGAAGGTCCCGCGCACGGCGGCGAGCCCGAACATGTGTCTGGTCGTGAAGGAGATCGTGGACGCGGCGGCGTCGAGGCGATAGACGCCGGCCACCGGGATCTCGACCGCGGTACTCATGACAGGTTCCCCTCTTTGATGGCGATCCCGGCGATGTTCGGCACCGAGGTGCCGAACGGTCCGGGCCGGACCGTGTGGTGCGGCTCGACGACGTCGAAGCCTGCCCGTTCGATGGCCGCCAGCGTGTCCCGGTCCGGCCGGCAGCGCGCGCCGACCAGCCTGCCGAGCAGCCCGGCCGCCCGCTGTCCCCGGCGCAGCCAGGTGCCCGGCGGCGCGGCAACGTGCTCGGCGAAGACGTACCGGCCGCCGGGCCGCAGCACCCGGTAGAGCTCGGCGAGCGCGGCGGCCTGGTCGTCGACCGAGCAGAGCACGTAGGTGCCGACGACGGCGTCGACGCTGTGGTCGGGGAAGGCCAACCGCTCGGCGACCCCCGGCAGCACGCTGGCCTGCCGGCCGAGCCTGCTCGCCGCCGCCAGCGCCCGCGACCGGCTGGCCAGGTCCGGTTCGACCCCGATCCAGCGCACCGCCGCCGGGTAGTGCGCCAGGTTGGCGCCCGCGCCGGGGCCGATCTCGAGCACTGTGCCGCGCAGCGAGGCGAGTAACGCGGGAACACCGGTGCTGGTCATGGCGTCGAGCTTCGGCCGGACCGGCCGGCCGGCACATCGGCCGCTGGGCTGCGCCGGCCGCGACCACGGTGGGGCCGGGGGTCGACTTTGGTCGCTGTGCGGGCCCGTGACCTGGACGTACGCTCGGTTCGTGAATTGCGGTCGGCGTTTTCAGGCCAGCACCGCCATCGGGCTCACCGTGGTGGCGCTGATGGTCGTGGCCACGGCCTACGGACAGTACGCGTCCGGCACCCGCGGCTGGCTGCTGGCCGTCGAGCTGGCGTTCGGCGTGGCCGGGGTCGCGCTGCTGCCGTGGTTGTTCCGCCGGCCGGTGCGCACCTCGCTGGCCCTGGCCGCGCTGGCCGCGGTCGCGCCGACGGTCACACCGGCCTCGACGGTCGGCACGCTGCACGTCGCCCGGCGCGAACCGCTGTCGACCGCCGTCGGGGTGGCCGTGGCCGGCACCGCGGCGCACGCGCTGCGCGGCCTGTGGCTGCCGATGCCCGGCCTGTCCTACGGCTGGTGGCTCGTGCTGGCGGTCGTCTGTCACGCCGCGCTGGTCGCGATGGGCGCGCTGAACCAGACCAAGGAGGCGCTGATCGCCTCGCTGCGCGAGCGCGCCGAGCGGGCGGAGGCCGAGCAGGGCAGGCGGGTCGCGCAGGCGCGGGCCGCCGAGCGGGCCGCGATCGCCCGCGAGATGCACGACGTGCTCGCCCACCGGCTGTCCCTGCTGGCCACCTACGCCGGCGCGCTCGAGTACCGGCCAGACCACCCGCCGGAGACGCTGGCCAAGGCCGCCGGGGTGATCCGCGCCGGGACCCACCAGGCACTCGACGAGCTGCGCGACGTGATCACCCTGCTGCACGAGGACTCGGCCGAGGGCGACCGGCCGGTGCCCGCGCTGGCGGACCTGCCGGTGCTGGTGGCCGAGTCCCGCGCGATCGGCACCACGGTCGAGATCCGCGACACCCGCGCCCAGCAGGAGGAACCGGAGGGCACGCTCGGACGCACCGCCTACCGGGTGGTGCAGGAGGCGCTGACCAACGCCCGCAAACACGCGCCCGGCCAGCCGGTGCGCATCGAGCTGGCCGGCGAGCCGGGCGACCAGCTGCGGATCGCCGTGTGCAACCCGCTCCCCCCGGCCAACCAGCCGACCACGATCCCGGGCAGCGGCCGCGGGCTGGTCGGGCTGACCGAACGGGTGCGCCTGGCCGGCGGCCGGCTCGACCACCTGGCCACCGCCACCGAGTTCCGGTTGTCGGCCTGGCTACCGTGGCCAGCATGAGCACGCGTGTGTCAACCTCGAGGTCAGATCAGCCCAAGGGTTTCGCAGCCGGACCTCAGGGGAACGTGACGCAACCCGGCCACAAGTACGTGCCCCGACAGCATCGTCCGTCCCCCGACGCGACCAACACTTTCAAGGCCGGGGAGGCGGGATGATTCGGGTTCTTGTCGTCGACGATGATGCCCTGGTGCGGGCCGGGCTGACCATGATGCTCGACGGCGCGGAGGGTCTGGTGGTGGTCGGTGAGGCCGGCGACGGCGCGGAGGTGCCGGCGGCGCTGGACGCGCACCCGACCGACGTGGTGCTGATGGACATCCGGATGCCGAAGGTCAACGGTATCCTGGCGACCAGGCAGGTACGGGCCCGCAGCCGGCCACCGGAGGTGATCGTGCTGACCACGTTCGACTCCGACGAGAACGTGCTGCGCGCCATGCGCGCGGGCGCGAGCGGGTTCCTGCTCAAGGACTCCCCACCCGCCCAGATCGCCGACGCGGTGCGCCGGGTGGCCGCCGGCGACCCGATCCTGTCCCCGAGGATCACCCGCAGGCTGATGGACCGGGCGGCCACCGAGGCCGGCGCCTACGACCGGGCCCGCGCCGCGCTCGCCGCGCTCAGCGCCCGCGAGCACGAGGTGGCGCTCGCCGTGGGTCTTGGCAACACCAACGCCGAGATCGCGGCCAGCCTGCACCTGAGCGTGGCCACGGTGAAGGCGCACATCACCCGGATACTGACCAAGCTGGACCTCGGCAACCGCACCCAGATCGCCCTGCTCACCCACGACGCCGGCCTCTGCTGATGGCCCCGCTCACCGGTGACGACTCGGGGAACCTGTTGCTGGCCATGGACTTCCCCGATGAGTCCGAAGTGGACGGTATGGACTGCTCACTGGTGGTGGTGCGCCTGGAGAACGAGGTGCTGCTGGTGTTCGACCGGTGGCGCAAGCAGTGGGAGCTGCCCGGCGGCGGCGTCGAACCCGGCGAGACCGCCCGCGAGGCCGCGGTCCGCGAGCTGGCCGAGGAGACCGGCATCGCCGGCGCGCCGCTGGAGTTCCGCGCGGTGGCCGACTTCGCCCTGGCCAACCCGGCCCGCCGGCAGCGGGGCGCCATCTACGCCACCACCCTGCACGCGCCGCCCACGCTGGTGGTCAACGACGAGGTGTCCGCGTTCCGCTGGTGGCGCACCGACTCCCCGCTCGTGCCCGACCTCAACCCCATCGACGCCACCCTCGCCGTGCGGATCGGCTGACCGGGCGCGCATCGCTTAGCGTGGAGCCATGACCGCGCCCGCGCCCGAACGCGCGACCACCAGGGTCGTGCTCCTGGGCCTGCTGCTGCTCGGGGTGGTCGCGGTGACCGCGTTCCTGCCGTGGCTGCGGGTGGACCCGACCTGGCGCGCGTGGGTGATCGACTGGCGCTCCGGCGCGCTGGACCAGGTGTTCACCACGGCCAGCGTGCTCGGCAGCTCGCTGGTGCTCACCCCGGTGGCCGTCGTGCTCACGGTGGTGCTCGCGCTGCGCGGCCACCGGTCGGACGCGCTGCTGCTCGGCGGGACGACGCTGGGCGTGCTGCTGCTCGGACCGCTGCTCAAGGTCGTCATCGAACGCCCCCGGCCGGCACAGGGCCATCTGGTGGCGGTGCACAGCTGGTCCTACCCGTCTGGCCATTCGCTGGTGTCGATGGCGGTGCTCGGCGCGCTGATCGTGCTGGCCACGCGGCACCTGCCGACCCCGCCGGCGCGCGCCGTGGCGGTCGTGGCCGGGGTGCTGCTGATCGGCGCGGTCGGCCTGAGCCGGGTCTACCTCGGGGTGCACTGGCCGACCGACGTGCTCGCCGGCTGGCTGCTCGGCGCGACGTGGCTCGGGCTGGTCCTGGTCCTGGTCAGGCGCGGGCGCGGTAGAGCAGCCAGAGGAAGTACGGCGTCCCCACGATCGCGGTGACCAGCCCGGCCGGCAGCTGCGCCGGCGCGATCACCGAGCGGCCGATCAGGTCGGCGACACACACCAGCGTCGCGCCGAGCAGCGCGGCCACCGGCAGCACCCTGGCCGACCGGCGGCCGACCAGCGCCCTGGCCGCGTGCGGCGCGACCAGCCCGACGAAGCCGACCACCCCGATGCCGGCCACCGCCGCACCGGTGAGCACCACGGCCGCCACCAGCAGGACCAGCCGGGCGCGCGGCACCTGGACGCCGAGCAGCCGGGGCGTCTCGTCGTCCAACGACAGCAGGTCCAGCGTGCCGCGCAGGTACCACAGCACCGGGACGATGATCAGGATGGCGACGAACATCGGCGTCAGGTGCTCGAAGGTGCGGCCGTAGGTCGAGCCGGACATCCAGGTCAGCGCCTTGGACTCGTTCCACGGGTCGGTCAGCGTGATCAGCATGGCCACCAGCGCGTTCGTCCCGGCCGCCGCGCCGAAGCCGATCAGCACCAGGTTGTCGCTGGCGAAGCCGCGGCGGGCGGCCGCGGTGAACACCAGCACCGCCACCAGCGCGGCGCCGACGCCGGCCGCGCCCGCCTGCAGCCAGAACCCGGAGATCGGCACGAGCGTGATCATCAGGACCGCGCCGAGGCCGGCGCCGCCGGTCACGCCGATGATGCTCGGTTCGGCCAGCGGGTTGCGGCTCACGTTCTGGATCACCGCGCCGGCCAGCGCCAGGGACGCGCCGGCCAGCACCGCGGCCAGCACTCGGGGCAGCCGGTTGTCCATCACGCCGGACACGATCGGGCCCGCCTGGCCGCTGATCCAGTTGACCAGGTCGCCGAGCAGCAGCTTCGCGTCGCCGACCAGCACGCCGGTGACCACCACGCCGACCGCCACCACGACCAGCACGCCCAACAGCACCAGGTAGCGCACCCGGCTGGTGCCCGCCCGCGCGCCCGCGGCCGGCGGCTCACCAGTCGAGCCGGACACCCGCAGCGTCCTGGCCAGCGCGATCAGGAAGATCGCGCCGAGCATCGAGGTCACCACCCCGGTCGGCACCTCGAGCGCGGCCTGCGAGCCGATCAGCGCGCGCAGCAGCACGTCCGCGCCGATCAGCACCACCACCCCGGTGATCGCCGACACCGGCAGCAGCACCGCGTGCCGGTGCAGCCGGGGCACCGCGCCGGCGAGCAACCGGACCAGCGCGGGCGCGGCCAGGCCGACGAACCCGATCGGCCCGGTGAGCACCACCGCGGCCGCGGCGAGCAGCACCGCGAGCACCACCGCGGTCACGCGCACCCTGGTGACCGGGACGCCCAGCGCCCGCGCGTGGTCGTCGCCGATGTACACCAGGTCCATCCGGCGGGCCATGACCAGCAACGCCACCAGCACGATGCCGACCACCGGCGCGAAGGTGGTCACCCCGGCGATCCCGTTCTGGTCGAGCGAGCCCTCACCCCAGGCGAACAGCCCGCGCGTCTCCTGGGAGAACAGCAGCAGCACGGTCGTGGTGAGCGCGAACAGCATCAGCGCGATCGCCGTGCCGGCCAGCACCAGCCTGGCCGACCCGGTGCCGCCCGCGCCGGAGAGCAGCAGCACCAGGGCGGCCGCGCCCAGCCCGCCGAGGAAGGCGACCCCGGCGGCGCCGAGCATCGGCAGCGACACGCCGAACGCCGCGACCACGACGATCGCCAGGTGTGCCCCGGCGTTCACCGCGAGGGTGTCCGGCGAGGCGATGATGTTGCGCGAGACCGACTGCAGCACCGCCCCGGACAGCGCGAGCGCCGCCCCGACCACGACCGCCGCGAGCAGCCTCGGCAGCCGCGCCTCGACGATCACGTCGACCGTGCCGT
This sequence comes from Actinophytocola sediminis, assembly GCF_054779715.1. Taxonomy (NCBI): domain Bacteria; kingdom Bacillati; phylum Actinomycetota; class Actinomycetes; order Pseudonocardiales; family Pseudonocardiaceae; genus Actinophytocola; species Actinophytocola sediminis. Next base: position 105,519 of record NZ_BAAGXS010000080.1, on the reverse strand, counting down.
CGTGCTGGCCGCCGAACAGCATGTCCAGCACGTCGCCGGGACCGACGGCCGAGGTGCCCTGGGTGAGGTGGACCAGCGCGAGCGCCACCCCGATCCCGAGCAGGACCACGACCAGCCCCACCAGCCGCGCCGGCCGGGCGGGCGCGGGAGCTGGCGGCTGCTCCTGCTCCTGGGTCGGGGTGAGCACGGCGGTCATCGGTGGCTGGTCATCGGTGGCGGGTCAGCTGACCGCGTCGACGGCGGCGTCGATCACCTGGGCCATCGAGCTCGGGCCGCCGAACATCCACAGCGAGTCCGGGAAGCGGTGCACCTGGCCGTTCTTCACGAACGGCAGGTTCTTCCAGATCGCGTTGTCGGCCAGCTCCTCGGTGTACGGGTCGCCGAAGGCGTCGTTGGCGATGTACCAGAACTGGACGTCGGCCGGCAGCACGGTCAGTCCCTCGACATCGGCGTCGGCCAGGCCGTAGACCTCGTCGCCGGCCATCGGCCACGCGTTCTCCAGGCCGAGCTCGGCGAGCACGTCGGCGACCAGCGAGCCCTTGGCGAAGGGCCGGATGCTGACCGAGCCGGTGTCCACGTAGGCGTCGGAGAAGGCGACCTTGGTGCCGTCGGCGCCCGCCTCGGCGACCGCGGCCCTGCCCTCGGCGAGCTTGTCCTCGAACTCGGTGCGCAGCTGCGCCGCGCGGTCCTCGGTGCCGGTCGCCTTGGCCAGGACGTCGACGTTGCGCCACATCTCGCCGATGCTGTCCTTGGCGTCCCCACCCTCCAGCACGATCACCGGGGTGTCCTTCTCGATCTCGGCCAGCGCGCCCTCGACCAGCGAGTCGGTGACCACGACCAGGTCGACGTTCAGCCCGGCGAGGGTGTCCATGCTCGGCTCGCCCCGGGTGCCGAGGTCGGTCGGCGTGTCGTCGAGCGGCTCGGCGCTCACCCACTGGCCGTAGCCCTCGATGTCGGACACACCCACCGGCATCACGCCCAGGGCCACCAGGTGCTCGACGGCGTTCCACTCGGTGACCGCGATCCGTTCGGCCGGGCCGTCGAGCACGATCTCCTTGTCCCGGGAGTCGGTGACGGTGATCTTCTCCCCGGACCCGGCCTTTGGCTGGTCTCCGGCGGCGTTCGGGTCCTCGGTGGTGCCGCAGGCCGCGGTCGCCAGGACGGCGGCCAGGCAGAGGCCGATGAGCTTGCGCATTGGGTTTCTCCTGTGATTCAGCGGGCGCGCAGCGCCGCGTCGTTGTAGCGGCCGACCGCGCGGGTGTGGATGCGGCCGTCGGCCGGGTCCAGGTGCACGTCGACCCGGATGCCGAAGGCGCGGCTGAGGTTCTCGGCGGTGAGCACGTCGGCTGGCGGGCCGTCGGCGGTCACCCGGCCGGCCTCCAGCAGCAGCACCCGGTCGGCGACCGCGGCCGCCTGATCGAGGTCGTGCAGCACGAGCCCGATGCCGACGCCCTCGGTGTCCGCGAGGTGGCGCACGACGTCGAGGATCTCCACCTGGAATCGCAGGTCGAGGTGGTTGGTCGGCTCGTCGAGCAGCAGCAGGCCGGTCTGCTGGGCAAGACAGCTGGCCAGCCAGACCCGTTGCACCTGGCCGCCGGACAGCGCCTGCACCGGCCGGTCGGCCAGCTCGGTGAGCCCGGTCAGCTCGAAGGCGCGCGCGATCGCGGCCGGGCCGTCCGGGTCGCGCCCGCCCCAGCGGGAGCGGTGCGGGTGGCGGCCGAACTCGACCAGCTCGCGCACGCTCAGCCCGCCGGGCGCGGCGCGGTGCTGGGAGAGCATGGCGATCCGCCGGGCGAGGTCGCGGCTGCCGAGCAGGCGCAGGTCGGCGCCGTCGGCGAAGGTCACCGAACCCGACCGGGGCGGGTGCAGCCTGGCGACCGCCCGCAGCAGGGTGGACTTGCCGCTGCCGTTGGGCCCGATCAGCGCGGTGACCGTGCCCGCGTCGAAGGACAGCGACGCGGCGTGCACGACGACGTCCTTCCCGTAGGCGACATGCACGTCGTGTGCGGTGACGCTGTCACCGGGACGTTGGCTGGGGACCACACGCGTACGTTAAGGAAGGCTTTCCTAAGTTGCCAAGTCAGGGGTGGGAGATCGTTATCACTTCTCTCCTGTGCGCACAATTCAGTTGTGCACAACTGAATCGGGGTAGGGTGGCCCCATGGCCGACGAGCTGCGACTGGAACGGCAGGTGTGCTTCGCGCTCTACGCCGCGTCCAGAGCCGTCACCCAGCTCTACCGGCCGCTGCTGGACGCGCTCGGCCTGACCTACCCGCAGTACCTGGTGATGCTCGTGTTGTGGGAACACGGGCCGACCACCGTCAAGGAACTCGGCGACCGGCTGGAGCTGGCCTCCGGCACGCTTTCGCCGCTGCTCAAACGCCTGGCGGCCGCCGGGCTGGTGACCAGGACCCGCTCCACCGCCGACGAGCGCACCGTCGAGATCGACCTGACCGAGGCCGGCGCCGCGCTGCGCTCGCGGGCCGGCTCGGTACCCCGCAAGATCGCGGGTGCGACCGGACTGCGCGGCGAGGAACTGGAATCACTGCGCGGCGGCCTGCAACGCCTGACCGAGACCATCAGCGACCAACGGCTCGAACCTGACGAGAACGAGAAGGGATCGATATGACCACGCTGTACACCGCGAGGGCGACCTCGACCGGCACCGGACGAGGCGGCCACGTCGAGTCCGACGACGGCGTGCTGGTCCAGGACCTGAGCATCCCGGCGAGCATGGGCGGCGCCGGGGGCACCGGCACCAACCCCGAGCAGCTGTTCGCCGCCGGCTACAGCGCCTGCTTCCACAGCGCCATGCTCGGCGTCGGCCGCCGCGACAAGCTCGACCTGGCCGGCTCCTCGGTGACCGCGCAGGTGAGCCTGGACCGCACCGACGACGCCTACGGCATCGCGGTCGTGCTGGAGATCGCCGCACCCGCGCTGGACCGCGGCGTCACCGAGCAGCTGGCCGCCGACGCGCACAAGGCCTGCCCGTACTCCAGGGCCACCAACGGGAACATCGACGTCGAGCTGCGGGTGGTCTGATGCCGACGACCCGCGAGATCCACCTGGCCGCGCGGCCGGACGGCTGGCCGACGGCCGCCAACTTCGCGGTGGTGTCCAGGGAGATCCCGGCGCCGGCCGACGGGGAGGTACTGGTACGCAACGTCTTCATGTCGGTCGACCCGTACATGCGGCCGAGGATGAACGACGTCAAGTCCTACACGCCGCCCTTCCAGCTCGGTGAGCCGCTCGACGGCGGCGCGATCGGCGAGGTCGTCGAGTCCCGTGTGGACGGTCTGGTGCCCGGAGACCTGGTGCTGCACCGGCTCGGCTGGCGCGAGCACGCCGTGGTGTCCCGGCCGAGGAAGCTGGAGCCGGTCGCCGGGGTGCCCGTCTCGCAGTACCTCGGCGCGCTCGGCATGCCGGGGATGACCGCCTACGTCGGCCTGCTGGACATCGCGAAGTTCCAGCCGGGCGACGCGGTCTTCGTCTCCGGCGCGGCGGGCGCGGTGGGCAGCATGGCGGGCCAGATCGCCAGGCTCCTCGGCGCGAGCCGAGTGGTCGGCAGTGCCGGCTCGGCGGACAAAGTGGCGCTGCTGAAGGAGAAGCTGGGCTTCGACGCGGCGTTCAACTACCGCGACGGCAACCTCTACCGGCAGCTGACCGAGGCCGCGCCGGCCGGCATCGACGTCTACTTCGACAACGTCGGCGGCGACCACCTGGAAGCCGCGCTCGGCGCGCTGAACACCAACGGCCGGGTGGCCATGTGCGGCGCGATCTCGATGTACAACGACGCGCAGCCCCCGCCCGGCCCGAGGAACCTGGGGCTGGCCGTCGGCAAACGGTTGACCCTCAGGGGTTTCCTCGTCGGCGACCACGCCGACCGCACGGCCGACATGGTCCGCGACGTCGGCGGCTGGCTGGCCGCCGGGGAGCTGGTGGCCGAGGAGACCGTGGTGGACGGTGGGCTGGACGCCGCGGTCGACGCCTTCCTCGGCATGCTGCGCGGCGAGAACACCGGCAAGATGATCGTCGGCTTCTGAGCCACACCCGGGGCGGGGTGCCCGCCCCACCCCGGGTGGCCGCTCACAGCTGCGGGCGGACCGCGTCCGCGACCAGCGCGAGGTGGTCGAGGTCGTCCAGGTCGAGCACCTGCAGGTACACCCGGTCGGCGCCGGCCGCCGCGTACTGCCCCAGCTTGTCCACCGCCTCGGCGGGCGAGCCGGCGACGCCGTTGGCCTTCAGCTCGTCGACCTCCCGGCCGATCGCGGCCGCGCGCCGGGCCACCTCCGCGTCGTCCTTGCCGACACAGACCACCAGCGCGTTGGAGAACACCATCGCCGAACGCCCCCGCTCGGCCAGCGCCGCGCGCACCCGGTCGAACTGGGCCGCGCTGTCGGCCACCGAGGCGAACGGGATGTTGAACTCGTCGGCGAACCGCGCCGCCAGCGCCGGGGTCCGCGACGGGCCGAGCCCGCCGACGATGACCGGCACCGGCGACTGCACCGGCTTGGGCAGCGCCGGGCTGTCGGTGAGCGTGTAGTACTCGCCGGCGAAGTTGTAGCGCGACCCGACCGGCGTGGCCAGCAGCCCGGTCACGATCTCCAGCTGTTCGGCCAGCCTACCGAGCCGGGCGGCCGGGAACGGGATGCCGTAGGCGGTGTGCTCGGCGGCGAACCACCCGGCGCCGAGACCGAGCTCGATCCGCCCGCCGGACATCTGGTCGACCTGGGCGACCTGGATCGCGAGCACCCCCGGTGGCCGGAACGTGCCAGCGGTCAACAATGTGCCGAGCCGGATCCGGGAGGTCTCCCTGGCCAACCCGCCCAGCGTCACCCAGGCGTCGGTCGGGCCGGGCAGGCCGTCGCCACCCATCGCCAGGTAGTGGTCGGAGCGGAAGAACCCGCCGTAGGCCAGGTCCTCGGCGGCTTTGGCCAGCCGGAGCTGGGTGTCATAGCTGGCCCCTTCCTGGGGCTCGATCATCACGCGAAGATCCATGGCCCCCATTCAACAGGCGCGCGCGCCGAATCGCGGGCCGGTGTCGGTTACGCCATCCTGTGCGTGAAAATCCACAGTGGAGGGGAGCTGGGCACGCCATGATTCGGATCGACCGCGACCAGGCGGGTGGAGTTCGCCTCACGTTCGTCCTGCGGCCAGACGTCCCGGACGGCCGGGTGAGCGTCGTCGGCGACTTCAACGACTGGCGTCCCGGCGCGCACGAGCTGCGACAACGCAGCAACGGCACCAGGTCGGTGTCGGTCACCGTGCCGGAAGGCACCGACGTACGGTTCCGCTACCTCGGCGAAGGCGGCCACTGGGGCAACGAGACCGAGCACCCCGAGGTGCGCCGGATCGGCGAGGACAGCGTGCTGCGCGTCACCGTGCCCCGGCGTGGCCGCGAGAGTTGACCGTTTGCACACGCACTGCTTGGATCTTCGCGTGAATCTCAACGTCAATCGCCGGACCGCGTTAGGTCTCGGAACCGTCGCCGCCGCGGGCACCGTACTCGGCACCAGCAGTGCCGCGACCGCTCAGCAGGAGGCCCCGAGGAAAGCGGCCGACCGGACGCCCCTCGGCCGCGCCGCCCACGTCTACGCCAGGGAAGTGGCCTACGCGCAGGGCGTGTGGTCCTCGCTGATCACCGTCGGCCCCGACGTGGCCGTCGAGGAGGGCGCCGACACCGTCGTGGACGCCCAGAGCGTCAACAAGATCGCCGTGGCCACCGCGGTGCTGGACAAGGTCGACCGTGGTCTGCTGACCCTCGACCAGCTGGTCGAGGTCACCTCGGACATCGTCATCCAGGACACCGACGGCATCTTCGCGCTCGACCGGGCCTACCCGAGCTCGGTGACCATCGGCCACGCGATGGCCAACCTGCTGACCGTGTCGGACAACACCGCGGTCCGCCTGTGCGGGCTGGTGTGCCCGGCCCTCGAGCTGAACGAGATCCTGCGCGGCAAGGGTTTCACCCACACCCAGGTGGTCCCGGTGACGAACCCGAACCGGTTCTTCCTCGGCACCACCACGCCGAGGGAGACCCACACGCTGCTGCGCACGCTGGTCGCCGGTGAGCTGCTGTCCGCGTCGTCGACCGAGTACCTGCTTGGCGCGCTGCGGGCGACGGCCGCGTTCACCGACGGCGTTCGCCTGAACCTGCGGACCACCGAGCGCCTGCGAGTGGCCACCAAGGCCGGCTGGTTCAACGCCGACCGGCACGAGGCGGGCGTGGTGTTCGACGAGTCCGGTGCGGCCGGGGCGATCTACTCGATGTTCGCCACCGGGCCCTTCCGCGGCGACGCCGCGGTCAACGACGCCGACTTCGGCGCGACCCACCCCGCGCTGCGTGCCCGGCAGGCGATCGGTGCCGCGCTGCTCCGCGCGGCCGACGAGGTCACCGTGCCGGCGAGCAGGCGGGTGCACCCCACCCCGGCCTACCGCCCGTACAACGGCGGCTGACCCGCGCTGCCCTGAATGAGTCATTGGCGACGTTCAACGTCCCGAATGGGTCATTCAGGGCAGTTGGGCCGTCAGGTGGTCAGTTCGATGATGGTGATGTCGGGTGGGGCGCCGACGCGGACCGGTGGGCCCCAGAAGCCGGCGCCTCGGGTGATGTAGAGCTGGGTGTCGCCGTGGCGGGAGAGGCCGGCCACCGTGCCTTCCAGGGCCTTGACCAGGAAGTTGAACGGGGCGATCTGGCCGCCGTGGGTGTGGCCGGACAGCTGGAGGTCGACGCCCTCGGCGGCCACCTCCTCGATCGGGGCCGGTTGGTGGGACAGCATCACCATGGCCCGTTCGCGGTCCCAGCCGTCGAGGGTTCTGGGCAGGTCCGGGCCGGGCTCGATGCCCTCCACCGTCGAGTTCGGGTCGATGAGGCCGGCCAGCTCGAACTGTCCGCCGTTGTGGTCGATCGTCGTGCGCTCGTTGAGCAGCGTGGTGATGCCCAGCGTGCGGACGTAGTCGATCCACTCCTCGTACCTGTAGTAGTACTCGTGGTTGCCGGTGACGAAGAACGTGCCGTGGGTGCTGCGCAGGTCGCGCAGCGGCTCGGCGGCCTCGGCGAGGTGCTCGACCCGGCCGTCCACCAGGTCCCCGGCGATGGCCACCAGGTCCGGGCGCGCCGAGTTGACCAGCTCCACCACCCGCTCGGTGAACGACCGGCCGAGCAACGCACCCAGGTGGATGTCGCTGACCAGCGCGATCCGGCAGCCGGCGGCCCGCGAGTCCAGTCGGGGCAACCGGATCGGCACGGTCTTCAGCTCGGGGTCACCGAGCGCGACCGGCATGCCGTAGCCCACCGCGCCGAGCGAGGTCAGGCCGGCGACCGTGCCGACCGACCTGGCCACGAACGTCCGCCGGGAGATCCCCTGGCCGTCCGCTGGCCGGGGGTCCTTCTTGATCCACCATCGCAGCGCGAACCTCGGCAGCTCCAGCACCAGCGTGGCGATGATCAGGTAGTAGAACAGGCCGAACCAGATGTAGCCGGGCCAGGAGTACAGCCCGGACCACTCGCGCGGCAGTCTGGTGGTGGCCAGCAGGGTGGCCACCATGAACGCGTCGCCGACGATCAACAGCACGGTGACGGCGCGCCTGCGCGGTCCCGGCGCCATGCTCGGCTTGACCACCCGCCACCAGAAGAACCAGTGCAACAGGCTCAGCGCGACGGACAGTGGCACGTGGTAGAAGGGCATCGCCCAAGATCATGCCGCACCGGCCGGCCGGCGGCGTCATCCTCGAGGAGACACCCGGCCTACTCCCGAGGTCGACTCGAGGTGGTGGCGAGCAACGATAACTGGCGGCTATCACATGGTCGGCAGAATCACCCGGTGCGGGTCTTGCGAATCGATTCGGACGGGTGAAATGGTGGGTTGGTCGATGTCGGACCATGTCATTGATAACCACGATCTCGCCCGGCTTGTACGTGCTGCTCCAGTGGCACGGACTACCGCCTGCCGGGAGAAGCGCCCGGAGTGTGTCCGTCCACGCTCCGGGCGCGTTTATGTCTGGGCGCGTTTATGTCTGGGCCGGGGTGGACACGCTGCGCAGGTAGGCCATGGCCCGTTCCGGGTCGAGGAACCAGTGCTGGAAGTCGGTCGGGTCGGCGAAGCCGTTGGCGAACCGGCGGGCCACCACCGGCAGTTGACCGGCCGCGCCGATGATGTCCAGCACGTGCGTCGGCGGCGGCGCGAGCATCGCGTTCGTCCAGCGGGTGACGTGTTGGGCGTAGTTCCAGTACTTCGCGAACGTGGCCGTCATCCACTCCCGGTCGAACGGCGCGTCCCCGCGCGCCACGATCTCCTCCAGGTACAGCTGCGCGCAGTGGCTGGCGTTGTTCGAGCCCTGGCCGGTGATCGGGTCGTTGGCCACGACCACGTCGGCCATGCCGAGCACCACCCGGCCGGAGGGCAGCTCCCCCACCGGCCGGCGGACCACCGGCGTGTAGCCGCCGACCAGCGCGCCGCCCTGGTCGGTCAGCGTGGCGCCGCGGGCGCGCTCGTACTCCCACGGCACGTAGACGCGCATCAGCTCCAGGATCCGGCGCAGCGTCTCGTTCGGCGACGGGCGGTCGCCGAACACGTCCAGCGGACCGCCGGGGATCCCCTCGAAGAACAGGATGTCGCAGTTCCCGGTCACCGTGAGGCACGGGATCATGAACAGCTCGCCGACGCCGGGGACGATGTTGAACCGCACCGCGGCGAACTCCGGGTGCTCCGGCCGACGCCGCACGCCGTTGGCGTAGGCCAGCGACAGCGCCCGCTGCGGCGAGGTGAACGGCGACTTGTCCTGGTCCCGGTCGAACAGCTGCACCAGCTCGCCCTTGCCGGCGGCGATCACCGTCAGGTCGTACATCCCGGCCAGCGCGTTCAGGTCGGCGGTGGTCACCCCGTGGATCACCAGCCGGCCGCCGCGATCCTCGAACAGCTCCAGCCAACCGGCCATCTTCACCCGCTGGTCGATCGACATCCCCTGAGCGTCCATTTTGGACACCCAGTCCAGCGCCCTTGTCCCGTCCGGGGCGGCGATCGAGACCCCGAGGCCCTCGAAGGGGATCACCTCGTCGTCCCACAGGTTCAGCCCGTGGTCGCGCTCGTGCCGCAGTGCGGGGTGGAACATGCCCTGGGTGGACATCACCCGGCCGTTTCGGATCTCCTCCGGCGTTCTGGCGGACATCACCGTCACGTCGTACTCGTACTCGAGGAGGGTCAGCGCGAGCTGCAGGCCAGACTGGCCCGCCCCGACGATCAGCACCTTGCGCATCTGGTTCCTTCACGAAGCGGTGGCTACGGGGGACGATGGCGGCGTCGGCTATCCCGGCACGGCCACGCTGGCCTGGGACAGCGAGTGGGTGACGACCTCCTGCAGCACGTTGATCGCCGACGCGCGGCTGCGGGCGTCGCACTCGACCAACGGGACGGAGTCGGTGAGGGCCAACGCTTCCCGGACCTCGTCGAGGCCGTGTCGCGGCTTACCGTCGAAACAGTTGACCGCCACGATGAACGGCAGGACCGAGTCGTTCTCGAAGTAGTTCACCGCCGCGAAGGACTGGTCGATCCGGTTCGTGTCGACCAGCACCACCGCGCCGAGCGCGCCGCGGGACAGGTCGTCCCACAGGAACCAGAACCTGGCCTGGCCAGGGGTGCCGAACAGGTAGAGCAGCAGGTCCTGGTGCAGGGTGATCCGGCCGAAGTCCATGGCCACCGTGGTCGTCGACTTGCCGGTGCCCGGTGGCAGGTCGTCGACGCCCTCGCTGGCCTCGGTCATCCACGCGTCGGTGTTCAGTGGTTTCACCTCGGAGACCGAGTTGACCAGGGTAGTCTTACCCACCCCGAACCCACCGGCGACGACGATCTTCGCGGATATCGTCAGCAGACCCGACTCAAACGGGGAGCTGCTTGAGACCATCGAGGATCCTCTCCAGCACTCGCGGACTGTTCTGGTAGGTGTAGGCGGTCGGGTGGACGTACACGGCGTTCTGCCCGGCGAGGTCGCTGATCAGCACGCGGATCACGCCGAGCGGGAGGTCGAGGTTGGCCGACAGCTCGGCGATCGACATCCGCAGCCGGGCCCTGGTGTAGAGCAGTCTCGACTCCGGCATCAGCGACTCGGCGAGCACCGGGTCGAACTCCGGCACCGAGATCAGCGTCTCGACGAGCAGGTGGTGTCGGGTCCTGGTGCGCCCGCCGGTGAGCGCGTACGGCCGGATCCGCTTGCTCCGCATCCGCGGCGGTGCGCCGTCGCGTAGGTCGTCACGGGACACCGTCATCACGTCCTTGGCGGGGCCGGTCATGTCTGGGGCCGGCGCGCGGTCAGCACCCGTCGCAGGTCGGCGCGCAGCTCGGGGGTCAGCGCGTGCCCGGCGTTGGTGACGAACTGGGTCATCTCGTAGGCGACGACGCGCATGTCGCACTCCGGACCGGTGAGCACGGCCAGTCCGGCGCCGGTGCCGATGCCCATGAACAGGAAGTACCCCCGGGTCAGCCGGATGATGATCTGCTCGCAGTTTCCCTTGCCGTACAGGGCGGCGCTGCTGCCGGCGAGGCTGAGCAGCCCGCTCGCGATGGCCGCGAGCTGCTCGGCGTCGTCGGGCCGCACGGCGGTCGACGCGGTCAACGGGAAGCCGTCCGACGAGGTGATCATGGCGTGCGACACGCCGTGCACCTTGTCGACGAAGTCGTTGAGCAGCCAGGTGATGTCGGTGGCGGACTGGTGGTTCGCTGCGGTCACGGTGTCGTTCCCTCTGGCGGCGTGTCCTGGGCCCCCGGCCAGCGGGTGTCGTCCGCCTCGGCCCTGGCCGCCGTCTCGCCCGCGGTGAACGCGTCGAGGTCGGCGAGCAGCTTGTCGTGGCCGTTGAGCAGACCGTCCGGTGGTAGCGGTTCTGGTGGCGCGGACTGGCCGGACCCGTCGCCGTTGTTGTTGTCGGGGTGTTTGATGCTGCGCGGTACCCGGCGGGGCAGGCCGTTGAGGGTCTGCCCGCCCTCGCCAGGCTCCTGTTGGCGGGGGCGGGGCCGGGTGGCCGTGCCCCCGCGCCGTGGCAGGTCGGGGGCGGCGCCGCCGGCCCGGTGCCTCGGCGCGGACGGGCGGCGGGGAGCGGGCGTGAACGGGGCCGGGCCGTTGGCGGTCGGGTCGGTCACCGCGGCGGCGGTCACGGTCTGCGCGCCGGACCAGGACGCGTCCGGCAGCTCGCACAGCAGGGCGGCGGGCAGCAGCACGGTCGCGGTGGTGCCGTGGGGTGCGCGGCGGTCGAGCTGGACGCGCATGTCGTGGCGGGCGGCGAGGCGGCGGACCACGGCCAGTCCCATGTGCCGCACGGAGTCGTCGGTCAGCGTCGGCGCGTCGGACAGCCGGCTGTTCAGCTCGGCGACCCGTTCGACCGGCAGGCCGATGCCGTCGTCCTCGATGCGCAGCAGCACGCTGCCCGAGTCGGTGAGGTGGGCGCTGACCCGGACCGCGGTGTCCGGTGGGGACTGTTTGGCCGCGTTGTCGAGCAGCTCGGCGAGCAGCCGGCCGAGGTCGTCGGCGGCGATGCCGGTGACCCCGAGGGCGAGCACCCGGCCGATGGAGACCCGGGAGTAGCCGTCGATGGAGGACATCGCCGCGCGGATGACGTCCACGATGGACGCGGACTCCGCGTGCGCCTCGTTGGCGTCGCGGCCGGCGAGCACGCGGAGGTTCTCGGCGTTGCGGCGCAGCCTGGCGGCCAGGTGGTCGAGCTTGTACAGCTCGGCGAGGCGCTCGGGGTCGGCCTCGTTCTCCTCCAGTTGCTCCAGGAGCGCGAGCAGCGAGTCGACCAGGTTGAGATCACGCAGCGCGATGCTGGCGCAGATGTCGACGACCGCGCCCTCGGGTTCCTGATGGACCATCGTCGCGGGCGAACCCTCGATCACCCTCGGCAGGGTGGTGGTCTGGCCACGGGTCTGCGCGCGGGGTGGATCGAGGAGTTGGACGGCCGCGACCCGGGAGCGCTCAAACAGGTCGCGGGAGCGTTGGAGCAGTTGTCTGGCTCGGGTCGTCATTGTGTCCCAACGGTTTCTCGTCACGAGCAGGTGCGTTGCTTGCTGCGCTTGGCGACTCGGGACATGTAATCAAAGCCCTCGACGGGTGTCCACACCCCGTTGCGGGAGATCGGCTCTCAGCGACCGGAAAACGCCTGTCCCAAGTGGACACCGCAGGCTCCTGACGGGCCGCGATGGTCGTTCGTTACCCGGTTGAGTGATAACTCTCCGTGCTCGCCCTTCGGCGCACTCGTCTGACGGGTACCGGCTGTTCGGGCGCACCGACAGGGCCGCCCGGCCGATCGCCGATCGGCCGGGCGGGTGAACCAGCGAGATGCGTTATCCACTGTCCGAACAATGACGTTCGTACAGCGACCGCCGATTACGGCGTTGGCAGTACGCCAACTGGGCCGGACGGACTAGTTACCAAGAGACGCTTCGCTGGTGGCGCCAGCCGCGATGCCCCGAATGAGGCATTGACGACGTTCAACGTCTCGAATGAGGCATTCAGGGCAGTGGACTACCCGTCGCCCTTGGCCCGCTCGGCGGCCCGCTTGCGGCGCTTGCCCTCGTGCATGGCGACCACCCTGGCGACCGGGATCTCATGGCCCTCGGCCACCAGGTCGGCGCTCAGGTGCTGGGGCTCGGGCAGCGCCGCCGCCCACGGGTCGGTGTCGGCGACCAGGCCGGCGGCGTTGTGAATGGTGAAGTCGCGGGGCAGCACGTCGTCGGCGTCGGCCCAGCTCACCGGGAACGAGACCGGGACGCCGGGACGCAGGCGCGGGCTGTAGGCGGCGATCACCGTCGCGCCGTGCGCCCTGGTCGAGTCGACGAAGACCTTGCCGTCGCGTTCGGTCTTGATGTACGCGGTGGTGGCGACGCCGGGGTCCAGCCGGGCCGCGCGGGCGGCGATCGCCCTGGTGGCCGCCGCCGCGTCGTCCGGGTCGGTGGTCGAGACCACCGGGACGAACACGTGCACGCCCTTGGCGCCGCTGGTCTTCAGCGCGCCGTCCAGGTTCAGCTCGACCAGCGCCTGGCGCACGAGCTTGGCCGCGGCCACGGCGGCCTGGAAGCCGCTGCCCGAGTGATTGTCGGGGTGGTCGTCCGGCGGGTCGAGGTCGAGCACCAGGTGGGTCGGGTGGTACATGTTCGCGGCCTGGTAGAGGGTGGTGTGGTACTCCACGGCCCGCTGGTTGGCGAACCAGACCAGGGTGGCGCGGTCGTCGCACAGGGCGTAGGAGACGTTGCGGCGCGAGGCCTCGGCCCACACGTCGAGCGTGCGAATCCAGTCCGGGGTGTACTTCGGCACGTTCTTCTGCATGAACGGCTCCTGGCCGGGGCGCACGCGGATCACCGAGAGCGGACGGTCGCGCAGGCCGGGCAGGACGCGCTCACGCACCGCGTCCAGATAGTCGACCAGATCGCGCTTGGTCGCGCCCGCGCCGTCGAACAGCTCCTGGTCGAGGTTGGTCAGCGGGACGCCGTCCCGGGACTCGGTGCTCTTGCTGGCCGCCATGGGGCCTACCTCACCCCGTGGGACCGGCTTGGTCAACCGCGGGCGGGCCGCCGACGAGCGCGGGGACTGTCGGTGCCGACTACTACTGTTGGCGGCCGGTGACGACGATCAGGGAGGTACGCGCGTGAGTGCGCGGTGGACCACGGAGCGGGTGCTCGGGCTCGCGCCGGACGCCGGGTCCGCGCGGGCCGCCCGGTCGCTGGCCAGGCCCGGCCGCTGGTCGGCGCTCGGCAGCAACGACTCGCTGGTCTGGGGCAAGTGCCAGGGCAGCGCCCGCGACCCCTACCAGGTCACCGTCGACCTGAACGAGCCCGCGTTCCGCTGCACCTGCCCGAGCCGCAAGTTCCCCTGCAAACACGGGGTGGCCCTGTTGTTGCTGTGGGCGGGCGGCGACGGCTCGGTCGCCGACCTCGACTCGGCGGCCGACTTCGCCGCCGCGTGGGCCGACCGGCGGGCCGCCGGCGACCGGCGCGGCACCGGTGGCGAGCCGGACCAGGAGGCCCGCGCCCGCCGGATCGCCGAGCGGGAGAGCCTGATGTCCGCCGGGCTCGACGAGTTCGAGCGGTGGCTGTTCGACCTGGTCCGCCAGGGGCTCGCGGGGGTCCGGGCGCAGCCGAGTGGGTTCTGGGAGACCGCCGCGGCCCGGCTGGTGGACGCGCAGGTGCCCGGCCTGGCCGAGCGGGTGCGGGCGATGGGCAGCGCGGTGCACGTCCGGGCCGACTGGGCCCAACACCTGCTGGCCCACCTCGGCCGCTGGTACCTGGCGGTCCGTGCGTGGCGCGGGCGGGCCACCCTTCCGCCGGCCACCATGGGCGACCTGCGGGCGGTGCTCGGCTGGCCGCGCCGCGCCGAGGAGGTGCTCGCCGGGGAACGGGTGCGCGACCGCTGGTGGGTCATGGGCCTGCGCCAGGACGAGGACGAGCGGCTGCTCTCCCAGCGCACCTGGCTGCACGGCGAGCACTCCGGCCAGACCGTGGTGCTGCTCGACTTCGCCGCGGCCGGCGGCTCGCTGCGGGTGCCGCACGTGCTCGGGTCGGTGCTCGACGGCGAGCTCGCGCTCTATCCCGGCTCCGCGCCCCGCCGGGTGTTGCTGGCCGGCGAGCAGACGGCCGTCACCGGCGACGGGCTGCCGGTGACCGACACCGTGCTGCGCGCGCTGGACCTCGCGGCCACCTGGCAGGCGGGCAACCCGTGGCTGGACCGGATCCCGATGGCGCTCGGCGCGGTCACCGTCGTTCCCGGCGGGGAGAACACGCTGCTGGTCGACCGGGACGGGACCACGGTGTCGCTGGCGCGGGAGTTCGACCCGTGGCCGCTGCTCGCGCTCAGCGGCGGCCACCCGGTCGACCTGTTCGGCGAGTGGATCGGCCACCGGCTCCACCCGTGCAGTGTCACCGTCGACGGCGAGTTGGTCTCACTGTGAACTGGGACGGCCTGCTCAGCACGGCCATGGTCGGCACCGGCCGCCGCGGCCTGCCAGGCGACGTGTTCGCCGGTGTGCTCGACGGCGCGCCTCAGTTGGGCGCCGACGAGCCGGAGGCGGTCGTGCTGGCCGCGGCGGCCACGTTGGGCGCCTATCGGCGCGCCGGCTGGACGCCGCCAGCCTGGCGCGGTGAACCCGTCCCGCCGGCCGCGCCGGACGACCGGCCGGTCTGCTCGCCGGCCGCCGCCCAGGTGCTGGAACTGTTGCTGAGCAGGGACATCCGCGTCGACGGGGGCAACGAGCTGCTCATCGCGCACTGGTTGCGGACCTGCGCGCTTGCCGGCCAGCGGCCACCGGCCAGGTTGGTCGTCGTGTTGCTCCAGCAGGCTTCCAGCGCCCGTGACCTGCGGGCGCCGGTCGCCGAGGTCGCCGGGCCGAGGGGCGCCTGGCTCGCCAGGCACAACCAGCGCTGGGCCTGGGCCGCGCCCGCCGACCGCGGCGACGCGGCGGAACGGTTCGCCACCGGCAGCTGGCCACAGCGGCTCGCGGTGCTGGTCGCGGTGCGGCGCACCGATCCAGCGGCGGCCCGCGCGCTCGTCGAGTCCACTTGGGACACCGAACCGGCGGCCGGCCGCGCCGGCATGGTCGACGCGCTCCTCATCGGACTGTCCGATGAGGACGAACCGTTTCTCGAGTCCGCGTTGGACGATCGGGCGGTGACCGTGCGGGCGGCGGCCGCGGCGGCACTCGACCGGCTGCCGAACTCGCGGCGGGCCAAGCGGATGGCCGACCGGGTCCGCGACCTCGAGCCGCCGGACGAGCTGGACGCGGCCGCCACCCGGGACGGCATCACCGACCAACGCGAGCACGGTCACGGGCGCACGGCCTCCTGGCTGATCCAGATGCTCGGCGCGGCCCCGCTCGGCCAGGTGCCGACCGGGCTGGCGACCGCGGACTCCGCGCTGGTCGTCGGCTGGACCAGGGCCGCGTTGCGCCAGCGCGACGAGCGGTGGCTGGTCGCGCTCGCGCTGGCCAGGCCGACCCCCGAGCTGGTGGCCGCGCTGCCGGTCGACCTGGCCATCGACGTCATCGACCAGGAGTCCACAGTGGACGCTCGGTTCGCCGGACTGCTCGCCGCCTGCCAAGGGCCGTGGCCGCCCGAGTTCTCCGCGCGGATCGTGGACCGGCTGCGCCGCGCGAAGACCGAGGGCGCGCTCACCCTCGCCTTCCAGACCATCGCCCGCAACCTGCACCACACCGCGCTGCCCGCCGTGGAGGCCTGGATCGAGGCCACCCCCGTCGACAGGCGCGCCCGCCGACGCACCCTGCGTGGCCTGGCCCACGCCCTGACCATCCGCCAGACCATCGAGCAGGAGTTCCCCCAATGAGCGAGTCCCCGAACACCATCCTGCGGGCGCACGCGGAGAACCAGCACGCCGGCGAGCTGGCCGCGCTCGCCAAGGCCGACGACCGGCCGCGCCCGCCGAACTGGCGGCTGTCCCCCTGGGCGGTGGTCACCTACGTGCTCGGCGGCGAGACCCCGGACGGCACGGTGATCACGCCGAAGTACCTCGGCTCCCGCCGACTGGTCGAGGTCGCCGTGGCCACGCTGGCCACCGACCGCGCGCTGCTGCTGCTCGGCGTCCCCGGCACCGCCAAGACCTGGCTGTCCGAACACCTCGCCGCCGCCGTCTCCGGCGACTCGACCCAGCTCGTGCAGGGCACCTCGGGCACCGCGGAGGAGTCCATCCGCTACGGCTGGAACTACGCGCGCCTGCTGTCGGCCGGCCCGTCGCGCGACGCGATGGTCGCGAGCCCGGTCATGCGGGCCATGGAAACCGGGGGCATCGCCCGCATCGAGGAGCTCACCCGCATCCCGTCGGACGTGCAGGACGCGCTGATCACCGTGCTGAGCGAGAAGACGCTGCCGATCCCGGAGCTCGACGACGAGGTGCAGGCGCTGGCCGGGTTCAACGTGATCGCCACCGCCAACGACCGGGACCGGGGCGTCAACGACCTGTCCGCCGCGCTCAAGCGCCGCTTCAACGTCGTCGTGCTGCCGCTGCCAGACGACGCCGACGCCGAGATCGAGATCGTCCGGCTGCGGGTCTCCCAGCTCGGCGAGGCGCTGCGGCTGCCGACCGACCTGGAGGCCGTGGACGAGATCCGCCGGGTGGTCACCGTGTTCCGCGAGCTGCGCGACGGGGTCACCGCCGACGGCCGCACGAAGATCAAGTCGCCGTCTGGCACGTTGTCCACCGCCGAGGCGATCTCGGTGATGACCAGCGGCATCGCGCTGGCCACCCATTTCGGCGACGGGGTGGTGCGCGCCGGGGACATCGCCGCCGGGCTGCACGGCGCGGTGATCAAGGACCCGGTGGCCGACCGGCTGGTGTGGCAGGAGTACCTGGAAGCCGTTGTGCGGGAACGAAAGCCGTGGCGGGACCTGTACCGGGCATGCCGAGAACTGGTGTGAGTACGCGGGTTCTCGGGATTCGGCATCACGGGCCGGGGTCGGCCCGTGCGGTGCGCGGCGCGCTCGACGAGCTGGACCCGGCGCTGGTGCTGATCGAGGGCCCGCCGGAACTCGACCGGGTGGCCGAGCTGGCGACCGCGGCCGGGATGCGCCCGCCGGTGGCCGGCCTGGTCTACGCGGTCGACAACCCGGCCACGGCCGCGTTCTACCCGATGGCGGTGTTCTCCCCGGAGTGGGTGGCGCTGCGCTGGGCGCTCGACCGCGGCCGGGAGGTCCGGTTCCTCGACCTGCCGGCGACCAACGCGCTGGTGCTCGGCGACCAGGCCCGCGACCGGTTCGACCCGATCGCCGCGCTGGCCACCGCCGCCGGCTACGACGACCCGGAGCGCTGGTGGGAGGACGCGATCGAGCTGCGCTACCACGGCCTGGACGTGTTCGACGCGGTGCTGGAGGCCATGCGGACGCTGCGCGAGGGCCAGGACATCGACCTGGGCACCCGGCAGCGCGAGGCGGCCATGCGCCGGGTCATGCGCGCCGCGCTGCGCACCGCGTCCGGGCCGGTCGCGGTGGTCTGCGGCGCCTGGCACGCACCGGTGCTGGTGCCCGACACGTTCCCCAGGGTCGCCGAGGACACCGCGCTGCTCAAGGGGTTGCCGACGACGAAGGTGGCCGCGACCTGGGTGCCGTGGACGTCCACCCGGCTGGCCAAGGCGAGCGGCTACGGCGCCGGCATCGACTCCCCCGGCTGGTACCACCACCTGTTCACCGCCCCCGACCAGGTCGTCACCCGCTGGCTGGTGCGGGTCGCGCGGCTGCTGCGCGGCGAACGGCTGGACGTGTCCTCGGCGGCGGTGATCGAGGCGGTCCGGCTGGCCGACGCGCTGGCCGGGCTGCGCGGGCGACCGCAGCCGGGGCTCACCGAGGTGCTCGACGCCGCGCAGGCCGTGCTCAGCGGCGGCTCACCGGTGCCGATGCGCCTGGTGGCGCGTGAACTGCTCGTCGGCGACATCCTCGGCCGGGTGCCACCGGGCACCCCGATGGTGCCGCTGGCCCGCGACCTGGAGGCCACCAGGAAACGCCTGCGGCTGCGGCAGAGCGCGGCCGTGCAGAACCTCGACCTCGATCTGCGCACCGAGACCCACCGCGAGCGTTCCAAGCTGCTGCACCGGTTGCTGCTGCTGGACGTGCCGTGGGGCGAGCCGGCCGAGACCGGGCGGACCAGGGGCACCTTCCGGGAGGCGTGGACCGTCGAGTGGCGCCCGGAACTGGAGGTGGCGCTGATCGAGGCGAGCGTGCACGGCACCACGATCCCGTCTGCGGCCACGTCGGTGGTCAGCCAGCGCTCGACCGACGCGGACGTCGCGGTGCTCGCGACTCTGGTGGAGACCACGCTGACCGCCGACCTGCCGGACGCGCTGGGCACCGTGCTCGCCGCGCTGGCCGACCGGGCGGCGCGCCAGCACGACACCACCCGGCTGATGGCCGCGGTCGAGCCGATGGCACGGGTACGCCGCTACGGGAACGTCCGGCGCGCGGACACCGAGCTGGTGGCGCGCGTGCTGTCCGGGGTGGTCACCCGGGTCGCGGTCGGCCTGCCATCGGCGTGCGCGGCGCTCGACGACGACGCGGCGGACACCGTGCGCGACCTGGTCGACGGGGTGCAGCGGGGCATCGCGCTGCTGGACCAACCCGAGCTGCGCGGGGAATGGCAGCGCGCGCTGGCGGTGGTGGCCGAGCAGCCGGGCGTGCACGGGCTGATCGCCGGCCGGGCGACCAGACTGCTGTTGGACGCCGGGCTGATCGAGGTCGCCGAGGCGGGCAGGCGGCTGTCGCTGCGGCTGTCCCCGGCCGCCGACGCGGTGCAGGCGGCCGGCTGGCTGGACGGGTTCCTGTCCGGCGAGGCGGCGCTGCTGATCCACGAACCGGAGCTGCTCGCGGTCGTCGACCACTGGGCATCCACTGTGGACAGTGAACTGTTCGACCGGCTGCTGCCGTTGCTGCGCAGGACCTTCGCCGGGTTCGCCGCCGCCGAACGGCGCGACATCGGCGAGCAGGTCGCCCGGATCGGGCGCGGCGGCGGGCGCGCCGTCGCGCGCGCCGCCGACCTCGACCACGACCGCGCGGCGCGGGTCCTCCCCCGCATCCTGGACATCCTCGGAGCGAGCTGATGACCGACGAGACCGACGACGACCGGCTGCGCCGGTGGCGGCTGATCCTTGGCGGCGAGGAGGCCGAGGGCACCGGCGCCGAACTGTCCGGTGTGGACCTCAAGCGGGACAGCACGCTGGATGCCCTGTACGGCGAGGAGAACCGCAAGGGCGGCCTCGGCGGGTCCTCGCCGAGGGTGGCCCGCTGGCTCGGCGACATCCGGGGCTATTTCCCGGCATCGGTGGTCCAGGTGATGCAGCGCGACGCGATGGACCGGCTCGGCCTGCGCAGGCTGCTGCTCGAACCGGAGCTGCTCGAGTCGGTCCAGCCGGACGTGCGCCTGGTCGGCACGCTGCTCAGCCTCAACCAGGCCATTCCGGAGCGGTCGAGGGAGACCGCGCGGGCGGTGGTGCGCAAAGTGGTCGACGAGTTGGAACAGCGGCTGGCACAGCCAACCCGCCAGGCGGTCAGCGGCGCGCTGCACCGGGCGGGCCGCACCCGCCGCCCCCGGGCCGGGGACATCGACTGGCCGCGCACCATCCTGGCCAACCTCAAGCACTACCAACCAGCACACCGCACGGTGATCCCCGAGCGGCTGATCGGCTACGGCCGCCGGCTGCCGCAGGTGAGCCGGGAGATCGTGCTGTGCCTCGACCAGAGCGGCTCGATGGCCTCGTCGGTGGTCTACGCCGGGGTGTTCGGCGCGGTGCTCGCCTCGGTGCGGTCGTTGCGCACCAGGGTGATCGCGTTCGACACCGCGGTGGTCGACCTGACCGACGCGGTCGCCGACCCGGTGGAGTTGCTGTTCGGCGTGCAGTTGGGCGGCGGCACCGACATCAACGCCGCGCTCGCCTACTGCCAGACCCTGGTACAGAACCCGCGCGACACCATCTTCGTCCTGATCAGCGACCTGTACGAGGGCGGGGACGAGGAGGAGATGCTCGCCCGCGCCAATGCCATGGTGGCCAACGAGATGCAGGTGGTCTGCCTGCTCGCGCTGTCCGACGACGGCGCCCCCGCCTACGACCACGACAACGCGGCGGCGCTGTCCGCGATGGGCATCCCGACCTTCGCCTGCACCCCGGACAAGTTCCCGGACCTGATCGCCGCGGCCATCCAGCGCGACGACCTCACCAGGTGGGCCAACAGCAACGACATCCAGCTCGCCGCGCCCCCAGACGACGCCTGAAACCATTACCGCAACAGCAAAGTTGCTGGTCAGCGGCGGCCACCGGTACACAGAGATGAACCAAACCGCTGGCCTTGAGGAGGGCATGGTGACACCGAACTGGGTACGTCGCCCGAACGCCAGTCCCAGCATGGTCCACGTCAGCGCGTCGGCCGCCACCGGCGGCGTCGCCGAACTGCTGCACGGGCTGGTACACGCACAGGTCAGGACCGGTGTCTCGGCCGGGTGGGCGGTGATCGCGGGTGACGACGAGTTCCACGACTTCACCAGGTACCTCGACCGCCTGCTGCACGGCCGGGCCGACACGCTGACCACCGACCGGCTCAACACCTCCGCCGGGCACTACCGCACAACCCTTGCCGCACAGGCGGACTGGCTGATCGAGCGGCTCGCCCCTGGTGACGTCGTGGTGCTGCACGACCCGGCGACGCTGGGCATGGCCCGGCCGCTGGCCGACGCCGGCCTGCGGGTCGGCTGGCACTGCCATCTGGGCACCACCGAAGAGGAAGCCTCCGGCCCGGCCGCCGTGTGGCACCACTTCGCCGCCGAACTGTCCAGTGTGGACGCCGTGGTGACCACGCTGCCGGAGTACGCGCCGCAGCGCGTGCCGCTCGCCCGCCGGCACGTGCTGGCGCCCGCGATCGACCCGCTCTCGGCCAAGAACCGGCCACTGTCCACCCGGGAGGTCGACGCGCTGCTGGCCGGCATCGGGCTCACCGAACCGGGCACCACCCCGGGGGTCGAGCAGGACCAGCCGCTGCCGCCGGAGGCGCGGACGGTGGTGCAGGTGTCGCGGTGGGCGCCGTTCAAGGACATGCCGGGCGTGCTGCGCTGCGTGCCGAACCTGCCGGCGGACGTGCACCTGGTGCTGGCCGGCCCCGAGCCGGACAACGCCGAGAGCCGCGCGGTGCTCGACGAGGTCCGCGCGCTGCGCGCGCAGCTGGCCGCCGACGACCGCGACCGGGTGCACCTGGTGCTGACCTCGACCACCGACGCCGAGCGGACCGCGCTGGTGGTGAACGCGTTGCAGCGGCGGGCGGACGTGGTGCTGCACAAGAGCGTCGCGGAGGGCTTCGGGCTGCCGGTGGCCGAGGCGATGATCAAGGGCAAGGCCGTGGTCGCCGGGGACGTCGGCGGGCTGCGCCAGCAGATCTCCCCCGGCCACAACGGGGTGCTGGTCGACCCCCGGCGCACCGCGGACGTGGTGGGCGCGCTGGACATGCTGCTCGGCGACCCGATCCTGCGCCGCCGCCTCGGGAACAACGCCGCCGAGTCGACGGCCCGCCGCTACCTGATGACCCGCCTGGTCGCCGACTACCAGATCTTCGCCGTGCCGGGACAGCTCGCGGTCGCCGCCTGAGCGCTCAGCCTGAGACCTCACCGACCGACAGCGGGTGTGCCGACCTGGTAGAGCTTCACCGGGCCGGCCACCCGCTCCCGGCGTTCGTCCAGCCATGCCCGGTATCCGGCCGCCGATGGCTCGAGTCCCGGATAGTCGGCGGCCAGACTGCTGGCATACCACCGGAAGGATGTCCCGTCCTGGTCGAAGCTGCGCGCCACCCAGCGCGGCCGGGCCTGGTCGGCCTCGGCCAGCACCGGCGGCGCGGACAGCCACGGCGCGAGGTAGACCTCCGCCCCGGAGCCGAGCGCGGCCCCCGCGCGCGCCCAACCGGACACCACCACCGCGGGCACGCCCTGGTCGGTCGACACCGTCACCCCCAGCCGCGCGGCCTCCGCGCGCACCACGGCGGCCGCGGCCACCGCCCGCGCGCTCTGGTCGGACACCACCGCGACCTCCTGGTGCCGCGCGGCCACCAGCTCCACCGTGCGCCGCAGCTCGTCGGCGTCCTCGGGGCGCAACGTGTCCGCCGGGCAGCCGGCCGCGGCCCGCCCGCCGGCGACCGGCGCGCCGAGCAGCGCGCTCGCGCACTCCGGCCCGTCCGGTCCGCGCAGCGCCGATGGCGCCCCGGCCTGGTCGGCGCCGGTGTCGGTGGTGAACGAGCCGAGCGCGTCACCAAGGCGCAGCCACAGTTGGCTGCGGCCGGCCGGCAGCTCGACCGGCAGCCACCGGCCGGCCGTCGCCGGATAGGCGGTGGCCGGGTATCGCGGATAGGTCGACGCCTGGCCGGTGCCGACCACCACGTCCGGCGCGTCGACATGCACCAGGTTCCAGCCGGGCAGGTTGGGCACCACGACCGCGGCCACCGACCGCTCCCCGACCAGCACGCTGACCGAGGTCGCCACGCCGGGCACCGTCTCGGCCGGACGCAGCACCGTCGCCTGCGCGGTGCCGGCGATGAGCCCGACGGCCACCAGCGCCGCGCCCGCGCGCAGCGCGCGCACGCCCCGGCGCGGCCGGGCCACCGCGAACCAGCTGAGCGCGACCAGGGCCAACAGCACCGCGGTGTGCAGCCCGACCGCGGTCCGCTCCCGGCTCGCGTCCGCGAACATGGCCAGCCAGAACTGCGTCACCGCCAGCGCGGCGACCGGCCAGAACACCCACGGCGCCAGCCTGCGGGCCCGGTCGACCGACCGCGCCGCCTTCCGGTCGCGCGACAGCGCGAGGTAGAGCGGCGCGCCGAGGGCGGCCAGCAGCAGCGGCACGGTCTGCTGGGGCAGGGTCAACCCGCCGGCCAGCAGCAGCTCCAGCGCGCCGACCCCGCCGGCGACGGCCACCACGATCGCCGTCGGCAGCCGGCCCGGCTCGGTCAGGAACCCGCGCAGCAGGGCGAACCCGGCGACCACCGGCACGGCGGCGAGCACGGCCACCCGCAGGACCAGCGGCCCCATGGTGACCCCGAGCTCGAGCTGGTGGCTGTGCCCCTGGGCGACGATCAGCAGGGGCTCCATGACACTCAGGCCGACGCGCTGACCGGGGCCGGCCGGCAGGAGCACCGCATCTGCTCGATCTCCGCCGGCCGTGGCCGCAGGTGGTAGACCATCGCGACCACCATCGGCACGAACACGATCGCGTTGTAGAACAGGTGCAGCTCGACCCGGGAGAACACCAGCTGGGCGATGCTGGTCGGCACCGGCTTACCCATCAGGTTCGCGCCGGTGACCGCCTGCAGCAGCAGCAACAGGTGTTCGAAATGGTGCCAGACCTGGATCCACATGGCGATGTTCCACCAGGTCCGCGAGCGGCCGACGAACCCGTGGCGCAGCATCACGAACGCCACCAGCATGACGATCGCGTAGCCGTAGTGCAGCCACTCGGACTGCACCAGCACCGGGAACCACAGCCCGAGCACACCGCCGGCCTGCGGCCGGGGCCAGTCGAGCACGTAGATCTGGTAGGCCTGGACCAGATGCTCGGCCCAGTGCGCGATGACGACGAACGTGAAGACCAGCAGGGCCGCCTTGTGGTGGCGGGTGTTGAGCACACCGGTCGGGCCGGTCAGCCGGCGTAGGTTGGTCGTGGGCGCTTGGGCGGTCATTCGGCACTCCTCGATCTCGCGCTACGGGTAACCGGACGTGAGTAATCATGCACGCAGCGGTACCAATACGGGAAGGCTGATCCGCGAATGGACTCCGCCATTCCAGGCTCCCGTTGGTCTATGGTCGAGCGACCCCCCTAGCAGCGCATCTCCCCCGTTGCGCGATGCGTTCCCAATAGTCTTCCGCGCATCCGCAGGAGACCGCGTGGTCCGTTGGAACCATTCTCGACAGAATGTCGCGCCCCCGTTGTATCTCTAGTCTGTATACGTTGTCCGTAATGTGAGAGACTGTCAGGAACTGCTTGTCGGGCCCCCTTACCGACGCCCAAATGCACAGGCCCGGCCGCCGGACACGGCCCAGCCGGATCGAGGCGAAGCGTTAACCTAACCGGGAGCAAGATGGGCGAGACGGGGGTCACGTGCTGGCGCTGCGACTGCTCGGTCCTTTGGCGCTGACGCTCAACGGGCAGGAACGAGACCTCGGGGGGAACCGCCAGCGGGTGGTGCTCGCCATGCTCGCGCTCAACGCCAACCGGGTCACCCCGATCGAGCAGCTCATCGACGCGGTCTGGGACACCGAGCCGCCGACCACCGCCCGCGCCCAGATCCAGATCTGCATCTCCGCGCTGCGCCGCATCCTCACCGACACCGGCGGCACCGCCACGATCCGCACCAGGGCACCCGGCTACCTGCTGGAGATCGCCGAGCCCGACCTGGACACCACCCAGTTCGCCAGCCTGGTCACCTCCGCCAGGGCACACGTCGACGCCGACCGGACCTCCGAGGCGGTGGCCACCCTGCGCAGCGCGCTGTCGCTGTGGCGGGGCCAGGCGCTGTCGGGCCTCGCCTCGGAGCTGGTGCGCCGCGGCGCGGCCCAGCTCGAGGACGAGCGGCTGGCGGCGATCATGGAACGGATCCGGCTCGACCTCGCCCTCGGCCGGCACGAGGAGATCGTCGGCGAGCTGTTCGCGCTGGTCAAGGAGCATCCGCTGCGCGAGCGGCTGTACGAGTTCCTGATGTTGGCGCTGTACCGGTCCGGCCGCCAGGCCGAGGCGCTGGAGGTCTGCCGGCGGGCGCGCGCCACGATGATGGAGGAGCTCGGCATCGAGCTCGGCCAGGGGGTGCGCCGGCTGGAGACCGCGATCCTCAACCGCGACCCCGAGCTGGACGTCACCCCGGTCGAGCAGGCCCCGGCGCGCCGGAACCCGAACCCGACCGAACAGCAGTTCGTGGTGCCGCGCAGGCTCCCGGCCAGCATCGCGGACTTCACCGGCCGGCAGGTACAGCTGGCCGAGATCACCCGGGTGCTGACCGATGACGACGATGACGAGGACGTCCGCTACGGCATGCGGGTGGTCGCGATCTCCGGCAAGGGCGGCGTCGGCAAGTCGACGCTGGCGTTACGGGCCGCGCACGAGCTGCGCGACATCTACCCCGACGGACACCTCTACGGCGACCTGGAGTCACCCAACGGCCAGGACCGGGTGCGCGGCATGCTCGCCAAGTTCCTGCGGGCCCTTGGCGTCGACGGCAACGGGATCCCCGACGACGAGGAGGAGCGCGCCGACCTCTATCGCAGCCGGATGGCCAGCAAACGGGTGCTCGTGGTGCTCGACGGCGCGGCCAACGAGGAGCAGGTGCTGCCGCTGCTCCCGGCCGGTCCGGGGTGCGCGGTGATCGTCACCAGCCGGGCGCCGCTGCCGGGGCTGCCCGGCGCGCACCTGGTCGACATCGACGTGTTCGACGTCGACCGCTCGCTGGAGATGCTCAACAAGATCATCGGCCCGAGCCGGGCGGAGACCGAGCCGGACGCGGCCAACGAGCTGGTCCGGCTGTGCGGCGGGCTTCCCTTAGCCATCCGCATCGCCGGCGCCCGGCTGGCCTCCCGCCCGCACTGGCGCATCGACGTGCTGGTCGCCCGGCTGCGCCACAGCGTGCGCCGGCTCGACGAGCTGTCCTATCGCGGCCTGGTGCTGCGCTCCAACATTGGCCTGAGCTACCGCACGCTCCCGCCGGTCGCGCGCACCCTGTTCCGCCGGTTCTCGCTGATCACCACCGCCGACTTCCCGGCGTGGACCTCGGCGGTGCTGCTCGACGTCGACCCGTTCGACGCCTTCGAGGTGCTGGAGAGCCTGGTCGAGGCCCAACTGCTGGACACGGTGCAGTATCCGGGCGAGAAGCTGCGCTATCGCTTCCACGACCTCATCCGGGTGTTCGCCGTCGAGCGGCTGGCCGACGAGGAGACCGAGGCCGAGCGCGACGAGGTGACCGAGCGGCTGCTCGGCGCGTGGCTGGCCCGCGCCGAACACGCCCACCGCAAGGAGTACGGCGGCGACTACACCATCCTGCACGGCACCTCGGCCCGCTGGGACGGCGCGCTGGAGGTGGAGGAGATCGACGAGATGGGCGACCAGATCGAGTGGCTGGAGTCCGAGCGCCGGTCGCTGGTCTCGGCGGTCCATCTCGCCGCCGACCACCGGATGTCGGAGGTGTGCTGGGATCTCGCGCTCACCTCGGTGACCCTGTTCGAGGTCAAGGGCCACTTCGACGACTGGCGGGAGACCGCCGAGCGGGCGCTGACCACCGCCGAGGAGGCAGGCAACCGGCGCGGTCAGGCGGCGATGCTCTACACCCTCGGCTCGATGCACCTGTTCCAGTTCCGCCTCGACGAGGCCGAGCGCTATCTGTTGGCCGCCAAGGAGCTGTTCGAGGCCGAGCGCGACGAGCACGGCGGCGCGCTGGTGCTGCGCCACCTCGGCACGGTCAACCGGGTGCGCAACCGGACCGACGCCATGCGGGACCGGTACGAGGCGGCGCTGGCGAAGATGCGGTCCGTCGGTGACCTGGTCGGCGAGGCGCACATCCTGCAGAGCCTGGCCAAACTGTGGATCGACGAGGGCGACGCCGAGACCGCGAGGGGCATGCTGGAGACCGCGCTGGAGCGGTTCCGCCGGGTCGGCTACCTGCGCGGCGAGGCGCAGGCGCTCAACCGGTCGGCCGAGCTGTTCCTGCTCACCAACGAGGTCGACCGGGCCCACCAGGCGCTCAACCGGGTACTGCTCATCGTCCGGGACATCGGCGACCGGATCGGGGAGGCGGCCGCGCTGTGCCGCCTCGGCGTGGTCCGCCAGCGCACCGGACGGCTGGACAACGCCGAGACCACCCTGCAGCACGCGCTCTCGCTGGCCGAACAGGTCGGGCAGCGGCTGGTCGCCGGCCAGGCCCACCACGCGCTCGGGGAGATCGCGCTGGCCAGGGGGCAGAGTGCCGCGGGCGCGGAGCACGTCGAGGCGGCCCACGCGCTGTTCGCCGAGCTCGGTTCGACGGTCTGGCAGGCCAAGGCGCTGATCCTGCGCTCGGACGTCCACCAGGGACTCGGCGAGGACGGCGCCGCGGCCCGCGATCTGGAGGCGGCCATCGACCTGCTCAGCAGGGTCGATTCCGTCGAGGCGAACCGGCTGCGCGAAGAACTGGAACAGAATCGCGGAAACGCGATTTTTCGCTGATCCCACTGAGCGGCGACAGGACAAGACCCCCGAACAAACCGGAACTGTCGCCGCCCCCCTGCGTGTTGGTCAAAGCTCGTCAGTCGGTCACGCTGCACGGGACCGGCACGGTCCAGTCACAGTCGGCCGCGGCGGTGCCCGTGGTCAGGAACAGCGCGGACAGGCCGAGGAACAGCGCGGCGACGGACACGGCGAGCTTGCGAATGGCAGACATGGCAAAGCCTCCGAAACGGTGTTGGGATTTTCGTTTTCGGCGGGAGCCCCGCTCGAGAACGAGTCAACGCCGGCTCGCCTTTCGTCGACATTCGGTCGATTTAACGCCCGCTATCGTCCGGCGATAGCGGGCGGATAAGGCTCCGGTAGAGCACTTCGCGAGATTGACGCACATGACTCGCGCAGGTGCAGGACGCTCGAGATGACCGACACCCTCCTCCGGCTACGCGCGCACGAGGTGTGGAGCGCGCTGGAGATGATCGACCCGGTCGCGGTCCTCGCCGAGGACCTCATCGGGCGCACCGTCAGCCGGGCGGGGCACGTGCACCGCACGCCAGGGCGCCTGGTCACCTGGGGCGACTCCGGGCGCAACGGCAACGAGCTGGTCATGCTCGACCACCCCAACGCGGTCCGCTCGTGCGTGGTGCCGGCGCAGTCCCTTCGCGACTCGCTGACCGCGGCGCTGACCGCGGTGGCCGCCAGGGAACTGCTGGTCGGCGGCGCGGTGACGGTCGCCATGCTCGGCCCGGCCAACTCGGTGCAGACCCAGCTCGCGGTCATCGCCAGGCACGTGCGGGACATCAGCCACGTCGCCCTCCAGCTCGACGGCGAGCAGACCATCGAGCCCAAACTCGCCGACCAGCTGGAGCTGAGCGGCATCGGGCTGTCGATCGTGGAGACCGTCGCCGAGGCGGTGTTCGGCGCGAACCTGGTGGTGGCCACCGACCACGGCTCGACCAGCACGGGACTTGGCAGGCTGCGGCTCGACCAGCTGGCCAGGGGCACGGTGCTGGTCAACGCCACCGGCGCGGACCTGCACGACGACCTGGTCGACCAGGTGGACCAGGTCTACGTCGACGACTTCATGCTGCTCGACCAGTTCCCCCGGCGCCGCGTGGTCGCCACGCACCTGGCCGAGCCGACGATCGACTCGGTCATCCTGCACGGCGGCACCGGCCCGCTGATCGCCGCCGACCTGGCCCAACTGCTCACCGGCCGGCACGCGGGCCGAAGACGGGGCGACGACATCCTGCTCGTCGAGCTCCTCGGCACCACCGAGCTCAACGCCGAACTCGCCTACCGGATCTACGAGGGCGCCAAGCGCACCGGCCTCGGTGTGCGGATCACCGACTGAGAACGGAAGTGAGTGTCATGGCGAGCCAACCCGACGCGCTTGGCCCACAGCCGAACCTCGGCGGCCGGCCGACCTGCCGCAGCCGGCGCCACGAGCAGGGCAGCGCCCCGCTGCTCGCCCCCGGCCTGTGCGTCTGCGCCGCCTGCCGCGACCTCGCCGAGGAGACGCTGATCGAGCTGCCCTCGCTGTTCGAGATGTGCGCGCACGTGCTTGACCTGCGGCCCAACGGGTTCCGGGAGCGGGTGAGCGGGCACCGGCCGCACGGCATCGTGCTGCGCGACGCGGTGGTCTCGGTCCGGTCGGAGATCCTCGGCGTGCTCGCCTCCTGGTGCGGGCTGGTGATCAGCGAGCGCGGCATGCCCGGCCCGGACGAGCTGGCCATCCGCAAGCTCGTCGGCTTCCTCGGCATCCACCTGCACTGGCTGTTCCAGCACCCGGCCGCGCCCAGCCTGGTCGACGAGCTGGTCGACCTGGCCGAGGCGGTCAGCGCGGCGCTGCGCCCGGACACCGGCTTCCGGGTCGCCGTCGGCCAGTGCCCGATGCCCGACTGCGGCCAGACCGTGCACGCCGAGGCGCACCGCGAGGGCGCCGCGCCCTACGAGGTGGCCTGCGAGGCCGGGCACGTGTGGGCGCCGGAACACTGGCTGTCGCTGCGCGGGCGCACCAACGGCGGCAACCGCGGCAACGGCAATCGCGGCAACGGCACCAACGGAGACCCCAAGGGGGCCGCACCCAAGAACGGTGACGGCGGCGGGGCCGAACCCAGCCGGTCGCCCCACCAGGGGAACGCCGAATGAGGCCGGCCAACGCCGACCGGCGCACGGTGCCGACCCAGCTGGCCGCGCTGGCCGCGGGCGTCACCGAGGCCACCATCCGCAAGTGGGCCAGCCGAGGCAAGCTCGCGCGCTATGGCCGACCGGGCCGCGCCGAGTATGATCTTGACGAGCTGTACGAGCTGATCGTCGAGTCCAGGAGCCGCAAGCAGGCGAAGTAGCTCCCATAACAGATTCGACGCGCATTCTTCGGCGCGGTCGACGCGCATTTCGCAAAGGCAATTCTGGCCTTTGCGTAAACCACCCATGCACCCCTGGAGATCGCATGGAGACCCGCTTGACATGCCTACCGGGATCTGTCACGCTTTCTTTGGGTTTCGCGCGCCCTAAATAAGCCAAGCGCCACACGGTACGCCCAGAATGCCCATTCGTCAGCAGGTCGACGGATGGGCATTTTGGCATGCATCGAATCGCCTAGAAAAGGTTCCGACATGCGAGTTGAGATCAAGGTCCTCGGCCCCTTGGAAGTCTCGATAGGTGGTGTCTCGATCGTCCCCACCGCCAGCAAGCCAAGCCAGCTGCTCGCGATGCTCGCACTGAACGCCGGCCATGTCGTCACCATGGCGACGCTGACGGAGGAGATCTGGGACTACCGCCCACCCCGCAGCGGGGTGCCGACACTGCACACCTACATCCTGAAGTTGCGCCGCAAGCTCCAGTCCGTGCTGACCACCGAGGGTGGGCTGAGCTCCAAGGACATCCTCATCACCCGCCGCTCCGGCTACCTGCTCAACGTCGAGCCGAGCGATGTCGACGCCGTTCGCTACGACCGGCTGTCGGCGGCCGGGCGCCAGGCGGTCAACCACGGTGACCACGAGGAGGCGTCCAACACCCTCGGCGAGGCCCTGCGCTTATGGCGTGGGCCGGCGCTGGCCGACGTGCCGACCGGTCCGCAGCTGGCCATCGAGGCCATGCGGCTGGAGGAGAACCGGCTGGGGGATCTGCACCTGCGGATCGAGGCGGATCTGCGTCTCGGTCGCCACCACCAGTTACTCGGCGAGCTCGCGACGCTGTGCGCGCGGCATCCGATGCTGGAGAACTTCTGCGCCCAGCACATGGTCGCGCTCTACCGCTCCGGCCGGCAGAGCCAGGCGCTGGAGGCCTACCGGCGGTTGCGCACCAGCATGGTGGACCAGCTCGGCGTAGAGCCGTCGATGCGGGTCCGGCAACTGCACCATCGCATCCTCAACGGGCACGCCACCGTCGACGACCCGAACTTCGTGGTGAACAGCTGAGGCGCTCACCCGCCCCCGGCTGCGATGCCCTGAATGAGGCATTGGCGACGCTCACCGTCCTGAATGGGGCATTCAGGGCAGTTGGCCTACGCGGCCGCCGCCCAGAGGCGTCCGGTCGCCAACCGCGTGCCGGCCACCCTGGCGGCGCGCAACGCGGCCAGCGAGACGAGTTCGACCATGGCGGTGTCCGACGGCTCGAGCTCCCGGTAGGCGCGCACCGTGTCCTCGTCGACCTGGTAGGACGCCTTCGCCACGAGCAACGCCAGTCGCGCGGCCGGCTGTTGGGCAGCCGGCACCGCGCTGACCGGACCGGTCAGCCAGGACCGGGACAGCCCGGGCGGCTGTCCGTCCCAAGTAGACAGTTCGGCGGTGAGCAGTTCCCGCACCGCCATCGGCACGCTGGCCGCGGCGGCCGCCTCCACCGTGGCCACCGCCCGGCCGAACGCGTCGTGCACCGTCGGCGCCGCCTTCGCCCAGCGGAGATCGGCCGCGGGCGCGGCGGCGGGCAGCAACCCGACCGAGTCCCCTGGATCACCACCGGGCACCGCGGCCCCGCGCATGAACCGGCCGAGCACCGTGCCCGCACGCCGGCGCGCACCGGCCGGCAGCCCCGGCGGCAGCGGCGAGTCACCGAGGAAGACGTGCACCATGCGGTTGAGATAGTGGAACGCCACCGCGACCCCGATCAGCGTTGGCGCCTGCTCGGCCGGGAACGGCCAGGCCCCACCGGACCTGGCCCACGCGGCGAGTGTCTCGGTCGCCGGGTCCTGGTCGAGCGCGGCCAGCGTCGCGGTGTGCACCTCGACGCAGTACGGGCAGGAGTTGCTCGCCGACACCGCGGCCGCCACCGCCTCCTTGGCCGCCCGGCTCGCCTCGGTGCGTACCACCAGCGTCTCCCGCAGCATCGTCCACGCCGCGGCCAGGTTCGCCGGCGCGGGCGAGTGCAGGCTCACCGGTGGGGCGAGCATGCCGAAGTCGCGTTCGACCTGCTGGTAGACCAGCGCGGTCAGGCCCGCCGCGTGCCGGTGGCGCACCGGGGTCACGTGCCGGACCTGCTTCATGGTCGTTCGCAACGCTGTCCGCAGCAACATCGGCGCTCCCTGGGTCACCCGCGGGCCTGGGAAATTCAGGGTAGGGGGAACGGCCGCGCCGGAGATCTCACAGATTGCGCAACACGATCTTCGAAACGGCGCCCTCGGTCACTGGTCGAGCAGGTCGTTCAGCCCGGCGTAGCCGACCTCCTTGAGCCGGGTGCCCGACAGCGCGAAGTAGTCCCCGCTCGCCCGGATGCCGTGCCCCTCGACCATCCGGTTCATGAAGTTGAACATCGCGCACACCATCACCGCGTCGTGCAGCGCGCGCTCGTCCCAGCCCGCGGCCAGCACCTCCTCGGCGTCGGCCACGGTGATCGCGGACGGGGTGCGGGTGAGCTTGTCGACGTAGCGCAGCACCGGTCGCATGTTCGCCGCGATCGGCGCCGAGTCCAGGTCGACGACCGCGGCGGGCACCGCGCCCTTCGCGATCCCGCACGCCTCCGCGGTCGCGGTGTGCACGCCGTGGCAGTAGCCGCAGGAGTTGACCCCGGACACGTAGGCCGCGATCAGCTCGCGCTCGGCGACGGTGAACGGCGACGGGCCGCGCATCACGACCTCGTGGTAGTCCAGCAGCGGCCGGGAGGTCTCCGGGTAGAGCTTGAAGACGTCCATCAGCACGGCATCGTCGGGAAGGGAGCTCAGGTAGGACATGTTTCCTCCGCGATCGTGGCGATCTCCTCGCACCGTGACCAGCATGCGACGAGATAGACCTGTTCGGCAGCGCCGGACGTGCGCAGTTGCCCGGCCACCCTGGCGGCCGAGGTGATCTCCGTCCTCGCCTGGCCCCACTGCTCGCGCAGCGCGGCCGAATGGGGCGCGTGGTCAAGACCGGCGGCGGCGAGCCCGGCCATCGCGGTGCGCCAGCGCGTGGCGCCGAGGACGAGCGCGTCGTCGAACGTCAGGTCGTCCGTGGCGCCGTGGCGCAGTTGGTCGACATACATCGTGACCGTGGCCGGGTCGTCGAGCAGTCCCCTGCTCGCCACCCCGAGCCCGGCGAGCAGCCGCTCCTTACCGAACCCCATGAGCAGCACGCCGATCTCGGTGTCGGGATCGTCGTCCACCGAGGGAAGGGAGAAGACCGTGTCGTACGGCTCAGACATGCGCGTCAACGCCTTCGCGCACCCTGGCGGCGATCGCGCCGGCGATCCGCGCGGTCGCCACCCGGTGGCCGTCGATGTTGCGCGCCGCCGGACCGAGCACCATGCACGCGGCCGCACCCGCGCTGAACACCCTCGGCGCGTTGCGGTAGGCGAGCGTGCGCTCGTCGAGGTCGGGCCAGCCGTCGCGGGCGCCGACGAGCCCGTCGGCCAGCAGGCCCGTGCCGATGGACGGCACGGTGCCCAGCGCGAGCGTGACATGGTCACCGGCGACCACCCGGCCGTCGGTCAGCTCGACACCCTTGTCGGTGACCGCGCGCACCCCGATCCCGCGATGGGTGGTCAGCCGGCCGTCGGCCGCCGCGCTCTCCAGCAGCGGGCGGAACTCGAACATCACCGACGCCCGGCGCTGGCCGGCCATCAGCGCGAGCCGCTCGGCCCACGGCACGCCGTCGAAGCGGGCCCGGCCCTCGGCGCGGAAGAAGGACGCGTTGACATCCGAGCACTGGTAGCGCTCGGACTCCGCGCGCACCAACCACTCCACCGTGGCGCCGCGGTGCAACGCGTTGTGGATCAGGTGGGCCGCGGTCAGTCCGGCGCCAAGCACGATCTCGCGGGTCGCGTCGGCCGGCACCGGTTCGTCCCAGTAGCCGACACCGCCCGGCCGAACGCCGGCCCACCAGTCGGCGGGTGCGGCGCGGCGCTCCTCTCCCTGACACAGCACGACGTTGCCCGCCTCGATGGCGAAGTCCTTGCCGCGCACCATGACCCGGTCGCCGTCGACGGTGAGCGAGCGCACATCGCCCGGCCAGAGTCGTTGCGGCACCTGGTGAATGACCGAGGTGTGCCGGCAGTAGGCGGCGAACACGTCGACCGGCACCACCGACCGGTGCCCGGCCTGGGACATGCGGACCTCGCGGCGCTCGACGGGAGTCAGCTGTGCCCAGTGCATCCGCGCGAAGTCCCGCAGCTCGCAGTCCCGGTAGCCCTCCACGCCGGGATGGTGCTCGTAGGGCGAGCGCAGCACCCGTTGGTCGAGCCGGTCGACCCGCTCGAGGAACCGGCCGGCCGGCTCACCGTCGCGGTCGATGATGACGACGTCGTGCACCCCGAGGTGCCACAGCGCGGCGGCCACCGCCAGCCCCGCCGGTCCGGCGCCGACGATGACGACGTCGGCGATCTCCGGGGGCGGTCCGGTCCGGTCCGCGAACGGCGCCGGGTAGTGCGGCCATTCGCGGTGCCGTGGTGAGCCGAGCAGGCGGGGGTGCGGGACGAACCTGGTCACCCGATGACCGTGACGGGCACGATCACCTCGATGGTCGGGCGCTGTGGCATGCCGTTGGTGACCATCTCCTGCAGCATGTCCTCGGACTCCTCCGCGCTGGCCGAGGAAACCGGGCTGTACCTGGCGTGCGCGTAGGCCGGGCGACGGCCGTCGGCCTCGATCTCGAAGACCTTGAGCACGGCCTCACCCGGCCGCACCTCGCCGTCGAAGAAGGTCAGCCTGCGCATGTCCGGGGTGAGGAAGGTCTTGGCGAACTGGCGGGACATCACCATGGCGTCGCCGTCCTCGACGAAGTGGGTGTTCTCGTCGGTGGTGACCTGCATGGCGACCCAGGTCTGGTCGGTCAGGTTGGTCTCGGACTTGATGATCTGCCAACGCCCTGGCTCGGGGAGGTTGATGGAGACGGAAACGTCGTAGTCGACCGCGTCGATCGCCCCGGAGATCATCAACACGCGACGTCGCAGGTCGGCGACTCCCGCCATCTGGATGTCCCGCGCACGCACCCGACCGGCGACGTCTAATCCTGGAACCTCGAGCGAAGACACTGCCTACCTCCCAGAGACCAGCGGACATGAACCACGAAAAGTTCACCATCTCGCGTTTCAGCGTGGCACATTTCCCACCAGTGCTCAAGGCTTCGATCTGTCCACAATGGCCTGTTCGGTCAGGCCGCGGACTCCCCGGTGGAGAGGCCGCCGCCCGAGGAACTGGGCAGTGGCGCCCCGTAGGTCACCTCGATGCCGCGTTCCCGTGCGGCACGGACGATGCCGGGCACCGCCCGCTCGGCGAGCGCGGCGACGGTGAGTGCCGGGTTCACCGTCAGTCCACCCGGTACGGCCGAACTGTCCGTGACGAAAATGCCTGGGTGGCCACGCAGTTCGTGCCGGTCGTCGAGCGCGGAGGTCGCCGGGTCGTCACCGATCCGGCAGGACGCCAACGGATGCACGGTGTAGGCCCCGACCACGTCGTTCGTCCACGGCGCGACCTTGGCCAGCCCGTCCTTCTCCAGGATCTTCTTGACCTCGGCGTCGGCCTTGGCCCAGCCACGCAGCGTGTTCGGCGTCGGGTCGTAGCTCAACGGGCCCTTGCCGAGCATCTGCTGGGAGATGCGGTAGGCGTTGCCGGTCGGCGGCGGCGGGCCGAAGACGCCCTCGTTGTCGTCCTCGGTCATCAGGAAGATCGTCAGCCACGACTTCCACTGCTTGAGGATCTCCTTCTTCTCCTTGCCGAACCAGGTCGGGCCGGTGGCATCCGGGGCCTGGGCGAGGATCGTGCCGAGACCGGGCGGGAAGTACAGCTGTTCCAAGGAGAACCGGGAGAACTCGGGCAGCTCGCCGTCCAGGAAGTCCCAACAGGCCACGACCGGGCCCTTGCCGATCTGGTTGGCCTCGTAGGCCGCGCCGCCCTGGCGCGAGAGGCCGAGGACCTCCCGCACGCGATCCTCGTTGATGATCGCGGTGTTCAGCCGTTCACCGTTGCCGGAGAAGTAGCGGCCGACGGCGTGCGGCATCGCCCCGAGGGTCTCCTCGGAGCGCTGCAGGATCACCGGGGTGGCGCCGGCGCCGGCGGCCACCACGACGATCTTGGCGTCGATGGTGCCGCTGTCGACGTTGACCCGGTAGTCCTCATCGTCGATGACGTTGTAGTGCACCCGGTAGCCGCCGTCGTCGGTCCGGGAGATCCGCTGCACCTCGTGCAGCGGCCGGATCCGCGCCCCATGCGCGATGGCCGCCGGCAGGTAGTTGAGCAGCAGCGACTGCTTGGCGTCGAACCGGCAGCCGGCCATCATCCAGTTGCAGTTGGTGCACTTCTCGGTGTCGATGCCGACCGGGACGGGGTTGGCCGACCGGCCGGAGTGGTGGCAGGCCGCGGCCCACAGCCCGCCGGCGTAGGTGACGTCGTTCCAGCCCTGCTGGCGGACCGGCATCACCTCGGACACCCGGTCGTACCAGGGATCGAGGGTGTCGCGGTTGATCGCCGATGGCCACATCCGGCGGCCGATCGAGCCCTGCCGCTCGAACACGAACCTCGGCGCGCGGGGCAGCGCGGCGAAGTACACCACCGAGCCGCCGCCGACGCAGTTGCCGCCGAGCACGCTCATGCCGTTGCCGGAGACGAAGTCGAACACCCGGGTGTAGGACGAACCAAGGAGGTAGTCGTGGTCGAAGTCCTCGCCGGTGAGCCACGGGCCGCGCTCGAGCACGGTCACCTCGGCGCCGCCGGCGGCCAGGTGGTATGCCGTGATGGACCCGCCGAACCCGCTGCCGATGACCAGGACGTCGGTCTTCTCCCGCGCGCTCATGCCGGGCTCCCCGATGCCGTGGTGTCCGGGTGTCGCTTGGCGAGCTCCTCGCCGTAGGAGTAGTCCGGGAAGCGCCAC
Organism: Actinophytocola sediminis; assembly: GCF_054779715.1. Taxonomy (NCBI): domain Bacteria; kingdom Bacillati; phylum Actinomycetota; class Actinomycetes; order Pseudonocardiales; family Pseudonocardiaceae; genus Actinophytocola; species Actinophytocola sediminis. The sequence goes on along the minus strand of NZ_BAAGXS010000080.1, from coordinate 68,562 downwards.
AGTCCGTCGGCGTCGGGCTTGGCGAAGCCGATGGCCAGCAGGCCGGGGTGCCCGGCGGCGAGCGCGTCGGCGGTGCTCAGGTGTGCCGCGCTGTCGTAGGCCATGTTGGCGAACAGGGCGAGCATCACCCAGCCGTCCTTCTCCGGGTGGCCGGGTGCGGTCAGCTCGGCGACCAACGCGGCCCGGTGCTCGTAGGCCAGTGCCACGAACGGCGGCACGTCCTGGTCCAGCTCGACGCCGGTGCGCCCCGCGTAGGCCAGCGCGTGTGCGTTGAGCGCGCCGGCCAGCGGGACCAGCCCGGCGGTCACGCCGGTGGCCGGGGTGTGCAGCAGCTCCAGCGCGCCCGCCTCGACCGCGCCCGGGTCGTCGCACACGCCGGCGATCGCCCGGTCGTCGGGTGATCGCTTGGCTCCGGGCACGATCGTATCCGCGAACGCCTCGAGGGTGGCCGTCCGATCCTGGTCCGAACCTGAATCCACGATGGCTTCCTCCTCGTCGACCCGAATGAGCGGACACCGCCACGTTCGGTCGTGATCCACGAATTGTCCGACCATAAACCGCACTGGTCGGACTTATTCTGCCTGCCCATTCCCGACGGTCGCATCTTCTCCATTGCCATTTAGCGTGATCAATTCGGGTACACCCTGCTGAGCCGCCGGTATGACGCGGCTCGTGCGGTGCTTGACCGGCGTTGGGGTCGACGCTGTCCCGCATGTCGATTCCGGTTGTCCGAGGTCAGTGACCAGATCTACCATCAGATCGATCTGAAATTCGAGCTCAGATCTCCACCATCCAACGAGCGGTGCCGAAATGGACGAGGTAATCAAGGACGCGGTTGCCCGCGTCATTCGAGCGATGTCCGAGAATCTTGGCGATCGAATCACCATCGACGACATGGCGCGCACGGCGATGTTCAGCAAGTTCCACTTCTCGCGGATCTTCCAGCGGGTCACCGGAATATCCCCTGGCCGTTTCCTGTCCGCCCTGCGGTTACAGGAGGCCAAGCGGCTGCTGATCGCGACGCCGATGACCGTGGCCGACATCAGCCACATGGTGGGCTACAACAGCATCGGCACCTTCAGCTCCCGGTTCCGCAGCAGCGTCGGGATGTCGCCGACCGAGTACCGCCAGGTGGGCGGGTTCCCGACGCCGCTGCCGGCGGCCGGACCCTCGGCCACCGACGGGGTGGCCGTGCGCGGACAGGTCTGGGGACCGCCGGCCTGCCGGCCGGCGCGCACGGTCATCGGGCTGTTCGGCGACCGCATCGCGCAGGGCTGCCCGGTACGGCACACCACCATCGACGGTGTCGGCTCCTACACCCTCGACGGCGTGCCGGACGGCACCTGGTACCTGCTCGCGCACTCGGCGGAGCTGACCGACGGCACGGAGATCTACCTCGCCGCGCTCGGCCCGGTCGAGGTACGCGCCGGGGCACCCGTCCGCCAGGCCGACCTGTGGCTGCGGCCACGGTCGCCGTTCGACCCACCGGTGTTGCTCGCCCAGCTCGACGAGCCGATGTGGGCGATCCAGGCGTGGGCGCCTGGCAGGGCTGAGGATGCCGCCCTGCCGGGCGCCTGACCAGCCCCCACCACAATGGACGGTGCCTCCGGCGGAGGCACCGTCCATTGTGGTGTCGAACGGGTCAGACGGTCTCCACGGTCATCGGCAGCTCGCCCCGCATCCGCAGGGACAGCATCGGCTCCGCGACCACCTCGAACCCTGGCTGTTTGGTCAACCGCAGGTCCCGCGACAGCAGCGCCAGCACGAACGTGGCCTCCATCAACCCGAGATGGTTGCCGACGCAGAACCGGGGGCCCGCGCCGAAGGGCAGATAGGCGTAGCGCGGCCGGTCGGTCGGCTTGTCCGGGTCGAACCGGTCCGGGTCGAACTCCGCCGGACGCTCCCAGTAGGACGGATGGCGGTGCAGGGTGTACGGGCACACCAACACATCCGCACCGGCCGGGATCCGGTAGCCGGCGACCACGTCGTCCGCGATCGCCCGCCGGGTGAGGATCCACACCGGCGGGAACAGCCGCATCGACTCGTGCAGCACCATCGTGTGATAGCGCAGCCTGGCCAGATCGGCGTAGGTTGGCAACCGGTCGCCAAGCACCTCCCGCGCCTCGGCCCGCAGCCGTTGCCCGACCTCGGGGTGCTCGTCGACCAGGTGCAGTGTCCAGCCGATCGTGCTCGCGGTCGTCTCGTGCCCGGCCAGCAACAGGGTCGTCAGCTCGTCGCGCATGCGGGTGGCGGCGACCTTCGGATCCTGCTCCATGCTGGTCGACTGGATCAGCCTGGTGAGCACGTCGTCACCGTCCTGCCGGCTCTGCGCCAGCCGGTCGGCGACCAGCTTGTCCACGATCACCTGCAGGTCGGCCCGCGCCCGGCGGAACAGCCGCTGTTGGCGCAGCGGCAGCCACTGCGGCACCAGGCCCAGGGTCTCCATCTCGAACATGGCCTGGTCCTGCACCGCCTCGAAGCTGTGCCCGATCGAGTCGAACTCGCCGAGGTCCGCGTCCAGCAACGTGCGGCCGAGCACCCCGAGGGTGAACCCGGTCAGCTCGGCGAGCAGCGAGACCGGCCCGCCGCCGGCGTTGGCCGCCAGCCGGTCGGCCAGCCTGCCCGCCTCCTCGGCGACCACGTCGGCCAGGCCGGTGATGCGCCGGTTCTGGAACACCGGCTGGATCGTCCTGCGCTGTTTGCGCCACAGCTCGCCCGCGCTGGTGAGCAGCCCGTCGCCGAGCGCGCGTTTGGCCTCCTGGTAGCCGATGCCCTTGTCGTAGTTGGCCGCGTTGTCGGCCAGTACGTACTTCGCGGTGTCCGGATCGTTGAAGAAGTACAGCGTCTTCGGTCCGATCCCGACCTTCACCGCGTCGCCGTAGGTGGCCGCGGCGGTGGACATCAGGGTCAACCGGTCGTTCTTCAGCTGCCGCAGCAGGGTGAAGGTCGCCGACCTCGGCGGGCCGGGCGGCACCCGGAGCTCTCCGGGTGCCGCCCGCTCGCGGTCGGCCGGCTCGACCGGACGGTCGCCGACCGCGGTCATGCCGCCTTCGCCTCCCGTCCGGCCACCTCGACCACCGGCAACGTGGTCGGCTCGGACTTCTTGTCCAGCTCGGCCTTCTCCTTCGCCTTGTTGACGAAGTGCAGCGACCACAGGAACAACCCGCGGATCAGGCAGACCGCCGCGGTCGCGAAGAACAGGCCGTAGGCGATGTGCGCGACCATGAAGAAGCCGTACATCACCGCGATGCCCGCGCCGAAGGAGAACTGCGACGCCGGCTTGGACGGGGTCGTGCCGGGGTCGGTCACCATGTAGTTGGTGTAGAGGATGAACGCGACCCCGGTCATCATGCCGAGCGCGGCCGGGATCGACGTGCCGAACAGCAGCCCTCGGACCACGGCCTGCAGCACGAAGAAGCTCAACCAGCCCATGATCAACCACATCCGGTTGGTCAGCATCGCGTTGAGCATGGTGCCCGAGCCGATGATGACGGCCACGATCAGCCAACCGACCCAGTGGTCGACCTTCTCCGTGAAGTGGTACGGCGGCGCGATGCTGGCCCAGGCGGGGAACAGCACCAGGATCAGCGCGATACCCAGGTTGGACGGGTTCATGTAGTGCCGCAGCTTGCCCTTGACCGGGGCCCGCAGGATCCACTTCGCGCTGACCGCGACGAACACGCCGAAGATCATCACCCAGATGCGGTCGTTGACGTAGATCAGCATGTTCAGCGCGAGACCGGTGATGTGCGCCGGGAAGAGGAACTCCACCAGGCCGCGGACGCCGCCGCCGGCGAACCGGGGCGCCCGGTGGTCGACCCGGGAGCCGATCCACTCCAGCACGATCTCCGTGGTGTACGCGGTCAGCAGGGCGACGAACGGCCAGACCCACGGCTGCTCGAAGCCGAGCAGGGTGTAGCCGACGATGTTGAAGATCGAGATCGAGATCGCGAACCTGCGCAGCGCGGTGATGACCTTCGGGTTGTGCCGCGGCGGCGCGGTCTGCGCCGTGTCTTCAGCCACCTTGCTCACCTTTCCTTGGCCTGGCTGCCGAGCAGGACGGTGTGCCAGCCGGTGCTCAGGTCGAGATCCTGCTCGTGCGTCTCGCCTGCTCGGTCCCGCCACCGCAGGTTGACATCGACGTCCCCGTCGACCTCACCCAGTCCGATGTGGACATCGGTGGTGCGCTTGCCGGCGTGGCCACTGCCACCGTCGACGCGCTGGATGAACTTCCTGCCGTCGGCCGTGGTCACCTCGACCTGTGCGCCGACGGCCGGCGAGCCGTCCTCGTGGCAGAGCTTGAGACCGAGGTACTCGCCGGTGGACTCGCTGGTGTTCTGGTAGAAGACCGGCGCGGCGAACTGCCGGGCGACCGCGAAGTCGACCAGGCCGTCGGCGTTGGCGTCGGCCTGGGCGATGCCCCTGGTGGGCACCGGAACCGCGAGGCCGAGGTGTGGCGCGACGTTGAAGTACCGCCCGTCCTCCTCGCTCTTGGCGAACAGGTGCAGCGTCTGGTCGCCGGCCAGGTCGTCGCCCTTCTCCACGTTCGGCCAGAACACCGGGTTGTCCACGAGGCTGTCGTTGGCGGTGGCCAGCTCCTGCAGGTTCGGCCAGCGGTTCACCTCGCCCTGGACGAAACCGGTGGTCTGGGTGATCTCCGGATCGCCGTTGTTGTCGTAGTCGGCGAACTTCACGTCCCAGGCCCAGCCCGACCACGCGGTGCCCAGCTCGCCGCTCTTGTCCAGCCAGGGCGCCTCGCCGGCCGAGAGCTTGGCCCGCAGGTCCTTCTGGTTGTCCACAGTGGACAAGAAGTGCAGGTTGGACTCCTGGATCCCCCACGGCGTGGTGATGTTCGAGATGAACATGTCGTAGACGCCGTCGTGGTTCAGGTCACCGAAGTCGATCCCCATGCCCTTGAACGAGTCGTTGCCGACCTGCTTGGACTTGGGCACGCCGGGGGTGCGGACCTGCTTGACCCCGCCGAACTCGATCCTGCCCGGCTTGGACTTGTTGAACAGCAGGTGGTCCACGCCGTGGTCGTTGGCGATGTACAGCTCGGGCAGCAGGTCGCCGTCGAGGTCGTTGGCGGCCGCGGCCAGCGTCCACCCCCACTGCGCGCCGTCCGGGAACACCGAGTCCGGCGCCTGCATGAACTTCACCGAGTCGGCCGACGCCTCCAGGAAGCAGAAGATCATCTTCTTGCCGCTGTTCTTCGCGTTGGACAGCCCGTCGTTCATCTCGACGCCGCCGTCCTTGGTCGGGTCGAGGACCGGACTGTCCGGGAAGTAGTTGGCGATGAAGATGTCCACGTGCCCGTCGCCGTCGAAGTCGTCGACCGCGACCGCGTTGGTGTTCCACTGCGCGTCGGCGTACTCGCCGTCGATCACCGTCGGGTTGGGCACCAACTCGGTCGGCAGGAACGCGAACTCACCGAACTCGTCCACGTCCGGCTTGGCCAGGAAGACCACCGCGGTGCGGCCCCAGTAGTAGGCCAGCAGGTCCATCCGGCCGTCCTCGTTGAAGTCTCCCGGGGTGCAGCCCATCGGCGCGATGTGGTCGTTGGTGGGCAACGGGGACAGGTCAAGCTCGAAGGGCGCGTAGCGGTCACCGCCCTCGCCTGGCGTCGGTGTGACCACGACCTGGTCGGTGCGCGTGTCCACAAGACACAGGTCGTTGGACCGGCCGTCGCCGTCCAGGTCGTTGATCGAGATCGCCGCGCCGACCGAGGAGATCCAGCCCTGGATCTTCTCGTACTCCTTGTTCACCGGCCGGATGGTCTGGTTCTTGTCCGCCTCCGGCAACGCGATCGTCATCGGCGTGAACCCGTACCGGCTCGCCACGCGGTCCTGCTCGGCAGCCGAGACGCTGGGCAGGCTGACCACGAGGTAGCCGACCACGGCCACAATCACGGCGATGACCCCAGGTAGCTGCCTGCGCAGCCAACCCACTGTCGTGGTCATTAACTCACACCTCCAAGAGACACCAACTCGTTCGCGATGCGCTGCCGCCACAGCTCATAGGTCGGCAGGGCACCGTTTTCGGCATGTGCTGGCCGGGTCTCGACACAGACCCGCGCGACCGTCGCCGGGTCCTGTCCACACAGGACCTTCGTGGCCAGCTCGGTCGCCGGGATGAGCAGGTCGGCGCGCACCCTGGCCTCCGCGGCGAACGCGGAACCCTGGGCGAGCTGGGGCCGGTGCTCACCGGCGAGGTCGGCCAACCGGACGAGGTCGTCCTGGCTGGCGCCGCAGGCGTAGGTCGAGGCCAGCCCGACGCCGGCCCACAGGTCGGCGTGCCGCTCCCGGGGGTAGGCGCTCAGCAGCAGCACCACCTCGTCGACGTCGGTACAGCCGACGAACCACAGCGCCCGGCCGATACCGTGGTCGATCGCGCGGTTGGCATAGCCGCGCGACTCGTCGTTGGGCCACGGGAAACGCGCGTCCTGGTAGTGCTCGTGCACGTACCGCTTGGTCTTGAAGTAGGCCTGGTGGAAGCCGTAGCCGTCGAGCACCAGCCACCGCAGCAACGGGTCCAGGCTGTCCGGCGCGGGCCACCGGAACCGGGGCAGCCGGGCCATCGCCCAGCCGATGCCGCAGTACACGATGTAGACCTGGTCCTGTGCGGGACCGGCGAGGAAGTCGTCGTTGTGGTGGCCGTGGCCGAAGGGCAGCCCGTCCAGCACGCCGTAGCCCATGCCGGCACCCTCGTAGGCGAAGCCGCGGAACCGGGGCTCGACCGCCGCCAGCCGCGCCTGTGCGTCGGCCACCGAGCTCGCCTCGACCGCGTCCGCGTAGCCGCCGATGAACAGCGTGCCGATCTTCTCCAGCAGGGCCTGCGACTCCGGATCCTTTCGATGGAATCCCCTTTTCACCAGGGAGGTTTCCGAGATATTCGGGGTCAGTATTTTGCGCCGAAGTGCGCGCCAGCCGTTACCCAAGACACTCCCCTTTACGAGTGAAATAATGTGCCAGCTATTTTGGAGAAAACTGTCACGCGGCCTTGGCCACGGCGCGGAAATTCGATCGAATCCGTTCCCGCCACACCTCGTAGGCCGGTTCGCCGGCCGGACCGGTCGCCGCCGGCGCCACCTCGGTGGCATCGGCGACCGCGACCGCGTCGGCCACCGAAAGACCGGTGAGCGCCGTGGTCGCCAGCCGGCTGTGCTCGGGCACGAATCCGGCGTAGGTACGGGCTTTCGCGGCGAACACCGAGCCGAGCGCGACCTCGTCGGCATAACCGCCCGCCGCCGCGCGCAGCCGGCCGAGCCCCTCGGCCGAGCAGCCGCCGGCGAAGGTCGCCGCGAGCCCGACCCCGCTCCACAGGTCGGCCCTGCGGTGCTCGGCGAAGGCCTCGACGGCCGAGGTCACCCGGTCGGGTACGGCGCCGTTGATGAACCACAGTGCCCGGCCGATGCCCTGGTCGACCGCGCGCGGGAAGTAGTCGGCGTTGCCGGTCCACGGGTAGGGCTTGAGCGGCCGCTGCTCGTCGACGATCTTCCTGGTGTCGAAGTAGGCGCGGTCGAACCCGTAGCCGTCGACCGCGAGCCAGCTCATCGTCGGGTAGTACGGCGAGCCGCCGAGGTCGGGCAGGATGTCGCGCCACAGCACCCTGGGCAGCCGGGCCATGGCGAACCCGATGCCGATGTAGGTCAGGAAGATGTGTGGCGCACCGGTGCCCAACAGCAGCGCCTTCGCCTTGGACGAGGGTTTTCTGCCGCGCCCGCCGGCCATCGCGTCGCGCACCGAGTAGGCCATCGCCGCGCCCTCGTAGGCGAACCCGCGCAGCTCAGGGGACACCGTCTCCAGGCGCCGCTCGACGTCCCACAGCGTGCGGTGCTCGATGCCCCACTCGAAGCCACAGATCACCGACTGCGGAATGGCCTCCAGGTGCGGCGCGGCCGGCGAGTCGGCACCGGGGAAACCGCGGTGGGCGAAGGTGACCGCGCGCAGTTTCGGTGTCAGCACCAGTCTGCGCAGCGTGCCGAGAATGGCCATGTGCTCTCTCTCCTCAACAGCGGGGCCTCAACTGGCCACAGCGTCCGGAACCCAGGCGTTGATCATGAATTTGGGATCGTCGACGATCGCGTCCCCGGTGAGAATCGCCCGGTGCAGCTGGCGCAGCCGCGGCGACGGGTCGACGCCGAGGTGGTCGCGGATGATCGCCCACATCTCCTGGTAGACCTCGAGGGCCTGACCGGACCGTCCCGACCGGTACAGCGCGAGCATGTACTGGGCGCGGAAGTTCTCCATGTACGGATGCCGGGCGCACAACGCGGCCAGGTCGCCGAGCAGCTGGTGGTGGCGGCCGAGATGGAGATCGGCGTCGATGCGCATGGTCAGGTCGGTGAGCCGGGTCTCGGTCAGCCGCATCGTCTCGATCTCCAGCTGGGACCCGGCGGTCACGTCGACCAACACCGGGCCCCGCCACATGGCCAGCGCCGAGGACAGCGACCGCTCGGCCGCGACGTAGTCGCCGGCCGCGCCCGCCATCCGGCCGGCCGCGGCCAGCCGCAGGTAGCGGGTGGCGTCCACCACCTCCGGATCGGCCCGCAGCAGGTACCCGGTGTGCCGGGTGGCCAGGATGTCGCGCGCCAGATGGTGCTGGTCGGCGGGTAACGCGGCCCGGATGAGCTTGCGGACATGGAGCACGTAGGTCTGCAGCGTGCTGGGGGCGCTGCGCGGCGCGGCCTGGCCCCACAGCTCCTCCATCAGCGCCGTGCTGGTCACCAGCCGGCCGGCGTTGACCGCCAGCATCGCCAGGAGCTGGCGCGGCTTGCTCGCCGTCGGCACCACCGAGACGCCGTTGAAGGCGACCTCAAGTGAGCCGAGTACTTTGATTTCAGCTCGCATTAGTCAGCTCATTTCACCCGATACACCTGATGGCAGAGTAAGGCGAGCGAGCAGCGTCGCAATCTCCTGAAATGCGCCGGGATCGGTTGTCGTCCACCGGTCGCCGGGAACCGCATCCGGGAAGTAGCCGGGCATGCCGATCGTGCTCTGCGAGCGCACAGCGCGCGCAGCGCACAACGGGAGTAGTTGCACCCATAACCGCTGTTGCAGGCTTTGATTGTCACCGGACGGGCCACGCCATAACTCCGCGTGCCGTTCGTCCTGATTTCTTTCTGGCCGTAAGGCGGTGAACGTGAGCAACGAGCGGATCGCAATCGTAGGCATTGGGTTGCGTTATCCGGACGCCACTTCTCCGGAAGAGCTCTGGGAGAACGTACTCGCCGGACGGAGGGCCTTCCGGCGGCTGCCCGATGAGCGGATGAACCAGGCGGACTACTGGTCGGCCGATCCGCACGCGCCGGACCGATTCTACTCGACGAGGGCCGCGGTACTGCGCGACTTCGAGTTCGACCGGGTCAAGTACAAGATCGCCGGAAGCACGTACCGGTCGACGGACCTGACCCACTGGTTGGCACTCGACACCGCCGCGCGCGCCTTCGCCGACGCCGGTTTCCCGGCCGCCGACGGGCTACCGAAGCGGGCCACCGGGGTCATCCTCGGCAACAGCCTGACCGGTGAGTTCTCCCGCGCCAACATCATGCGGCTGCGCTGGCCGTACGTGCGGCGCACGATCGCCGCCGCGTTGGGGGCGAAGGGCTGGACCGCCGAGGAGACCGGCACCTTCCTGCGGGAGCTGGAACCGCAGTACAAGGCGCCGTTCCCGCCGATCGACGAGGACACCCTCGCCGGTGGGCTGGCGAACACGATCGCCGGACGCATCTGCAACTACTTCGACCTCGCCGGCGGCGGCTTCACCGTCGACGGCGCGTGTTCGTCGTCGCTGCTGGCCATCTCCACCGCGGCCAAGGCGCTGGTGGACGGCGACCTGGACGTCGCCGTCGCCGGTGGGGTGGACCTGTCCATCGACCCGTTCGAGGTGATCGGGTTCGCCAAGACCGGGGCACTCGCGACCGGCGAGATGAAGGTCTACGACAAGGACTCCAACGGCTTCTGGCCCGGCGAGGGCTGCGGCATGGTCGTGCTGATGCGGGAGAGCGAGGCCATCGCACGCAACCTGCGGATCTACGCCTCGGTCACCGGCTGGGGCATCTCCTCGGACGGCAAGGGTGGCATCACCCGGCCGGAGGCGGCCGGCCACCAGCTCGCGCTGCGCCGCTCCTACGAGCGCGCCGGCTACGGCGTGGAGACCGTGTCCTACTTCGAGGGCCACGGCACCGGCACCGCGCTTGGCGACGCCACCGAGCTCGAGGCGCTGTCGGGCGCACGGCGCGCGGCCGATCCGACCGCCGCGCCCGCCGCGCTGGGCACGATCAAGGGCAACTTCGGCCACACCAAGGCCGCCGCCGGCATCGCCGGGCTGATCAAGGCGACCCTCGCGGTGTACCACCAGGTCATCCCGCCGGCGACCGGGCACTTCGACCCGCACGAGAAGCTGACCGCGCCCGACGCGGCGATGTACGTGCCCAGTGCCGCGACCCTGTGGCCGGCCACCAGCCCGGTGCGGGCCGGCGTGTCCGCGATGGGCTTCGGCGGCATCAACTCGCACATCGCGCTGGAGGAGAGCCCCAGCCGGGAGCGGCGCACCGAACTGCCCCGGGAGACCAGGGCGCTGGTCGCCAGCCGGCAGGACGCCGACCTGCTGCTGATCGACGCGGCAAGCGCCGAGAGCCTGCTGGCCAGGGTGACCAAGCTGGCCGAGTTGGTGGCCAAGCTCGCCATCGCCGAGCTCACCGACCTGGCCGGCACGCTCGCGGTCGAGCAGACCGGTGGCCCCTACCGCGCCGCGGTGGTGGCCGGCGACCCGGCGGAGGCCGCGCGCAGGCTCGGCCGGATCGCCGACGAGCTGGCCGCCGGACGCACGAGCCTGTTCGCCCCGGCCGACGGCGTGTTCCTCGACCACCGGCAGACCGCGCCGAGGATCGCCTACCTGTTCCCCGGTCAGGGATCCGGGCGGGACGCGGTCGGCGCGATCCGGCGCCGGTTCGTCGCCGCCGAGAACGTCTTCGGCAACGAGGCCGTGCCGACCACCGGCGATCACGTGGCCACCGAGGTCGCGCAGCCGCGCATCGTGGCCGGCTCGGTTGCCGGGCTGCGGGTGCTGCACACGCTGGGCATCGACGCGGACATCGTCGTCGGGCACAGTCTCGGTGAGCTCACCGCGCTGTCCTGGGCGGGCGCGATCGAGGGCGGCGCGCTGCTGCGTCTGGCCGCGGTGCGCGGCCAGGTGATGGCCAGGGCGAGCCAGACCGGTGGCGCGATGGCCGGCGTGGCCGCCGACCCGGTGACCGTCGAGGCGCTGACCGGCGAGCGGAACGTGGTGATCGCCGGCTACAACGGCCCGGCACAGACCGTCATCGCCGGCCCGGCCGACGAGGTGGACGAGGTGTGCGCGCTGGCCAGGTCCCGCGGCCTGACCGCCACCAGGCTCAACGTGTCGCACGCGTTCCACTCGCCACTCGTACAACCGGCGGCCGACGCCATGGCCGAGCGGCTGGCCGAGTTCGACCTCGGCACGCCGACCAGGCCCGTGGTCTCCACGGTGACCGGCGAGCCGCTCGACCCGGCGACCGACCTGCGCGCGTTGCTGGTCGAGCAGGTCGTGCGGCCGGTGCGCTTCCAGCAGGCGGCGGCGACCGCGGTCGCCGGCGCGGACCTGGTGGTCGAGGTCGGTCCCGGCCGGGTGCTCTCCGGGCTGGTCGCCCAGGCGGTGCCCGATGCCAGGGTGCTCGCGCTGGACACCGACAGCTCCTCGCTGGTCCCGCTGCTCGCGGTGGCCGGCGCGGCCTACACGGCCGGGGTGGCGCTGGACCCGACGGTGCTGTTCGCCGACCGGGTGGTGCGGCCGATCACCGAGGACACCGCGCTGAACTTCCTGGCCAGTCCCTGCGAGACCGCCCCGGAGATCGCCGCCGGGCTCGCGGTGGACGCCGCCCAGGAGGCGGCGGCACCGCAGGCGGCGACGGCGGCCGACGGTGAGTCGACCGCGACCCTGGACGTGCTGCGCAGGCTGGCGGCCGAGCGGGTGGAGCTGCCGTTGGAGACCATCACCGCGCAGACCCATCCGCTCGACGACCTGCACCTCAGCTCGATCACCGTCGGGCAGATCGTCAACGAGGCCACCCGCGAGCTCGGCCGTCCGGCGCTGGCCGCGACGGCGAACTTCGCCACCGTGACCCTCGGCGAGCTGGCCGACATGATCGACCAGTTGGACCAGACCGCGCAGGACGGCGCGACCGGGCCGAACCAGATCCCCGGCTTCGCGCCGTGGGTCCGCCCGTTCTCGGTGGACTACCTGCCGGCCACCCGCGCGTCGTTGCCGATCGGGCTCGGCTCGGGCGGCACCTGGTCGCTGCACACCCCGCCCGGCCACCCGCTGGCCGAGCGGCTGCGGGCCGCACTGGTCGACGCGGGCGTCGGCGACGGCGTGCTGCTGTGCCTGCCGGCCAGCGGTGAGTCCTTCGTGGACCTGTTCCTGCGTGCCGGCCAGCAGGCGGTGTCCACACCGGACACCCGGTTCGTCGTGGTACAGCAGGATCTCGGCGCGTCCGGGCTGGCCAGGACACTGCACCTGGAGCACCCATCGGTGCGCACCACGGTGATCACCCTGGCCGACACCACCCCCACCGGCCCGGCCGAGATCGAGGCCGCGGTCTCCAGGGTGGTCGGCGATGTCGCGGCGACCGCCGGCTTCGCCGAGGTCCGCTACACCGCCGAGGGCACCAGGACGGTGCCGGTACTGCGGTCGCTGCCCGAGATCGCGGCGTCCGGCGCGACCCCGTTGGCGGCCGGCGACGTCCTGCTGGTCACCGGTGGCGCCAAGGGCATCACCGCGGAGTGCGCGCTGGCCATGGCGCAGGACTCCGGCGCGAAGCTCGCGCTGCTCGGCCGGGCCGACCCGGCGGTCGACGAGGAGGTGGCGGCCAACCTGTCGCGGATGGTCGCGGCCGGTATCGAGGTGCGCTACGAACGCGCCGACGTCACCTCTCCTGAGCAGGTCGCCGCCGCGGTGGCCCGGTTCGAGGCCGAGCTCGGCCAGGTGACCGCGGTGCTGCACGGCGCCGGCCGCAACGAGCCGAGCGCGTTGACCGGCCTGACCGCACAACGGTTCCAGGAGACCCTGGCGCCCAAGGTGGCCGGCCTGCGGGCGGTGCTCGACGCGGTGGCCGCCGACCGGCTCAAGCTGCTGGTCACCTTCGGCAGCATCATCGGCCGGGCCGGGCTGCGGGGCGAGGCGCACTACTCGACCGCCAACGACTGGATGTCCGAACTGACCGTCCGATTCGGACAGGAGCACCCGAACGCCAGGGTGCTCGCGCTGGAGTGGTCGGTCTGGTCGGGTGCCGGCATGGGCGAGAAGCTGGGCGTGGTCGAGGCGCTCATGCGCGACGGCATCACCCCGATCTCGCTGGACAACGGGCTCGCGGTGCTGCGCAGGGTGCTCGCCGACCCGTCGGCCGGGCCGGTGCTCGTGGTGAGCGGCCGGGCCGCCGGGTTGCCCACCATCAACTTCGAGGCCGAGGAGCTGCCGCTGACCCGGTTCATCGACCGGGTGCGGGTGCACTACCCGGGCATCGAGCTGGTCACCGAGGCCGACCTGACCGCGGGCAGCGACCCGTACCTTGCCGACCATCTGCTCGAGGGCGACCTGCTGTTCCCGGCGGTGATCGGGATGGAGGCGATGACCCAGGTGGCCACCGCGCTCACCGGCCGGCCGAGCGCGCCGCTGTTGGAGGACGTGGAGTTCCTCCGGCCGATCGTGGTGCGTCCCGGTGGCTCGACCACCATCCGCATGGTCGCGCTCAGCCGGGACGCCGGCACGGTCTCGGTCGCCATCCGCAGCGAGGAGACCTCGTTCAGCACCGACCACTTCCGTGCCCAGCTGCGCTTCCCCCGCCCGGAGCTGCCCGCGCCATCGGGCGGCATCGACACCGGGCTGCCGGCGGTGCCGGTCGACCCGGTGGCCGAGCTGTACGGCGGCGTGTTGTTCCAGGGCAAGCGGTTCCAGCGGTTGCTGTCCTACCGCAAGGCGGCCGCGCGGCACGCGGTGGCCGAACTGTCCACCACCACGCCGGCACCGTGGTTCGCCACGTTCCTCTCCCAGGAGCGCGTGCTCGCCGACCCGGGAACCCGGGACGCGGTGATGCACTCGATCCAGTGCTGTGTGCCGGACGCGACGCTGCTGCCGCAGGGCATCGAGAAGCTGTACCTGGCCAACCGGGCCGACCAGGACACCGAGGTCGTGGTGATGGACGCCAGGGAACGCCTGCAGGACGGCGACACCTACGTCTACGACGTCGACGTGCTGACCACCGACGGCACCCTGGTGGAGCGGTGGGAGGGCCTGGCGCTGCGCGCGGTGCGCAAACGCGGCGGCGCCGGACCGTGGGCGCCACCGTTACTCGGCTCCTATCTCGAGCGGGCCACCGAACGGGTGCTCGGCGGCAGCCGGACCATCGTGGTGGAACCGAATCCGGCCAACGGGTTGTTCGAGTCGGCCGACCGGCGGGCGCAGACCGCGCTCGCGGCGGGCCGGGCACTCGGCCGGGTGGCCACGATCCGGTACCGGCCCGACGGCCGGCCCGAGATCGACGGCGACGAGACGCTGTCGGCCTCCCACGGCGCCGGCGTGACGGTCGTGGCCACCGGGTTCGGCACGCTGGCCTGTGACATCGAGGTGGTCGCCGAGCGCGACCGTGCCGACTGGACGGTCCTGCTCGGCGAGCAGCAGGGCGCGGTGTGCGACCTGGTCGCCGCCGAGGCGAACGAGTCGGCATCGGTTGCCGCGACCCGGATCTGGAGTGCGCTGGAGTGCCTGCGCAAGGCCGGGGTCACCTCGCAGGCGCTCACGCTCGACCGGATCGACGACGAGGGCTGGGTGCTGCTGTCGGACGGCGATGCCCGCATCGCCACCTGGGTCACCACGCTCAACGACATAGCCGACCCGGTGGTCTTCGCCGTCCTGTCGGGAGAGGAGAGCTGAGTCAATGGCCGGATACTACGAGATCCGCCACACGGTGGGGTTCGAGGAGACCAACCTCGTCGGCAACGTCTACTACGTGAACTACCTGCGCTGGCAGGGACGCTGCCGGGAGATGTTCCTCAAGGAGAAGGCCCCCCAGGTGCTGGTGGAGCTCCAGCAGGACCTCAAGCTGTTCACGCTCAAGGTGGAGTGCGAGTTCTTCGCCGAGATCACCGCCTTCGACGAGCTGTCGGTCCGCATGCAGCTCGAGGAGCTGACCCAGACCCAGATCCAGTTCAGCTTCGACTACGTCAAACTGGTGGAGGGAGTGGACTTCCTGGTCGCCAGGGGCCGGCAGCGGATCGCGTGCATGCGTGGGCCCAACAACGACACCGTGCCGGCCAGGGTGCCGGCGACGCTACGCACGGCGCTGGCGCCCTACGCCAGTGTCCCCAACGTCGCGCCGGTGGCACCCGAACCGGCTGATGTCAGGGATCCACGGTGACCCGGGGGCGGGCGGACTGGCCAGGTGCGCCCGACACGCAGCCGGTCGCGGTGCTGCGCCCCGGCAGTGAGCAGGAGACCTCGGGGCGCGCGCTGCGGGACGTGATGGGCCAGTTCGCCACCGGGATCACCGTGCTCACCGCGCGCGGTGAGAGCGCACACGGGATGACGGCCAACGCCGTCACCTCGGTGTCGCTGGACCCGCCGATGGTGCTGTGCTGTGTCGCGCGGACCGCGCGGATGCACGACGCGATCGTCGAGTCGCGGCACTTCGGCGTCTCGGTGCTGAGCACCGAGCAGGAGAGCGTCGCGCGGTACTTCGCCAGCAAGGGCAGGCCGGCGGGGATGGCGCAGTTCGAGCGGGTGGACTGGTTTCCCGGCCGGCACACGGGCGTGCCGTTGCTGGTCGGGTCGCTTGCCTGGCTGGAGTGTGACGTCGCGCAGGTCTACGAGGGCGGCGACCACTCGATCTTCCTCGGCACGGTGCGCAGCGCCAGCCGGGGCGGCGGCCGGCCGCTGTTGTTCCTCGGTGGCGGTTTCCACCATCACGGCGCGTCCGTTGCGCGCAGTGCCTGAACCGGCGGGAGGTTTCCGATGCCAGCGCGTCTGGTGTGCGTGACCGGTGGCACCGGGTTGGTCGGTGCGCACTCGGTCGCGGCGATCCTGCGCGCCGGCAACCGGGTCCGGCTGCTCGCCCGTGATCCCTCCACTGTGGACACGGCGTTGACACCGCTCGGAGTGCTGCCGGGCGAGGTCGAGGTGGTCGTCGGCGATGTGCTCGACGAGGCAGCGGTGGCCAGGGCGGTCGCCGGCACCGACGTGGTGCTGCACGCCGCCTCGGTGTACTCGTTCGACCCGAGGGCGCGCGCGGAGTTACGCCGTACCAACGAGGTGGGCACCGAGGTGGTGCTCGCCGCGGCCGGCGCGGCCGGGGTCGCCCGGACGGTGTACGTGTCCAGTGTGGCCGCGTTGTTCCCGTCGCCGCGCGTACCGCTGGACGTCGACTCGCCGGTGGGCCGGGCAAGACAGCCCTACCTGGCGAGCAAGGCGGCGGCCGAGCGGGTCGCCCGCCGCCACCAGGCGGCCGGCGCGCCGGTGGCGATCAGCTACCCGCCGGCGCTGCTCGGCCCGCACGACCCCAAGTTCGGCGACCAGACCCGCAGGCTGCGGGACGCGGCGCGCGGCCTGATGCCGATCTGGCCGACCGGCGGGTTCCCGCTCGGTGACGTCCGGGACACCGCTGCGCTGCACGCCGCGCTGGTCGCCGGGGACGGCGCCGGCCGCTACTTCGGGCCAGGCCACTATCTGTCCACTCGGGACTATCTGGCGACGCTGCGCGAGGTCACCGGCAGGCGGATTCCGGCGATCCGCCTGCCGGCCAGCGCGATGACGCCGGTCGGCCTGCTCGCCGGTCTGGCACAAAGGTTCTGGCCATGGCACATCCCGGCCGAGTACGGCGCGATCTACACCTGCGCGTGCGCGACCAGGGTGGCCGCGCACGCGCCGACAGGTGGGATCGCCGCCCGCGCGAGCACCGAGACCTTCGCCGACACGGTCGCCTGGCTGCACGCGACCGGCAGGCTGGCCGGCCAACCGGCCATCCGGATTCATTCCACAGTAGACGGCCGGGAGTGAGCATGGACACGAGCCTGTACGAAGCGGGCAGGCCAACGCTGCGCGGCACGCGCGTGCCCAACCACGAGGCGTACCGCCAGGTACGCAAGAACGTGCTCGAGGTGCTGCCGGCGGCGTGGGAGCAGGCGAACCCGGTCGTGCCGTCCTGTCCGGAGTGGACCGTCCGGGACCTGGTCGCCCACCTGGTCGGCTCGGCCGCGCTGGCCATCGGCAGGCTGTCCGGCTGGCCGTCGACCCATCCCTCGTCCTCTGCCGACATGGGCGTGCCCGAGCTGCTGAGCATGTGGGACCAGCTCGGCGGCGAGGTCGAGCTGCTGCTCGCCGAGCGGGCAGGCCGGTCGGGCAACCTGCTGGTGACCGACGCGTTCACCCACGAGCTCGACCTGCGCTACGCGGTCGGGGCTCCGCTGCCCGACGAGCACCCGGCGTTCGCGAGCGCGTTCCAGGTGCTCGCGAACGGCTTCTCCGCCGCCGTGACCGCACACAACCTGCCGGCGCTGCGGCTGTCCACGGGCAGTACACAGTGGACATTGGGCGAGGGCGAGCCGGCGGCCACGGTCACCGCGGACCGGATCGACCTCTACCGGTCGATCGCCGGACGGCGCAGCCACGCCCAGATCACCGAGCTGGACTGGGATCGCGACTCCCACCGGTGGCTGCCGGCGTTCACCTGGGGCCCGTTCAGCCCACCCGACTCCCCGGTGGAGTCGGCGGGCTGACCCGCTCGGCATCAGTCGCCTCCTGATCGTCGCCGTCGACCGTCCCGGTCGCGGCGACGATCTCGTCCGGGAACCGCCTGGCCGACTCGCGCACCGACCCACCCGCCGCCTCGGCGGTGTCCCCCTCGCCGACCATCAGCGTCACCAGCTGGGTCTCGAAGCAGCGGTCCGCGTCGCAGGGGTCGATCAGGTAGTCGCCGATCTGCAGCGTGGCCAGCCCGTGCATGCCCAGCCACATGTGGTGGGCCACCAGCACCGCGTCGGTCGAGGTGAACCGGCCGGCCTCGATGCAGCGCGCGGCGGACTCCACCACGCCGGCCAGCGTGAACCGGCCGTACTGGCGATCCTCGTCGGACAGCTCGAACCCGGCCAGGGACAGCCCGCCGAACATGACCGAGTACAGGTGTGGCTCGGTGGCCGCGGTGTGCCGGTAGGCCCGGCCGAACAGCGCGAGGTCCGCGACCGGGTCGTCGGTCGTGCCGACCCGCTGGAAGTGGCGCTGTAGCCGCCCGAAGCCCTCGTGCACCATCTCCCGCACCAGGCCGCTCATGCTGCCGAAATGGGTGTAGACGGCCATCGTCGACGTGCCGGCCTCCGTGGCGATTCGCCGGGTCGACATCGCCTCCGGTCCCTCCCGCGCCAGCAGGCGCGCCGCGATCTGGACCAACTCCGAACGTGCTGCGGGGTCTTTTCGCCGTGGACTCACCTTGACAGTGTTACATAACGCCCCTATCTTTAAAAGTACAACAGCGTTATGGAACGGGTCCTCCCCAGGCCCACGAGAGATAGGCGCTAGTCATGAACGAGTCCACCGAGCTCGGCAGCACGGTTCCCCGTTCGAAGTTCCGCATGGACACGGGCATCGAGGTGCTCGCCGAGTGGGCGGAGACCGCCCGCCAGTCCGACCTGAACGCCATCTACAAGGCGCTGTTCGCGATGCTCGACGGCTCACTGTTTCGCACCTACCGGATCGTGGACGACTTCCAGCGGCCCAACGAGCTGTACGTCATCGTCCGGGACAACCTGGTGATGAAGATCCGGATCAACTGCTTCGACTCGTTCGGCATCGTGGGCATCGGCCCGCGCGACGAGTTCACCCGCCGGCACGGCACCTGGCACGCCCCCTAGGCCAGAGACCAGCATGTGCGGATAAGACACCGTCCTCTCGCCCGGTCATCCTTACAGGGAGCCGAATTCCGGGCGAGAGGACAGACGCGTGACTGAGCGGGACGTGATCGCCGACCTGACCGCCGAGGCAGCCGCGGTCGACCAACTCGTCGCCGGCATCGACGCCGACGGCTGGACCCGACCGACACCCGCTCCCGGATGGACGGTCGCCGACCAGGTCGCCCACCTGATCTTCATCTTCCGCCTCGCGGGCACCGCGGCCGCCAAGCCGGACGTGTTCACCGCGATGACCGCGGGCGCGACGGAGAACTTCGAGGGCGCGGTGAACGGCGCGCTGCGCGAGTTCGCCGGCGACTCCCCCGAGGCGCTGCTCGGCAAGTGGCGCGGCACCAGGGACTGGGCGATCGGCGCGCTGGCCGAGGTGCCGCCCAACCAGGTCGTGCCGTGGCTGGTGCGCCCGCTGCCGCCGGCCGTGCTGGCCTGCGCGGGCATCATGGAGAGCTTCGCCCACGGGCAGGACATCGCCGACGCGCTTGGCGTGCGCCGCGAGCCGACCGACCGGCTGTGGCACCTCGCCTGGTTCGCCACCCTCACCTGGGACTTCGGTTACCAGGCACGGGGTCTCACCGCGCCCGCGGTCCAGTTCCGCTACGAGCTGACCGCGCCGGCTGGCGAGGAGTGGGCCTTCGGCCCGGCCGACGCCGAGCAGCGGATCACCGGCCCGGCCGAGGACTTCTGCCTGCTGGCCACCCGCCGCCGCCACCGCGACGACCTCGACGTCAAGGCCGTCGGCGAGGACGCGGACGCCTGGCTGGACATCGCCCAGGCCTACCGCGGACCGGCCGGCGAAGGTCGCCGCCCCGGCCAGTTCTCCGCCTGAGACCGGGACTCGAGGCGATGGCGGTCCGGGCCGTGCGCGGCGCGATCCAGGTCGACCGGGACGAACCCGGCCTGATCACCACCGGAACCCGTGAGCTGCTCACGGAGATGTTGCGCCGCAACGACATCGACACCGAGGACCTGATCAGTCTGGTGTTCACCATGACCCCGGACATGTGCGGCGGCTTCCCCGCGGAGGCCGCCCGCGACCTCGGCCTCACCGACGTACCCCTGTTGTGTGCCACCGAGATCGGCGTTCCCAACGCGATGAACCGGGTGATCCGGTTGCTCGCACACATCCAGAGCGACCGGCCGCGATCGGCGATCCGCCACGTGTACCTGCGTGGCGCCGTCGGCCTGCGACCCGACCTCGCCGCCTGAGGCGCGTGCGCCGGCAGGCTGACCGAGAGGAGGACCGATGGTCATCGTGATGACGGCGGAAGCCACCCAGTCGGACATCGATGCCGTCGTCGTCCGGGTGGAGACCGCGGGCGGCCAGGCGTTCGTGAGCCGTGGTGTCAGCCGGGTGATCGTCGGTCTGGTCGGCGACGTGGACGCGTTTGCCACGCTGAACCTGTCCACCATGAGCGGCGTCGGCCAGGTCACCCGGGTGTCCACCGGCTACAAGCTGGTGAGCCGCGAACAACACGCCGACCGGTCGGTCGTGCGGGTACGCGGGGTGCCGATCGGACCGGACAACCTCACGCTGATCGCCGGCCCGTGCGCGGTGGAGACCCCGGAGCAAACCCTTGCCGCGGCCATAATGGCGCAGCGCGCGGGCGCGACCCTGCTGCGGGGCGGCGCGTTCAAGCCACGCACCTCGCCGTACGCGTTCCAGGGGTTGGGTGAGCTGGGTCTGCGGATCCTGGCCGACGTGCGCACCGAGACCGGGCTGCCGATCGTGACCGAGGTGCTCACCGCGCACGAGGTGGACATGGTCGCCGACTACGCGGACATGCTCCAGATCGGCACCCGCAACATGCAGAACTTCGCGCTGCTGCAGGCGGTCGGCACGGCCGGCAAGCCGGTCATGCTCAAGCGCGGGATGAACGCCACCATCGAGGAATGGCTGATGGCCGCGGAGTACATCGCCCAGCGCGGCAACCTGAGCATCGTGTTGTGCGAGCGCGGAATCCGCACGTTCGAGACCGCCACCCGCAACACGCTGGACGTGTCCGCGGTGCCGATCGTGCAGCGGCTGTCCCACCTGCCGGTGATCGTCGACCCGTCGCACTCCGGCGGGCGCCGGGACCTGGTGTTGCCGTTGAGCAGGGCCGGCATCGTGGCCGGCGCCGACGGTGTGATCGTCGACGTGCACCCCCAGCCCGACGTCGCGTTGTGCGACGGGCCGCAGGCGCTGGTCGAGGAGGACCTGCAGGAGTTGGCCACCACTGTCACCGACCTGGCAGGCTACATGGGACGGCAGGGCCCAGCCCGCCACCTGCGCAGGGCGAGCTGAGCCACGGACTTTCACCGTCAACCGAAGGCGTGCGCCCGCCAGTCGGCCACCTGCGTCGCGTCCAGGGCCACCGGCAGGATCGCCACGCGGTCGACCGCGCCGGTCAGCCGCTGCCCCCCGCCCTGGTCCGCGCCGAACCGCAGTTCCCTGGTGGCGCACCCGTTGATGCCCTCGTCGGGCACCCTGGCGGTAGCGGCCGCGACGCCGTCGAGGTACACGGTCAGCGCGCCCGCGGCGGTCATCGTGACCACCACGTCGACCCAACGCCCGGCCGGCACCCGCGCCGTGGTGGTCGTGCCGGTGCCGGCGCCGATGAACCGGATCTCGTTGGTGGGCGTCAGGTCGATCAGCACGCCGTCGGTGCCCGGGTCGCCGCTCGGTTGCCAGTCGAACAGCCTGCGGTAGCCGTCGCCGGACACCAGCACCTCGGCGGCGAAGGTGGCCTGGCGTAGGAAACCGAGGGAGGTCGGCGCGGTGTGCAGGTAGCTCTGCCCGTCGAGCAGCAGGCCGCTACCCGACGGCGCGGTGTCCTCGTAGGCCGCGCTTCCCCACACGGTCGCGTCCCGGTTGTTCGCCGACACATCCTCCACTGTGGACCCGGTGGCCGGGTCCCAGGCCACCAGCGGACCGTCGCCTGCTGGCGTGCACGGTGGCAGCGGCTCGATCGACACCCCGGTGCGGCCGGTATGTCGCCAGCCTGCGCCGGTCAACTCCGCCCGCAGGCCGGCGAACTCGGCCTCGCCCGCGGTCGGGGTGACGGTGAAGGTGTACTTTCTGGACTGTCCACTTCGGAGAGACGGCACCTGGTGGACCGCGGGCCGCGCGGTCCAGCCGGCCGGCACGTGCATCGCCAGCTCACCGCCGGGCAGCCGCCCGTGCAGCGCCGAGACCGTCACCTCGGCCGGGAACGCCGTATCGGCCACCACCAACTCCGGTGCGCTGACCCCGACCGAGGCCTGCGCGCGCACCACATAGGTCTGGCCGCGTTTGGCGTCGATGGTGATCTGCTCGCCGTCGCGCTTGACCCGGACCGGTTTGCCGCGCGCGTCGAGCACCTCGTACCGGCCGGCGAACAGGTCCGAGGACACCGTGAGCGGACCCGACCGGCCGGCGGCCAGCGCGATCCTGGTCGGGGTGCCGCCCGCCCAGTCGACGTCCACGGTCACGTCGCCGCGGGCCCGCAGGCCCTCGACCGAGCCGTCGGCCCAAAGGTCGGGCAGCGCCGGCAGCACGTCCACCACGCCACTGTGGCTCTGCAGCAGCATCTCCGCCACGCCCGCGGTCGCGCCGAAGTTGCCGTCGATCTGGAACGGCGGGTGGGTGTCCCACAGGTTGTCCAATGTGGACGTCTTGAGCAGCTCGGAGAGCATCAGGTGGGAGTGGTTGCCGTCCAGCAGCCGCGCCCAGAAGTTGATCTTCCAGGCCTTGCTCCACCCGGTGCCGCCGTCGCCCCGCGCCGTCAGCGAGGTCCTGGCCGCCTCGACCAGCGCCGGGTCATCGGCCGGGGTGATCTGGCGGCCGGGGTGCAGCGCGAACAGGTGCGAGACGTGCCGGTGGTCGTTGTTCTGGTCGTCCCAGTCTGCCTTCCACTCCTGCAGCTGGCCCCACGAGCCGACCCGGATACCGGGGTCCAGCCGGTCCAACGTGGACTGTGCCTGGTCGGCGAAGGCGCCTTCCCCCAGTGTCCTGGCCGCCTCGACGGTGTTGGTCAGCAGGTCGAACACGATCTGCTGGGACATCGACGCGCCGGCGGAGAACGGGCCCTGCTCCGGCGAGTAGCTCGGGGTGACCACGAGCTTGCCGTCCCGGGGGTCGGCCACCAGCTCGTCCATCCAGAACTCCGACAGCGACCGGAGCATCGGGAACGCCCGCTCGGCGAGGAACCGCCGGTCGCCGGTGAACAGGTAGTGCTCGTAGTAGTGCTGGGCGAGCCAGGCGCCGGACTCGGGGAACCAGAACGCGGTCGCCCAGTCGTGCACGCCGGTGAAGCCGAACGGGTTGGTCTCGTTGTGCACCACCCAGCCCCGGTTGCCGAACATCTCCCGCGCGGTGACCTCGCCCGCGGGCACCATCGAGTCGACGTAGTCGAACAGCGGCGCGGTGGTCTCCGACAGGTTCGTGGTCTCCGCCGGCCAGTAGTTCATCTGCAGGTTGATGTTCACGTGGTAGTCGGCACTCCACGGCGGGGAGGTCGAGTTGTTCCACACGCCCTGCAGGTTGGCCGGCAGCGAGCCCGGCCGGGACGACCCGATCAACAGGTAGCGCCCGTACTGGAAGTACAGCGCCTCCAACGCCTTGCGGTGCGCGGCCGGGGTGGCCGGGTCGCGGTAGGCAGCCAGCAGGTCGTCGGTCGGGAGGTTCGGCATCTGCTGGCCGATGTCCAGGTTCACCCGGTCGAACAGTTCCCGGTAGTCGGCCAGGTGGGCCGCGCGCAGGTCGGCGAAACCCGTTGCCGCGGCCCGATCCACCCGCTGGGTGACCCCGGCGTGTGGGTCGGTGCCGGTGCGGTAGGCCGGGTGGGTGAGGGCGTAGTCGGTACCCGCGGCCAGCACCAGGGTCACCGCGTCGGCGCCGCGCACGGTCACCGAGCCGTCGGCGTTGTCGGTGCGGGTGCCGCCGTCGTTGAGCACCCGAAGCTGCGACTCGAACCGCAACCCGTTGTCGTGCAGGGCACCCGCGAAGGTGATCCGCCCGCCGGCCGCGGTCGCCGTCCTGGATCGGTTGTCCGGCGCGGAGATCGCGGTGGTGAAGCCGACCGCGCCCGGCCGGTCGGCCGACAGCCTGGCCACGAGCACGCCGTCGGCGGCCGAGGCGAAGTACTCCCGGGAGTGGCGCACACCGCCGGCGGTGTAGCCGACGCCCGCGGTGGCCTCGGCGATGTTCAGGTCGCGCCGGTAGTCGGTGACCGTGCCCGGGTCCTCGGTCTGGGTGAGCCGGAGGTCGCCGAAGATCTGATAGGCGCCGAAGCCGGTCTTGGGCTGGCCGAGCTGGTCGGCGACCCACTCCGGGTCGACCTGCTGCTCGGCCGCGATCCGGTCCTGCACGGTCGTGATGGCCGCCGGCCGCGGCTCGCGCCAGTTGCCGAAATCGTAGCCCGGCGAGCCGGGACCGCCGGTCCACAGGGTTTTCTCGTTGAACTGCAACAACTCCGTCGCGACGCCGCCGAAGACATTGGCCCCCATGGCGCCGTTGCCGATCGGCAGCGACTCGGACTCCCAGTCGGTGGCCGGCTCGTCGTACCACAGCGTCAGCCCGGCGTCCCGACCATTGTGACCACCACCGGCCGCCGTCGCGGTGGTGGTCACCACCGCGGTCCCGCCGAGCGCGGTGGCCGCCACCACCACGCCCGCCAACAGTCTGACCGTGCGCACCCGAAAGCGTCCGCTGCTCATCACGACTCCTTCGTCATGCATGGCAAGGCAATATGGGGTTGGGCGGTGGTTCTGGTCACTCGTAGAGGACGGCGGTGATCTCCTCGTCGTCCAGGTTCGTCTTGTCATACCAACGGAAGCCGGTGTCGATGGACTTCGGCTGCTCCTCGCCGTTGATCGCCTTCACCGCCGCGATCACCAGCTCCCGGCCCATGTTCACCGGGTCCTGGGTGACCGCGCCGGCCATCGCGCCGTCCCGGATCGCGTCCACCTGGGCCGTGCCGGAGTCGAAGCCGACCAGCCGCAGGCCAGTCTTGGCGCTCTCCTCCACACCCTTGATGACACCGATCGCGGAGCCCTCGTTGGAGGCGTAGATGCCGGCGAGGTCGGGGTTCGCGGAGATGATCGACTTGGTGATGTTGGCCGACTCCAGCTGGTCGCCCGCGCCGTACTGCGGTTCGAGCACCTCGATGTCCGGGGCGTTCTGCGCCATCCACTCCATGAAGCCGTCCCGCCGGTCGATGCCCGAGCGGCTGGTCTGGTCGTGTACGACCATCGCGACCTTGCCCTTGTTGCCGACCAGTTCGGCCATGTGTTTGGCCGCCTCGGCCGCGGCCGCCTTGTTGTCGGTGGACACCGTGGTCACCGGCACGTCACTGTCCACACCGGAGTCGAAGGCGATCACCGGGATGTCCTGGGACTTGGCCTGCTGTAACAGCGGCTCGGCCGCCTGGCTGTCCAGCGCGGCGAACCCGACCGCGTCCGGCGACTTGGCCAGGTCGTTGGTGAGCATGTTGACCTGCTCCTCGACGTCGGCCTCGGTCGGCGGGCCGACGAAGGTGACCCGCACGCCCTGCCGCTGCGCCTCCTCCTCGGCGCCCTGCTTCACCGCCTGCCAGAACTGGTGTTGGAAGCCCTTGGACACAATGGCGATGTACGGCTGGTCGCCGCCGTCCCCGCCTGCGCCGCCGCCCTCCTCACCGCACGCGGTGAGCGACAGCGCCATGGCGACGCCGGCCAGTACGGCACCGGCCTTGTGCATCTTCATTGATCAGGCCTCTCTTTTCCGGAGTATGTCGGTGTACACGGCCACGAGGATCACGCAGCCGAGGATGACGCTCTGCCATTCCTGGGGAATGGACATGATCTGCAGGCCGTTGTTCAACGTGGAGATGATCAGCGCGCCGATCAGCGTGCCGACGATCGAGCCCCGCCCACCGGACAGCGAGGTGCCGCCGATGACCACCGCGGCGATCGCCTGCAGCTCGTAGCCCATGCCGGTGGCCGGCTGGGCCGACCCGAGCCTGGCCGAGATCATGATGCCGGCCAGGCCGATGAACAGGCCGGCGAACGTGTAGACCAGGATCTTCCACTTCCGCACGTCGATGCCCGACAGCGCGGTGGCCTCCTCGTTGCTGCCGATGGAGTAGGTGTAGCGGCCGAGCACGGTCTTGCCGAGCAGTACCGCGGCGATGATCGCGACCACGATCAGCACCAGCACCGCGTTGGGGAACTCGACCCCGGGGATGAGGTTGCCGGTGGAGATCTTGGCGTAGGCCGGTTCGTCGGAGAAGTAGATCGGCGCGCTGTTCGACAGCACCAGCGCGAGTCCTTCGGCCACCAGCATCATCGCCAGCGTCGCGATGAACGGCGGGATCCGCAGTAACGCGATCGCCAGGCCGTTGACCAGGCCCATCAACCCTCCGAAGAGGACGGTCGCGACCAGGCCGATGCCCAGCGGCAGGTCGAGCTTGACGATGAACACCCCGGACATCACCGCGCACAGCGCCATCCCGGTGCCGATCGACAGGTCGATCCCGCCGGTGATGATCACGAACGTGGTGCCGATCGCCAACGTGCCGATCACCACGGTGGAGAACAGGATGACCACGAACCGGTCATAGGTGAAGAAGTACGGGCTGGCGAAGGAGAAGAACGCGAAGATCACGATCAAACTGGCGAACGCAAGCAATTGCTGAACGCTGCGCCGCCACCACGTGTTCAACCCCGGGGGTTGCGCCGACTGCACACTCACCGCCGGCTCGACGACCTCTTGGGTGCGGTTGCTTGTCATGCCTGTGGGTCCTCTTTCGCTGCTACCGCGCCCGGTTCTGTCGGGGTCAGGCCGAGTTCTTCGGCGTCCGCTGGGTTTTCGTCGGGGCGCAGGGTGGCGAAGTGCATGATGCTCTCCTGGGTCGCCTCGGCGGCGTCCAGGACGCTGGTCACCCTGCCCTCGCTCATCACCACCACCCGGTGGGACATGCGCAGGATCTCGGGGAGCTCCGAGGAGATCATGATGATGGACTTGCCCTGGTCGGCGAGTTCGTTCAGCAGTTGGTAGATCTCCTCCTTCGCGCCGACGTCGATGCCTCTCGTCGGTTCGTCGAAGATCAGCACCTCGCAGTCCCTGGCCAGCCACTTGGCGATGACGACCTTCTGCTGGTTGCCACCGGAGAGGAACTTGGTGGTCTGGTCCACCGACGGGGTCTTGATCCGCAGGGAGCCGACCAGGGAGCCGGCGGTGGTGCGCACCGCGCGGTCGTTGACGAACCCGCCGCTGGTGAACCTGGTGCGCAGCGCCCCGAGGGTCACGTTGGTCTTGACGTCCTTGTCCAGCAACAGGCCGTAGCGTTTGCGGTCCTCGGACAGGTAGCCGATGCCGTGGCTGACCGCGTCCGCCGGGTTGGTGACCCGGATCGGCTTGCCGCGCAACGTGAGCACGCCACCGGTGATCGGGTCGGCGCCGACGATGGCCCGCGCGGTCTCCGTGCGCCCGGCGCCCATCAACCCGGCGAAGCCGAGGATCTCGCCGGCACGCAGCTCGAAGCTGACGTCCTTGAGCTGGGTCGTGTTCCTGGTCGCCCTGGTGGACAGGCCGTCGACCGCCAGCAGCACCTCGCGGTCGGCCCGCACCCCCTGCGGGCCCGCGTTCTCCGCCAGGGTGCGGCCGACCATCATCGAGATGATCTCCGGCGTGGTGGTCGACGCGACGTCCACGGTGTCCACGTAGTTGCCGTCCCGGATGACCGTGACCCGGTCGGCGATCCGCCTGATCTCCTCCATCCGGTGGGAGATGTAGATCGCCCCGGTGTCCGGCCGCACGAAACGTCGGATCAGTTCGTGAAGGGTGGCGACTTCGGCGTCGTTGAGCGCCGCGGTCGGCTCGTCCATGATCAGCACTTTGGGGTCGTAGGACAGCGCCTTGGCGATCTCGACCATCTGCTGGTTGGCCACGGTCAGCCTGCCGACCGCCGCGTTCGGGTCCAGCGGCAGGTGCAACCGCTCGAGTAACTCGGTGGCGTCGCGGACCAGGCGGCGCTCGTCGAGCAGCAGGCGCCCCCGGCGGGGCTCGCGGCCGAGGTAGATGTTCTGCGCCACGGTCAGGTGCGGCACCAGGTTGAACTCCTGGTGGATGACGCTGATGCCCAGCGCGGTCGCGTGCTTGGGGCCGGTGGCCCGCAGCGGCTCGCCGGCCAACGCGAAGGTGCCGGCGTCGGGCGTGTAGATGCCGCTGAGCAGCTTCATCAGGGTGGACTTGCCGGCGCCGTTCTCGCCGACGAGCGCGAGCACCTCCCCCGATCGCAGGTCAAGGCGCATGTCCTCGAGCGCCCGCACGCCGGGGAAACTCTTGTGTACGCCGGCCACCTCGAGCAGCGGCACCCGGTGTTGTTCCTCGGTCTCGGTCACTGCCCCGCCTCTCTGCCGACGGGCGCACGGTATCGCCAGGCACCGACCACGGGCGAGGCGCGGACGGGCACGCGCGAGGCGAGCCGGAACGCAGCGATGCGAGCCACGTCGGGGAGGTTAGACATCCGATGTATTAACCGTCAAGGTTGTTCCAGGGTCCGACAGCACACTGACAACACACTGCAACGTACTGCGCCCACGCGATCACGCCAACCAGGTATTCGTCAGATGTCTTCCGCTACTCAGTACGCCTCCGCGCGCGCCCAGGTTCGCAGGTAGGTTTCCGCGCCCCTGGTCAGGTCCGCCATGATCGCGTCCGCGTCGGCGCCCGCGGCGATGCGCAGGTCGGCCAGCCAGTCCGGGAGCAGGCCGTAGTGCGCCATGCCGTCGACGTTGAGGTCGTAGGTCCGCTCACCGGTCTGCTGCCGGTCGACCGTCGACCCGCCGTCGAAGGTCGGGAACGGGTACTCCAGCGGGTGGGCGGCCGCGTTCGCCCGTGGCCCTGGCTGGTGGCCGAAGCCGCCGGTGTCGAACCCCGCGCCGGTGCCGAAGTCGGCGTCCTGCCCGGCCGCGGCGCGCACCGTGCGCCATTCCTGGACGAACTGGTCGGTGCCGTGCCCGTACGGTCCGGCGATGCCGCCGAGCGCGAGCACCCGCGGGTAGTAGCTCGGGTCCAACCACGAGTGGCTGGACACCACACCCGGATAGTCGTTGTCCTCCAACAGGTCCAGCGCCTGGTCCATCGACCTGACGCCCATGTGGTCGATGTCGATCAGCATGCCGCGATCCATCATCCCGGACATCGCGTAGCGCCCGAGATCGGTCAGCCCGTTGATGTTGCAGTGCGGCGCGCTCGGATAGACCGGCAGCGTCACCCCGGGAGGCAGCAACGCCGACAGCGGCCCGGCGAGGATGTCGCTCTCGATCGAGATCGGGTTGTCGTGCGCCGGCCCGGCGCAGGTCTCCGCCTGCCAGAACCGGCCGGTGGAGTAGAAGTTGGCCGCGTTGACCACCACGCCGGCCGTGCCGCCGTCGAACCGCACGCCACACAGGGCGTTGTCGAACTTGTGGCAGACGAACATCCGCCGCACGCCGAGGCCGTACAGCTCGTCCAGCCCGGCGTCGATGTCCGCGCGGTCGCACTGCGGCACGCCGTGGGTGACGCCGCAGCCGAACGGCTGGGACACCTCGACGCCGAGCACCACCGCGAGCTTGCCCTGCTCGATCACCGACCGGGCCTGCGCCGGGTCGCGCACGATCCGGAACCAGCCCTTGCCGGGGCCGCCGCTCTGGTCGTCGATGAACGCCTCCAGCTCCTGGATGCGTTGTGCCTGCAGGCGAATCGAGGACATGTCGTCGCACGGGTTGCGCTTGAGCGGGTAGATCTCGCACAGGGCGGCGTTGTTCACGAACAGGTTGGTGTAGATCCGCAGGCCGCCCCGCCAGGCGCGTTCCAGCCAACGGTAGTAGGAGGCCTCGTGGGTCCAGGAGTTGTGCTTCGGCCAGTCCTTGAAGGTCGGCCAGCCGGTGGTGTCGTGGGTGAGGTTCGGGTAGCCGCCGCCGGCCAGGTTCTCCCACCACGCGCCCAGCCCGTTCGGCTCGTGGTCGGGGCAGTCGACCAGGGCGTCGGTGATCCCGTACCGGCTCCACGGCTGTCCACAGTGGATCTCGCCGCCGATGAACTCGAACGCGGTCAGGTGGTTGTGCAGATCGACGATGCCGCGCACCTCACCGTCGGGCGTGGTGCCCGACAACGGGGTGCCGTCGACGTTCAGCAGCGCCTCCGGTGCCGGCGCGCAGCCCGAGGCCGGCACCAGCGCGAACCGCGTGCCCGACGAGCGCAACGCCAGCGTGCGCAGCAGCGGGTCGACGGCGAGTTCGCGCCCGTCGGCGACCGCGGTGATCGTGACCTCGGTGCCGTCGCCGGTCACCCGCCAGTCGGTGCGCGGCCCGGCCGCGCGGGCGGCGAGCACGCCCAGCGTGCCGAGCCCGGAGCCGAGGAAGTCGGCGCCGGTGCCGTAGAGCAGGTAGGTCTGCTCGCCGGTGGTCTGCAGGCGGAACGGCTGGCTCGGTTGGTCGCCGGTGGCCTGGTAGCCGCCGAGGGCGTTACGCACCACGAACTTGCCCGACGGCGCGCGCACGGCGACACACTCGCCGTCGGCCGCGGTCACCTCCGGTGCGGCCGCGGCGGCGGGACTCGTACCCGCCACCAACGCCACGACGACCAGACCCACGAACCGGCTGCGCCTCATAGCTACTCCCGGGTAAAGGTGAGTTCTCATCACCTTGGCCGGGCCGAGGCGGCGACGCAAGGGGTCGCGGTGTCCGCTCCAGTCGTCCTCACCGATGGTCTGTGGCCGAACCCAAATTTCCAGACCGAGTCTGATTTCAGACCGAGTCTGATATCGTCCCGGGTCATGGCCGGACTACGGGAACGCAAGCGGGAGCAGACGCGGTGCCGGATCGCCTCCGTGGCGATGGCGTTGTTCGCCGAACGCGGCTTCGACGCGGTGACGGTCAACGAGATCGCCGAGGCCGCCGAGGTCGCCAAGGCCACGCTCTTCACCTACTTCCCCAGCAAGGAGTCCCTCGTACTCGACGGGGTCGGCGCGGACGACCTGGCCGGCATCGTCGCCCGCCGGGCGCCCGGTCAGTCACCGCTGCACGCCCTGCGCGCCCACCAGCTGGCCATCGCCGCCGGTGAGCTGGAGTCGCTGGACCGCGACGAGCTGGTCACCCGGATGCGGGTGATCTTCGACAGCCCCACGCTCAGCGCCGGCGCGAACGCCCTGCTCTACCGCCAACGCCAGGCACTGGCGGCCGAACTGGCCACGACACACGGGGAACCGGTCGCCACGCTGATGGCCGCGCAGCTCGCCGCGACCATGCTCACCCTGCAGGAGAGCTTCTTCCAGTCGCTGGTCGACGGGATGTCACCGACGGCCGCCGCCCGCGCCATGGCCGAGCGCACCGAGCTGGCCTTCGACCTGCTGGCACACGGCTTCACCCACCTGGAAGGACGCTGACATGCGCGCCAGAGGCATCAACTACGACACCGGGTTCCTCCCCGGCGACCACATCACCCGCACGGACTTCACTCCCGAGGTCGTCCGGCGCGACCTGGCGGTGATCGCCGGCGAGCTGCACTGCGACGCCGTCCGGATCTCCGGCCGGGAACCCGACCGGCTCGAGGTCGCCGCCCGGCTGGCCGCCGAGGCGGGCCTCGAGGTGTGGTTCGCGCCGTTCCCGGTCGACCTGCCCACCGACCAGCTACTGCCCTACTTCGCCGACTGCGCCCGGCGCGCGCAGACCCTCCGGGACACCGGCGCCGAGGTGATCTTCGTGGCCGGCTGCGAGCTGACCGCGTTCTGCGGCGGCTTCATCCCCGGCAACACCTACGGCGACCGGTTGCGGACCATGGCCACCGCCGACCTGGAGTGGTGGACCTCCCTCGGCCCCGTCCAGGAACGGCTCAACGCGTTCCTGACCAGCGTCGCCACGGAGGTCCGTGTCCACTTCGGCGGCCGGATCACCTACGCCGCCGCCCCGTGGGAGTTCGTGGACTGGGGTCCGTTCGACCTGGTCGGGGTGGACGCCTACCGCGCCGCCTACAACGCCGACACCTTCCGCGACGAGATCCGGGGACACCTCGCCCACGGCAAACCCGTCGCGGTGACCGAGTACGGCACCTGCCCCTACCGCGGCGCGGCCGACCGCGGCGGCATGGCCTGGGACGTACCGCCGGACGCGATCCCCGACGAGGACGAGCAGGTGCGCCACCTCAACGATCTGCTCGACATCTTCGAGCAGGAGGGCGTGGACACCGCGCTGTGGTTCACCTTCGCCGGGTTCACCCGCCTCGACGACCGCGCCGACCTCGGCTCCTACGGGGTGGTGCGCATGCTGGACCAGACCACCTGGGAGCCGAGGAAAGCCTTCCACGCCATGGCGACCAGGCACCAGCGCACCGCCCGGCCGAACTGACCAACCAACTGGCGGGCGGCCCGGGAAGTCTCCCCGGGCCGCCGCTCCTGCCAGCTATCCGATCAGTCGGGTGCACCGCTGGGCGACGTACCCGACACCGCCTTCCCACTCGATCTGCGTCCACTGGTCGCTGCCACCACACGCGTCATACTCCTCACCCGTGATGTTCCTGATCCTGCACGGGTACTGAGCACCTTCCTTCGCGACGCCGAGGTGGCCGTCGGTCGTGTTGGGCCTGGCCCTGACATTGATATCGCCGATGGGTTCGACGAGTTTGCCAGGACAACCGGCCAGGACAGTCATTTCCTCGGCGGCCGCCGAGGGACTGGCCAAGCCGACCGACGACACCGCCATCATCGCGCCGGCCACCATCGCCACAGCTGCGACTCCTTTGATGATCGCCTTGAACATTTCGGTTCCTCTCTTTCTCCGCACTGCTCAGCGCCATTTTCAGCAACCGCGTCGCCAGACTCCTGGAATGCGGCCGGGAAGTCGTTGGCGGGGAGTCCCCGATTTCTTGACGGTAAGTCCACGCCACCGCCGGGCAACCGGATTTCACCGAACCGCGGGCGGCGGCACGGGCGGGGATTCTTCGGTAGCCTGGATCGCACGGGGAACACTGGCGGATTCACTGGGGAAGCCATGATCGATTTCGTCGTGAGCAACGAGGACGTGGCCGTCGCGGATCGAGCGGCTCACTTACGTGAGCTGATGTCCCAGACGCGGGCGCCGATGGACATCGGCACCACCGAGCCCACCGAACTCGCGCTGTACCAGCGAGATCTCCACCTGGACCAGATCCGGATGTGGTCGATGGAGTTCGACCCGGTCACCTTCTTCCGCACCCGGGAGCAGGTCAGGCAGTCCGATCCCGAGACCTACAACATCTGCCTGCTGCGCAACGGCGAGATGACCTACGCCGCCGACCGCCAGGAAGTGGCCCACAGCCCCGGCGACCTGTTGGTGCACGACCTGTCCCGGCCGTTCGGCCTCCGCGCGGACAGCACGGACGGCCAGGTGAACTGCGTCGGCCTGGAGATCCCCAAGGCGATGGTCGCCCTGCCCCGAAACCAGGCCGACCACGTGGCCGGCAGGCGAATCCCCGCGCGCGACGGGATCGGCGCGCTGCTGGCCGGCTTCCTCACCCGGCTGACCACCGACACCATCGCCTACCGGCCGGCCGACGCCCCACGCCTGGCCATCGTGGTCGCCGATCTGGTGTCCGCGCTGTTCGCCCACATCGCCGACAGCGACGCGCCCCTGCCGCCGGCCGAGTCCCACCGACAGCTCCTCACCATGCGGATCAAGGCGTACATCCGCAACCACCTCGGCGACCCGACGCTGACCCGGGAGACGATCGCCGCCGCCCACCACATCTCGACCAGCTACCTGCACCGCCTGTTCCAGGACGACGGCATCGGCGTGATGGCCTGGATCCGCCAGCAGCGCCTCGAACACGCGCGCCGCGACCTCGCCGACCCCGAATGGAACACCGCGCCCATCCACCAGATCGCCACCAGGTGGGGTTTCACCCATCACGCCGATTTCACCCGCGCCTTCCGCAACGCCCACCAGATACCACCCCGCGAGTACCGCCGAATGGCACAACTCACCGCTGAACGCTGAGTCCCGGGCCCATTCGGACGCAGCACTGCGTCGCCAATTCCGATCGTCTGTCTATTGTGGACCAGTAATATCCCCTGGCGCTCGGAACAGCAGAACCGGCCCCCTCGGCTGGCGCGACGGCCGGAGCACGGTGCCGGTGCTCGCGCCCATCAGGAACATCGAGCAGGTCTGGCACATCGAGGGCGGCGGCAACGACACCCCTCATCGTCCGGCGCGCCGACGGCACGCTGTGGGGTTGGGGCCAGCAACTGTGGTTCCGCCTCAACGAAAGCACCGATCTCAACGAGATCCACCGCACCCCGGTGCCCGTACACGGGCTGACCGACGTCGTGGCACTGGACGGCACCCACACGACCATCATCGCGGCGCGCGCGGACGGCACGGGTGGCGATGGGGTCACGTCGGCGAGGACGGTCAGCGGGACACCGTGCCGCCCCAACGCGCTGACCTGTCCAACGTCATCGCGTTGCACGGCAACATGTTCCTGACCGGTCCATAGGAGACACCCCACATTCGGTGCCGCGTAAGCCTTTCACGCGGCACCGAATGCGATCTCAGCCGGCTATCGACTCTTGAGCCAAGATAAGAGCGAGCGGACATCGGCCGCCACGATCCCGGCGTTCGGAGCCTTGCTGTCCCGCACCGCGCCGAGCGTGTTCGCCAGTTCGACACAGTCGCCGCCCTGCCCGCCGGACGCCGTCGCCTTACGCCACCGCAGATCACTGTGGATCATCAGTCGACCCCCTTCTGGATACCTGGGTGCAACTCCGTGATCAGGGTATCCAGCAACGCGGTTGAGCTGTCCTCGGAGAGGGCCAGCTCACTCAACTGGCCCCATACCCAGTCATAGCGTTCGATGTCGTCCGGATAGACGGCCCCAGCGTCGACCTCAACGAAGATAGTCGGTTCGACCGGCTCAGCGAAGCGCAAGATCACAAACGATGTCATGGCTGAATGTGCACCAGCTGAGAACGGGAGCACCTGAACCTGGATCGTCGGTGACTCGGCAAGTTCGCGAACATGCTCCAACTGGTCACGCATCACCCGGACACCGCCGACCTGCCGGCGCAGGGCACCTTCGTTGATGATCGCGCGCAGCCGGGTGTGCCCGCCGTCGAGTACCTGTTGACGGAACCGGCGAAATTCCACAGCACGAGTCAACTCGTCGTCCGAGACGTCCGGTCGATTGGCCGCGGTGACGGCTCGGCAGTAGGCGGGCGTTTGCAGCAAGCCAGGAATGTGCTCGGCCTGATAGGTCTGGATCACCTCAGCCGTCGCCTCCTCCTCAGCGAACCGGGCGAACCAACCAGGCGCAACGTCCGACAGGACCGACTCCACCCGGTCTCGGCTGTCTGTGGCCAGCTGAATCAACTCGTCCCGCTCTGGCGCCTTGATCGCATAGGCCTCGAGCAGGGCAAGCACCGTACCGATGGTCACCGTCTGCTTGCCGGCCTCGTAACGGCTGGTCGTCGCCTTGCTGACGCCAGAAGTCCGAACGACGTCCTCCAGGGACATGCCAAGCGCCGTGCGGAGATCCTTCAGTCGCCGACCCAACCTACGACGAAGAACAAAGCCTGATGACCTGGACGACGGATCGGTCACAGCCACCTCTCTCTGACGTACGCGGTCACCCGGTCGGTCGTCTAGTCATGTAACGTTTCTTCATGTAACGTTACATGAGCCGGTGGTTCACTACCGGCGACCGCCCCGCCAGAGCACTCCCGGGTGCCTGACGGGTGAGCCCCACAGAGTATCGGGCGCCGCCGAGGGCGATTTAGCAGCGCTATCCGGTCCACCGTTCCCCACCGGTTGAACCGACTGCCAACGTTCTGGAGAAGATCGTGTCCGCTATTCCATTCGCATTGGTCAGCATCGACGATCACAGCAAGATTTTCGCCTTCGGGCTCGATATTGACCTGCCCGCTGGTCGCGAGGTCATAACTTTTCGTCGGGAGTCCGACGGACGGGCCATGTTCGGAGTTCATCCGTCCGTGGAAACAGCACGTCGGCGGTTCAGCACGGTCACACCGCTGAAACTCGTGTGGGAACCAGGCTGCCGATGCTGCGTCTGCCTCACCGGCGAGGATTGCGACGAGGACGGCGCGTGCTCGAACCAGGTGACTCGATGAGCCAGGATGCGGAGACAGTGCCGACGCATCTGCGGCACGCCTGGGAAGAAGCGTACTCAAACTACATCTCGGCGGCGAGCCACGATGCCGCCACACCAACGCGGAACTACACCTCGCTGGCAGCGTGTTCCGCGCGGGTCGCGCTGACCTGGCGACGGATGGCCGAGGTGCCCGGACTGGGTTGGTGTGTGCTGGCCGCGTTCGTGGCCGCCGCGGAAGCGTTCGAGAACCAAGCCCGAGAACTGAATGATCATCGAATCTGAGCCCAAAAACCAACTGGTTCGATTGCGAAAAGGCTGCTATGTGACTGGCCACCGGTACGACTATTCGTGTCAGCCGGCACCGCCTCGCGTCGTACACCTCGTTGATCACACAGCTGATCTGGACTCGCAGGACGGCGTGACAGTGCATTATGGCCTGCATTTCGCACCGCACACGTTGGAGATCGCGGCGGGTCCGGAACTCAGGCCACACGAGCTGTGTCGGCGACGGTCTCGTTACTCGTCACGCACGTACCCTTGTCGCGACCCGCGCCACGCGGCGCCGACCGCCACAGTGAGGACCTCGACGTTGGCAGATCAGGCCGCCGAACTCGCCGCCTTCGGCTTCGAGCTGGGAGTGCTCAAACGCATCCGGCGCGCCGGCTGGTGGCACGCGGGCGTCCGCGACCCGGAATCCGTTGCCGAGCACACCA
Organism: Actinophytocola sediminis; assembly: GCF_054779715.1. Lineage (NCBI taxonomy): Bacteria > Bacillati > Actinomycetota > Actinomycetes > Pseudonocardiales > Pseudonocardiaceae > Actinophytocola > Actinophytocola sediminis. The sequence continues at coordinate 31,819 of NZ_BAAGXS010000080.1, read as the reverse complement.
TGCGGGTCGCCCAGTTGGCCGCGATCCTCGCCGCCGAAGAAGGCGCGGACCCCGCGCGGGCAGCCATGCTCGCACTGTGGCATGACACGCAGGAGACCAGGACAGGCGACCTGCCACACACGGTCAGCGGCTACCTGACCAAACCCGACCCCCGCCAGATCACCGCTGACCAGACCGCCCGCCTGCCAGCGTCCACACGCGACACAATCCGCGCGGCGGTCGCCGAGTACGAAGCCCGACGGTCACCGGAAGCGTTGTGCGCCAAGGACGCCGACCAGCTGGAGATGCTGCTGCAGGCACTGGAGTACCGCGACATCGGCATCAGCAGAGTCGATGGCTGGCTCGACTCCGCCCGCGCCGGCCTCACCACCGAGACCGCCCGCGGGATCGCCGACGCCGCGCTGACCATCTCCCCGCTCGCCTGGCGGGACCGCTGACGACGCGCTGAAGGACGCCTCAGCCGCGCTCCACCAGTCGGCCGACCATGTCCGGGCCGGGATGGGCCGTTCCGGAACCGTCCCGACGCAGGTCCGGCTCCGGCAGCTCCACCGAGGAGCCGTTCTTCGCCACCCCCGCCGGCCGGGGACCGATCCAGCCGAGCACCAACCTGGTCTCCCCCTTGAGGAAGCGGTGTGTCCGCACGCCACCGGTCGCCCGCCCCTTGGCCGGGTACTTCGCGAACGGCGTCACCTTCACGCTCTGCCCGGTCGCCGTGACCACCATCGGCTCGCCGTGCTCGTCGTCGTCGGTGCGGATCGCGGCGAAGAACACCGCCTCCGAACCCGCCGTCAGGTTGATGCCCGCCATGCCGCCGCCCTTCAACCCCTGCGACCGCACCAACGACGCCGGGAACCGCAGCAGCGACGAGTCCGAGGACAGGAACACACACGTCTCCGTGCCGTCGGTCAGCCAGGTCGCCCCGACCACCTCGTCGCCGTCGCGCAGCCCGATCACCTCGAACTCGTCGGAGCGCACCGGCCAGTCGGCCGAACACACCTTGACCACGCCGGACCGGGTGCCGAGCGCCAGACCAGGCGACCCCTCGGCGCGCTCGCCGAGCGGGGCGATGCCCATCACCCGCTCGCCCTTCTCCAACGGCACCAGCTCGCTGGCCGCCATCCCGCCGCCGACCGACACCGTGCCGGCGTGCTCTGGCAGCACCGGCAGCGGCAACACGTCGGTCTTGAAGGCCCGGCCCCGGCTGGTGACCACCAGGATCTGCCCGCGCGCGGTGGTATGGACCAATGCGGCCACCGCGTCGTGCCGGGCGCGGCCGCTGCGCCTGCGCGCCTCGGTCGCCTCCTCCGACTCGGCCGCGGTGCGCGCGACCAGGCCGGTCGCGGACAGGATGACCTGGCACGGGTCGTCGGCCACCTCGAGCGGGCCCGCCGGCTTGGACGCGGCGAGCACCTCCTTGAGATCGCCGTCGATCAGCGCGGTCCGGCGCTCGCCGGCGAGGTCCTTGGCGACCTTGGCCAGCTCAGTGGACACGACCTTGCGCAGCACCGCCTCGTCGTCGAGGATCTTGGACAGCTCGGCGATCTCGGCGCGCAGCCGCTCCTGCTCGCTCTCCAACTCCAACCGGTCGTACTTGGTCAGCCGGCGCAGCGGGGTGTCCAGGATGTAGGTCGCCTGGATCTCGGAGAGCTTGAACCGCTTCATCAGGCCCTCTTTGGCCTCGGCGGCGTTCTCGCTGGTGCGGATGAGCCGGATCACCTTGTCGATGTCCAGCAGGGCGATCAGCAGACCCTCGACCAGGTGCAGCCGCTCCTCGCGCTTGCGGCGGCGGTAGCGGGTGCGCCGGGTGACCACCTCGTAGCGGTGGCGCAGGAAGACCTCGAGTAACGCCTTGAGCCCGAGCGTGCGCGGCTGGCCGTCGACGAGCACCAGGTTGTTGATACCGAAGGACTGCTCCATCGGCGTGAGCCGGTAGAGGTCGGCCAGCAGCGCCTGCGGGTTGACCCCCACCTTGCACTCGATGACCAGCCGGGTGCCGTTCTCCCCGTCGGTGAGGTCCTTGACGTCGGCGATCCCGGTGAGGCGCTTGGACTTGGTGACCTCGTCGGTGATCTTCTCGATGATCTTCTCCGGGCCGACGGCGTAGGGCAGCTCGACGATGGTGATCGCCTGCCGGCCACGGCTGCCCTCCAACGGGCCGATCTCGACCTTGGCGCGCATGCGGACCACGCCCCGGCCGGTCTCGTACGCGCGGCGCACCTCGTCGAGGCCGAGCAACATGCCGCCGGTCGGCAGATCGGGGCCGGGGATGAACTCCATCAGCTTGTCGAGTGTCGCGTTCGGATGGTTGATCAGCCACCGCGCGGCACCGATGACCTCACCGAGATTGTGCGGGATCATGTTGGTGGCCATCCCGACCGCGATGCCGGACGTGCCGTTCACCAACAGGTTCGGGAACGCCGCCGGCAACACCGTCGGCTCCTCGAGCGAGCCGTCGTAGTTCGGCCGGTAGTCGACCGTGTCCTCGCCGAGCTCCCCCACCAACAACATGGATTCCTGCGACAACCGCGATTCGGTGTATCTGCTCGCGGCCGGTCCATCGTCTGGGGAACCAAAATTTCCATGCCCGTCGATGAGTGGGGCGTTCATCGAGAAGTCCTGGGCCAGGCGGACCATCGCGTCGTAGATGGCCATGTCGCCGTGCGGATGGTAGCGGCCCATCACGTCGCCGACCACGCGGGAGGACTTCACGTACGCGTGCGTTGGCCGGTAGCCGTTCTCGCTCATCGAGAACAGGATCCGGCGGTGCACCGGCTTGAGGCCGTCGCGCGCGTCGGGCAGGGCGCGGGAGTGGATGACCGAGTACGCGTACTCCAGGTAGGAGTCCTCGATCTCGGTCTTCAGCGGGTTGTCGAAGACCTGGGCGCCCGCGCGGTCGAAAGCGGCTGGGTCGACCCGGGTCGTGCGGGCCTTGCGGCGTGCCATGTCGTTCCTGCCCTCAGATGTCGATCGCCGACTGGTCCACCCGGACGGAGGACTCGACCAGCCACGCCCGCCTCGGTTCGACCTTCTCCCCCATCAACAACTCCAGCGCCGCCTCCGCGGCCTCGGCGTCGTCGAGGGTGATCCGGCGGACCGACCTGGTCGCCGGGTTCATCGTGGTGTCCCAGAGCTCGTCCGCGTCCATCTCGCCGAGGCCCTTGAACCGGGGCACCGGCGTGACGATCTGCCGGCCCGCCTTCTCGAACCTGGCGACCGTGGTCTCCATCTCGCGCTGGGTGAACGTGAAGACGGTCTCCTGGTTGCGGCCCCTGGTGGTGATCTTGTGCAACGGCGGCATGGCGGCGTACAGCCGGCCGTCCTCGATCACCGGGCGCATGTACCTGGCGAACAACGTGATCAGCAGGGTCCGGATGTGCGAACCGTCCACATCGGCGTCCGCCATCAGGATCACCCTGCCGTAGCGCATGGTCGACAGGTCGAACGTGCGACCGCTGCCGGCGCCGAGCACCTGCACGATGGAGGCGATCTCGGCGTTGCGCAGGGTGTCCGCGAGGCTGGCCTTCTGCACGTTCAGAATCTTGCCCCGTAAGGGAAGCAGCGCCTGGTACTCGGACACGCGCGCATGTCTGGCCGAGCCCAAGGCGCTGTCTCCCTCCACGAGAAACAGCTCACTGCGTGAGACACCGGTGGCGCGGCAGTCGACGAGTTTGGGGGGCATCGCGGCGCCCTCGAGGGCGGTCTTGCGGCGGGCGGCGTCCTTCTGTTGTTTCTGGGTCAGCCGGACCCGGGACGCGTCGACCACCTTCTGCAGGACGGTCTTGGCCTCGGTCTTGGTTCGGCGGTTTTCCGTCCACGCCTTGATGTTCTGCTCGATGATGCCCTGTAGCACCCGGGTGATGCCGGCGGTGGACAGCTCGTCCTTGGTCTGGGACGTGAACTGCGGCTCCGGCAGGCGCACGTGGATGACCGCGGTCATGCCCTCCTGCACGTCGTCCACGGTCGGCGGGTCTTCCTTGGGCTTGAGCAGGCCCCTGGTCCGGCCGATGGCCTCCTGGACCGCCTTGACCACGGCGCGGTCGAAGCCGCGCCGGTGGGTGCCGCCGTGCACGTTGCGGATGGTGTTGGTGAAGCACTCGACGGTGCGCTCGTAGCCGGTGCCCCAGCGCAGCGCGACCTCGACCTCCGCCCGGCGCTCCACTTTGGACTGCATGACGCCGTGCTCGTCGGCCGCGTTCTCCCGGTAGGTGCCCTCACCGGTGATCGTCAGGGTGCCGGAGACGGCCTTCTCGTCCCCGGGCGCGAGGAAGTCGACCATGTCGACCAGGCCGTTGGGGTAGGAGAAGGTCTCCTCCTCGATCGCGCCGTCGGTGGCGTTGCGCAGCACATAGGCCACCCCGGGCACCAGGAACGCGGTGTTGCGCAGCTTGGCCCGCACCGCCTCGAGGTCCAGCGTCGCGTTGTTCTCGAAGTACCGCGCGTCGTGCCAGTACCTGATCGACGTGCCGGTCGGCTCGCCGCGCTTCATCCTGCGCTCGATCTGCAGGCCGGACTTCTTGGCGAACTTCGCCTTCGGGCCGGGGGCGTCGAACACGCCGGGCACCCCGCGGGCGAACGACATCTGGTGGACCTGGCCCGCCTGGCGCACGGTCACGTCGAACCGGTGGGACAGCGCGTTGACCGCGGACGCGCCGACACCGTGCAGCCCGCCGGAGGTCTTGTAGCCGGAGCCGCCGAACTTGCCGCCCGCGTGCAGCCGGGTGAGCACCAGCTCGACGCCGGAGAGCTTGGACTTCGTGTGCACGCCGGTGGGGATGCCCCGGCCGTCGTCGTCGACCTGGACGCTGCCGTCGGCGTGCAGGGTGACCACGATCCTGGTGGCGTGGCCGGCGACGCCCTCGTCGGTCGCGTTGTCGACGATCTCGTTGTACAGGTGGTTGATGCCCCGGCTGTCGGTGGACCCGATGTACATCCCTGGCCGCTTGCGCACCGCCTCGAGTCCCTCGAGATGCGTAAGATCGTTGGCCCCGTACAAGGTCTCCGCAGTCACCCTCAGCTCCCGTGTCATTGCCGCGCCATGATCGACAGCCCCGTCGGCGGCGCGCACCACCGTAGTTGAGAGTATCCGCAGCCCCCGACAACCCCGGGACGCCGGCACCGCCACGCCGCGCGCCGGGGACGTACTGCCCGGCCCGCACGGCGAGTGACCTGGCCTTCCTACTCTACGCAGCCGCGCGAGCACGCTATGAACCCGCCGGTGTCACCCGTGCAGGGTCACGTTCTCCTCTTCGGCCGTGCCGGAGTCGACAACCACCGCCACCGGTAGTAGGCAGAGGAGCGGGAGAAGGGTGGGCACCACATGGACGGCATCCGGGTCATCGCCTGCGACATCTTCGGCACCACAGTGGACTGGTACACCGGCGTGGCCAGGCAGGTCGGCGAGATCCTGCGGGTCCCCGATCCCGGCGGCTTCGCCAACGAGTGGCGCGACCGGTATCTGCCGGCGCTGGCCCGCGTCCAGGACGGCGAGCGCGAGTGGGCCTACCTCGACACACTGCACCGCGAGTCCCTCGACGAACTGCTCGACCAGCGCGGGATCGACATCGGGCTGGCCGGCCGGGAGCGGCTGGTGCGGGCCTGGCATCGGCTGCCGGCCTGGCCGGACGCGGTCAGCGGGATCGCCAGGCTGAGCCTGCACCGCACCGTGGCCGCGCTGTCCAACGGCGGGTTCGCGCTGCTGACCAACCTGGTCAAGTCCGCCGGGCTGCCGTTCGACTGCATCGTCTCCGCCGAGCTGGCGCGCACCTACAAGCCCGACCCCGCCGTCTACGTGACCGCCGCCGCGCTGCTCGACGTGCATCCGCACGAGGTGTTGCTGGTCGCCGCGCACGCCTGGGACATCGACGGCGCGCGGGAGGCCGGCATGCGCACCGCGTTCCTGGTGCGGCCCGAGGAGAAGGGGCCGCACCGGGAGGCGGATCGCGATGCGAAGGCCGACCTGACGGTGGCCAGCTTCCACGAGCTGGCCGACGTGCTCAACCAGGGGTGAGCCTGCGGGGACCGATCAGCGCGGCCACGCCGCTGAGCACGTAGCCCAGTGCCGGGCCGTAGGCGCCGAGGCTCAGCGCGTCGGACTCGGCGGCGAAGTCCTGCACCGCGTAGACGTGCACCCCGGCCAACACCAGCAGCACGATGCCGGCGATGCGGCGGAACCAGACCATGGCCGTGCGCAGCATGAAGATCACCAGCACGAGCACGGCGACCGCGATGACCAGGGTGGTGAGCTCCTGGCGGGACAGGTCGATGCCGGCGTCGCCGCCGAACAGCTCGAGCAGCCCGTAGCGCAGCACCAGGTAGCCGACCCCGACGATCGCCAGGCCGGCCCAGACGAACTTCATCGCCACCGACTCGAGCACCGAGACCAGCGCGAGCAGCACGCCGAGCGCGGCGAGCGGGTAGGTGAACAGCACGACGTACCAGCCGCCGAAGCCACTGGCGCCCAGGTCGCTGACGAGGTCCCACAGCTTCGGCAGCGAGATCGACTCGCCGCCGGCGGCCGACGCGGACACCCACGGCAGCACCAGCATGCTCAGCAGCTGCACGACCAGGCCGAGCAGGGTGAGGATCAGGCCGAGTCCGGGGATCCGGAAGCCGCGGCCATCGTCGTCGTAGGAGGGCGGTGGCGCGGCGGGTCTCTGGGGCACCGGCTGCTGGTAGGGGTCGCGGTGGCCGCCCTGCTCGTGGCTCCGCGGCTGGTGGTACCCCTGCTGCTGTGGCGGGTACTGCTGCTGCGGATACTGCTGCGGGTACTGCGGCGGCCGTCCGTAGGGCTGCCGCCCTGGTTCGCCCTGGTACGGGCCGGAACGAGACATGCCGGGCACGGTACCCGCCGGACCGGCCACGAGCACCAACCAGCGCCGGATTCACGGTCCTCGACCAGCTTCGTCGCACTGGCGGACGGGCGGACGATCTTGATCGTCACCTGCCATGGCACCACCCTGACCGAGACGCTCACCTCGTGATCGGTGGAGACTCGCCACAGCACGGCGAGCACGAACAAGAAGGTGACGACCAGCGGTGCGAGCACGACAAGTGCAAACAAGAGGGGCATGGGCCTGTTCTCCTTGGCCTGCCGAGAGTTACCTCAATCGGCCCCCACCGCGCGGCAGGCTCGCGCCCTTTAACGCTACCAAGACTCGCTAGTCCGCGACAGCCTCCGCCCAGAACTTGGTGACCAGTTCGGCGAACTCGGCGGCGCGTTCGATCTGTGGCATATGTCCGGTGTCGGGGAACAGGTGGGTGCGCGCGTGTGGCAGCGCGGCCTTCGCGGCGTCCAGGTGGATCGCGGGCAGGATCAGGTCGTGGGTGCCCCACAGCACGAACGTCGGCACGGCCGCGGTGGCGGTCGCGGTCAGCACCGCGGTGCGCCATGGCTCGCTCACGCCGCGGAACGTGCCGAGGGAGCGGCTCAGCTCCAGCAGCACCCTGGCGCCGTGCGGCCGGCCGGCGTAGGTGAACCCGCGGGCCAGGCGTTCCTCGGTGACGAAGGCCCGGTCGCGGAACAGCGCGCGCTCCACGCGGTAGGCGCCCTTGCGCGACGGGCGCAGCAGCAGGCGGCCCAGCGGGCGCAGCGCGAGGATCCGCAGCGCGATCGTCACCTCCCGGCCGAAGCCCGCGCTGGCGGCGAGCACCAGGCTGCGGACCCGCTCGGGGTAGCGCAGGGCCAGCACCATCGCGACCGCGCCGCCGAGTGAGTTGCCGATCGCGTGTACCGGCCTGGTCTCGCCGATCGCGTCGAGGAAGTCCTTGACGAACTCGGCCAGTGGGGGCAGCGACGCCTTGCCGGGCAACGGGTCCGACTCGCCGAAACCGGCGAGGTCCACGCTGATCACCCGGAAGCCGTCGAGCAGCTCGTGCTGTTCGGCCCAGTCGTCGAGGCTGCGGGCGATGCCGTGCAACAGCAGCACCGGCTGCCCCTCACCGGTGCTGAGGTATCTAACCTGCCGGCCATCAACTTTGATCACGCTCATGTGTGCTGTCCAGTCAGGACTGGGGTGTGGTCGAAGAGCATGTCGTCGTCGATGGGGCCGTAGCGCATCAGCAGGACGTCGCGCGGGTAGTTCTGGTGTAGGCGCCACGGTGCGGCCCTGCCCTGTTTGGGCAGGTCGTCGATGCTGCGCAGGACGTAGCCCGACCGCAGGTCCACCAGCGGCACGTCGGCCGTCGTGCCCGGCGGCGGCGCCGGGGTGGCGCTGCGCCGGCCGGTGGCCGACAGGTGGTTGAGCAGCCGGCACACGTACCGGGCCACCAGGTCGCTCTTGAGTGTCCAGGACGCGTTGGTGTAGCCGATCGTCAGCGCGAAGTTCGGCACGCCGGAGAGCATCATCCCCTTGTAGGCCAACGTCTTGCCGAACTCGACCGGCTCGCCGTCGACGGTGAGCGTCATGCCGCCGACCGCGAGCAGGTTCAGCCCGGTGGCGGTCACGACCACGTCGGCCGGCAGCTCGTCGCCGGAGGCCAGGGTGATGCCGTCGGGGGTGAAGCCCGCGATGCGGTCGGTCACGATCGACGCCTGGCCGCGGCGGACGGCCGTGAACAGGTCGCCGTTGGGCACGAAGCACATGCGCTGGTCCCACGGGTCGTACCGGGGGGCGAAATGCGTGTCCACGTCGAAGCCGGCGGGCAGTACCCGCTGCGCGGCCTTGCGCAGCAACGACTTCATCACCTTGGGCGCGCGCCTGCTCAGTTGGAAGGCGGCCTGCGCGCTGAGCACGTTCTTCCATCGCACGATCGGATACAGCCAGCTCAGCGGGAGCTTGCCGCGCAACAGGTTCGCCAGCGGGTCGACCGCCGGCAGGGACAGCACGTAGCTCGGCGAGCGCTGCAGCATGGTCACATGGCCCGCGGTCTCGGCCATCGAGGGCACCAGGGTCACCGCGGTCGCGCCGCTGCCGATCACCACGACCCGTTTGCCGGCGTAGTCGAGGTCGGCCGGCCAGTGTTGCGGGTGCACGACCGGTCCGGCGAAGTCGTCGATGCCGGGCAGGTCCGGGGTGTAGCCCTGGTCGTAGCGGTAGTAGCCGGCGCAGACGAACAGGAACGAGCAGGTGATGGTGACCTCGCGCTCGCCGTGCTCGTCGGTGTACCGGGCGCGTACCGTCCACCGACTGTCCGATGTGGACCATTCGGCGGCGATCACCTTGTGGCCGAAGCGAATGTGGGAGTTGACGCCGTAGTCGCGGGCGGTGTCGCGCACGTACTCGCGGATGGCCGTGCCGTCGGCCATGGACTTGGACCTGGTCCACGGCCGGAACGAGTAGCCGAGGGTGAACATGTCCGAGTCCGACCGCACCCCGGGGTAGCGGAACAGGTCCCAGGTGCCGCCGATCGCGTCCCGCGCCTCCAGCACCGCGAAGGTGCGGTCGGGACATTCGCGCAGCAGGTGACAGGCGGCGCCGATACCGGAGAGTCCGGCACCGACGATCAGTACGTCGACGTGGTCCACAGACATGACAGTCCCCATCCGCGAGCCGGGCCTTCCCGCCACGGTATCGACAGGGTGTCGACTCGGTCAACACAGTGTTGAGAGTGCGCTGTCCAGGCCTGTAGCGTGAGCCCATGGCTACCGTTCCGGCCCGGTCCGGGCGCGGCCGCCGCACCGTTCGGCCATCCGGCGACGACCGTGAGGTGGCGATTCTGGCCACCGCGGAACGGTTGCTCGGCGAACGCTCCCTGCGCGAGATCTCCATCGACGACCTGGCGCGGGGCGCCGGCATCTCCCGGCCAACGTTCTACTTCTACTTCCCCTCCAAGGACGCGGTGCTGCTCGCGCTGCTCGACCGGGTGGTGCAGGAGGCCGACGCCGCGCTGGCCGCGGTGCCGGACACGCTGACCGAGGACCCGTCGCGGTTCTGGCGCGAGTGCATCGCCGCCTTCCACCGGACCTTCAGCGCGCACGCGCCGGTCGCGCTGGCCTGCGCGGAGGTGCGGCTGACCAACGCCGAGGTGCTCCAGCTGTGGTCGCGGGTGATGGAGTCGTGGACCAGGGCGGTCACCACCGCGGTCGACGGCGAACGCGCCCGCCGCGCCGCGCCGCCCGGCCTACCCGCGCGTGACCTGGCGATCGCGCTGGTCTCGATGAACGAGCGCGTGCTGTACTCGTCGTTCGCCAGGGACGTGCCGACGGTCGACGAGCGGGACGTGGTGGACGTGCTGCACACGGTCTGGCTCAACGCGATCTACCAGACCACGTCCCCACCCGCCGGTTAGTCGGTCGCCCCCTGGCCGAGCTGGAACCGCACCGTGCCCTCGACCGTGTCGTCCACGTCCAGGGTCTTGTCCTCGACGTACTCGGCGGTCCGCGAGTCCAGCAGCACCGTCGCCCCGGTGGTCTCCTCGGTCACCAGCACGTCGGTCTCGTTCGTGGCCGGCGCGATCGACATGGCGAACCCGTCGTCACCCGCCTTGGCCTCGACCCGCAGGCCGCTGCCGCCCTGCCCGTCGACGAGCCGGTTGATGGCCAGGCCGGCCGCCGGCGTGATCCGCAGCATGGGCTACCTCGCTTTCGCGTCGTGCTCCTCGGCCTACCCGGTCGCGGGTCCGGTCAACCACGAAACGACCGGCGTCACCCTCCGCTCAGCGCGCCGCGCAGGGAGCGGTAGAGCAGGGCGGCGTCGCCGAGGCGGTGGCGCAGCTGCCGTTCGAGGCCACCGATGGGCACCAGGTTCTGCGGTGCGCGCGGGTCCTTGTGCGGCGAGCTGGCCAGCGCGGGCAGTACCAGGGCGGTGACGTCGGCCAGCGCGACCGCGTCGGCCACCGGCAGGTCCGACGAGCACTCCAGGCGCACCACGGCCGACCACGGGGCGCGAGAGGAGCCGGGCAGGCGCAGGTACCAGGAGCTGCGCTGCCAGGACGTGCCCATGCCGAACACCGGGCTGCGCTGGCCGGTCTCCAGCGCGGCCACGACCGCGGCCTGCTCGGCTTGCAGGTAGGACTTCTGGTGGGTCTTGACGTAGCCGACGGTCCTGGCCAGGTGGGTCCGGCCGCGCAGCGGACCGTCCAGCACCAGCAGGTCGTCCTCGACGTCGCTGTTGGCCCGCCAGGAGTTCGCCACCTCGACCTCCAGCGCGGCCAGCCTGCCCTGCACGCCGAGCGTCAGCTTGTCCAGCCCACCGGGGGTGTGGTGGAAGTGGTAGGTGGTGTGCCGGGTCTTGATGTCCTCGCCGGTCGCCGCGTACAGGCCGCGCTCGACCACGGCGTCGACCAGCCTGGCGGCGCCGTCGCAGCAGACCAGACCCACACCGAGCGAGGCGACCAGGCCGGGCTGGGGTTCGGGGTCCTGGCCGTGCACCCAGATCCGGGCATCGGTGCGCATGACACCGTCGAGGAACAGCACCGAGCCGGGCAGCGGGCCGGGGCGCGGGGAGATCGGGCGCCACTCGGCGGCCGGCACCTCGAGGTCCAGGTCAAGGGTCGCGGAGGACTCCCGCCCGTCCAACTCGTCCCCCCGCGCCACCCCATACCCGGGATCCCACGGATCCACGGTGTACGAGGTAGGCGTCAACAGCCCCGTCATACAGTTCCTCCCCTCGCAACCGCACCCAAGGGGAACGGGACGCTACCCAGCCATCGGTACGCGCCAACCCAGCGCGACCAACACCGTGAACTCCGGGGAGGCGGCTCAGTCATGCACGCACTCTCACACCTCGACGCGGCGGAGTCGGGAGGACGCGCCGTCGCGGGTGACCGCGAACTGCACCGGGACGCGTTCGGCCAGTGCCGGTACGTGGGTCACGATGCCGACCATCCGGTCGGTCTCCTGGGCGAGGCGTTCCAGGGTGGTGGCCACGGTGTCCAGGGTGGCCTCGTCCAGGGTGCCGAAGCCCTCGTCGAGGAACATCGAGTTGAGGTCGCGTTTGCCGCCGGACAGGCCGGCGACCTGGTGGGACAGTGCGAGGGCGAGGCCGAGCGAGGCCTGGAAGGTCTCCCCGCCGGACAGGGTGTTCACCGGGCGCTGGGTGCCGGCGTCGTTGTGGTCGAGTACCACCAGCTCGTTGCGCTCGGCGCGCACCAGTTCGTACTGGCCGCCGGAGAGCTGCATCAGGATCTCCGAGGCCTCGGTGACCAGCGAGTCCAGCGCCTCGGCGCACAGCCACGCCTCGAAACCGTTGGACTTCAACAGGTTCCCGAGCATCCTGGCGACCTGTTCCTCCTCCCGGTAGCGCTCGACCTCCTCGGCGAACGCGGCGCTCCTGGCCCGGCGTGCGACCAGGTCGTCGAGGTCGCGTTTGGCCTCGGCGCGGTGTGCGGCCAGCAGGACGTCCGGTTTGCCGTCGCGGGGCAGCACGATGCCGTGCGTGTCGAGCAGTTCGGTCAGCGTGGCGCGGGCGGCGCCGCCCGCGGTGCGCAGGTCGTTCTCGTCCTGTTCCAGCTCGGCGACCCGGCCGGACAGCTCCTGGCGATGGGTGCGCGCCCAGTCGAGCAGGCCTTTCCACGCCGCGGCCAGGTCGGTGCCCTCCACCGGCGGCACGCCGAGCGCGACGAACTGGTCGCGGCTGGCCCGCAGCGCCGACCAGGCCTGGCGTTCCTCCTCGGCGAGCGTGGCGCGCTCGCGGGTGGCGTCGTCGGCCGCCCGGCGGGCGGCGCGGGCCTTGGTCCGGGCGCGGTCCAGTGCCGCGTCGGCGGCCTCGCGGCGGGTGAGGGCCTGGTCGACCTCGGCCGGCGGCGGGGCGTCGCGCAGTTCGGCGGCGAGGTCGGTTTCCTGGCGGTGGGCGGCGGTGAGCTCCGCGCGGGCGGTGGCGGCCGCCTTGCTCGCGTCGGCCTGGGTGCGGCGCAGGGCGGTGACCCTGGACTTCGCCGAGGTGACCGCGTCGCGGGCGGTGTCCAGGTCGGCGGGGATGTCGTGGTGGGGCAGGTCGTGGACCTGCTGGCGGCAGACCGGGCAGGGCTCGCCCTCGGCCAGGTCGGCGGCCAGCGCGACCGCGCGGTGGGCCCGGTCGGCCTCGGCGCGCGCGGCCTCGGCGTCGGCCATGGCGCGTTCGGCGGCGGTGAACTCGGCGGTCGCGGCCTCCTCGGCGGTGTCCGCGTCAGTGGCCGCCGTAGTGAGCCTGGCGACGCGCTCGGCCAGTGTGGCGGCGCGGGTGTGCGCCGCGCGCCAGCGTTGCAGCTCGGCGAGCTCTGGCAGGTCGCCCCTGGCGGCCTCCGCCTCGGCCTCGGCCTTCTCGGCGGCGGTCCGCTCGTCGGCGCGGCGGGCGATCTCCTCGTCGGCCAGCGACAGGCGGGTGGCCAGGTCGACCACGTCGCCGGGCTGGCGCAGGGTGCCCAGCGCCTGGTCCTGTTCGCGGGCCTGTGCCGCGGCGGCGTTGGCCGCGGTCCACCTGGTCCGCAGCTCGGCCATCTGCTCGACCGCTTCGTCCACTGTGGACTCGAGGTCGGCGAATCCGCGGATCCTGCCGGACGCGGCGGCGACCACGTCGTCGGTGACCGTGCCGAGCTCACCGAGCCGCTTCTGGGCCATCTCCAGCTTGCCGACGGCGATCTTCGCGCGCTCCCGCGCCCGCTGGCCGACGTCCTCGTAGACCGCGTAGGCGAGCAGCTGGATCAGCAGGTCCTGGCGGTCGCTCGGCTTGGCGTGCAGGAACTCGGCGAACCGGCCCTGCGGGAGCACGACGCACTGGGTGAACTGCTCGTAGCCGATGCCGAGCAGCGCGGCGACCGCGGCGGTGACCTTGTCGCCCTCGGCCACCGACTCGGCGACCGCCTCCAGGATCTTGGTCAGGTCGGCGTCCGGCGGGACGCTCGCGTCCAGCCGGTCCAGCCGGGCCTCCTTGGTCTGCACGGTGCCCTGCGCGGACCGCCGCAGCAGCCGCACCGCGGCGTAGCGCCCGCCCGCCGCCTCGAACACCAGGCACACCCGGCCCTCGTTCACCGACGGCGCGAGCGCGTTGCGGATCGCGTCCTTCTTGCCCCAGCGGGGAACCGTGCCGTAGAGCGCGAAGCACAGCGCGTCGATGACCGTGGACTTGCCCGACCCGGTCGGCCCGGTGAGCACGAAGAAGTCCACATCGGACAGCTGGACGTCGGTCTCCTCCCGGTAGCTGCCGAAGCCGTCGAACATCAGGCGGAGCGGGCGCATCAACGGCCTCCGGTGCTGTCGTCGAGCAGTTCGGCAAACATCGTGCCGAGGCGGGGGTCGTCGATCTCCCGTTCGGCGAGGAAGTCGGCGAACAGGTCGGTCGGCGACCGGCCGACCCGGGAGCGGGTCACCCGGGAGTCCGCGCGGGCACGGAACTTCTCGTCGATCTGCACGTCCAGGGTGGTCGGCAGCTTCTCCCGGACCTGGTCGGCGAGGCCCGCGCTGGCCTTCTGGGTGAGGATCACCCGCAGGAACGCCTCCCCCGCCTCCTCACCGGCGGCGACCACCTCGTCGAGCGTGCCGCGCAGCGTGCGCAGCGGCCGGCCGCCGGTCAGCGGCACCGGGCGGATGTGCGCGCGGCTGTCGGGGGTGGCGTGCACGATCAGCGCCACCGGGTCGTTGGCCTCCTCGCCGAAGTCCAGCGCGATCGGCGAGCCGGAGTAGGCGATCGGGCAGGGGCCGTCGATCTGCTGGTAGCGGTGCAGGTGGCCGAGCGCGGCGTAGTGGGTGGTGGTGGGGAAGGTGTCCGGCGGCACCTCGTAGCCCAGCAGGGACTGCACCGCGCGCTCACCGCCGCCCCAGCGGCCGCCGAGCAGGGTGGCGTGCGTGGTCACGATGTTGACGCTGTCGGTGGTGAAACCCTGGCACAGCACGGAGATGATCGCGCGCATGCGGTTGGCGTAGTCCTGGTTGTGCTGCCCCGGCTCGTGCAGCAGCACCTCGGCGGCGCGCACGGCGTAGCGGTGGGACAGGAACGGCAGCGCGGCGACCACCGCCTGCTCGCCGGACCGGGTGTCGATGGTGGTGGTGCCGCCGCGGTCGGGGCGCTGCGGGGTGCCGATCACGTGCAGGCCGAGCTCGCCGAGCACCGGCCGGTAGACCTCGTGCACCAGCCGGGAGCTGTCGTGGTTGCCGGCGAGCACGACGACGTGGCGGCCCTCGGCGCGCAGCGCCATCAGCGTGTGCATGACCAGCCCCTGGGCCTGCGGGCTCGGCGCGGCGGTCTCGAACAGGTCGCCGGCCACGACCACCAGATCGACGTCCTCCTCGTCGGCGACGCGCACCAGGTCACGCAGCACGACCTTCTGCTCGTCGATGCGCGGCTGGTTCTTCAGCACCTTGCCGACGTGCCAGTCGGCGGTGTGCAGGATCTTCATGTGCCTCCTCAGAACGGGGGCGGGTCGTCGTCGAGGTCGTCAGTTCCGATGCCGGCGAACGGGTCGGCGGGCGCGGCCGGGCCGGTGTCCACGCCGTTCCAGGTGCCCTTCTCCGAGGACCGCGTCGCCCACGCGGGGAAGGGGAACTCGATGGCCAGCGGCACCGGGATGTCGGGCTGGGAGACGAACATGGTGCCCGGCTTGGCGATGGTGGCGCGCTGGCGTTGCGCCGGGGGCAGGTAGCCGTACTCGGGGCGGGAGGCCTCCGCCGGGTCCAGGCGCCCGGCCACCCGGATCGAGCAGTTGGCCACGATCCGGCGCTCCACCTCGCTCGCGGTCTGCTGCGCGCCGATGAGGATCACGCCCAGCGAGCGGCCGCGCTCGGCGACGTCGAGCAGGATCTGCTTGATCGGGCTGTCGCCGTCGCGCGGGGCGTACTTGTTCAGCTCGTCGAGCACGATGAACATCAGTGGCCGCGCGGTGCCCTGCTCCTCCTTGCGGCGGAACTCCTGGCGCAGCGAGACACCGACCACGAACCGCTGCGCCCGGTCGGGCAGGTTGTGCAGGTCGACCACGGTGACCTGGGCCTTGGACGTGGACAGCGACCGGTCGCCCCGGTCCTTGAGGTCCGAGCGGATGATCGTGGACAGCGGGCGGACCGCCGAGCGCAGCCGGCGCAGGAAGGCGTTCACGCTGCCGGTGGAGGTGGAGCCGGCGACCCAGTCGCGGCGGGTGTCCTCGTCGAGCAGCTCGTCCTCGATCAGCCCGACGAGCTGTTCGAAGCTGCGCAGCTGCCCGCCCCGGCCGGGGTCGACGCCGGTGATGCTCACCGCGCCGTCGGTGCCGACCTTCAGGTGGTCGCGCCGCAGCCGCGCGGCGATCTGGCCGATCAGCATCGTGTACTGGCTGCGTTCGTCCTCGCCGTCGGCGAACACGAACGGCATCAGCTCCTGCTCGCAGAACTCGGCGAGGGTCCAGTAGAAGGCGCTGACCGCCTTGTCGCGGGCACGCACGTCCGGGGTGCCGCTCGGGTCGCCCGGCCGGGGCGGGGCGAAGACCTGGACGTTGCGAAACGAGCCTGCCGGCAGGCCGAGGAGGGCGTAGCGGGCGCGGAAGGCGTCGGTGAGCTTGGCGTTGGCGTAGTCGAGGAACAGCAGGTCCTCGCCCTTGACGCTGAAGATCAGCGCCTTGGTGTTGTGCGCCTCGCCGTGCAGCACGCCGGAGTTGAAGATCGAGTGCAGCAGGAAGGTGGCGAAGGAGGTCTTGGTGGCGATGCCGGAGACCCCGGAGATCGACACGTGCCCGCCGCGGGTGCCGTCGACGAACTCGAAGTTGAGGTAGACGGGCTGGCCGTCGCGGCCGAGGCCGACCGGCAGCTTGGCGTCGGCCATGGTGTCGAAGTACAGCGCGGAGTCGCGCTCGGCGCCGGTGGCCCGGCGCACCTCGGCACCCGGCCGGGGCGGCACGTAGACCTCCGGCTCGACCCGGGTGACGGTGATCTCGGCGACCTCGCTGACCTCGGCGGGCAGCGCGCCGTCCTTGATCAGGAAGACGTCGGAGGCGAACCGGGCGCCCTCGTGGCCGGCCTCGACGTTGGTGACCACGCCGGCGATCCGCACCTCGGAGCCGTCCGGGAGGTTGCGGCTGGTGGCGACCACGTCGTCGAGCTGGAGGAACTGGTCGGGCGCGACGCCGACGGAGAACTCGAGCGGGCTGGCCGCGACCGTGCCGACCACCAGACCCACCGGGACCTGTGCCTGGTCCGGCGCCGGCGGCGCGGCGCCGTTGGGATTCGGCTTGGTCACGCTGGGTCGCTCCTCTGGTCGGGGAGCCGCCAGTGTATGTCCGCACCCCGACGGCCAAGGGGACCGTCGGCTGGCCTGTCGCCGCCCGCCGGCCGGCCGGCGGGGCGCATCATCATCAGAAACTCCCGAAATTCCGCCGGCGGCCACGTTCCCCGGAATTAAGTAGGACCTATTGTGTTACGAGATGCGTACGCCAATCGACAATTCACGATTCATCCACTCGGGTGAACGCCGGTCACCTGTCTCACGCGCGGAGTAGATACCGTCGCCCGAGCACCGGCAATCGACAACGATGTCATTCGGCCGACCTGGTATTTCGCCAGGACACCGGTTTGCGGCACGTTCGAAAATAACGCAGAGCGAACACTACTCCAACCGAGTACTTCGTGTAACAGGAATATGACCAGTTCGGACACGTTAATTGGAAGGCGATCCCTTGCGACTGGAGGCACGAATGGCATTACCGCACACCGCGGCGTGGCCGCACTCGAACACGATCAGGGTGTTGCTCGCCGAGGACATGCGTTTGCTGCGGTCCGCGTTGGTCAGTGTGCTCGGCGACGAGGAGGACATCGAGGTCATCGCGGACCTGAAATGCGACCTCAAGGTCGTGTCGGTCGCGCAACGGCTCCGTCCAGACGTCGCGGTGGTGTCGGTGGACACCGCGGGATCGGGCGACCCGACGACCGTGCGCGAACTGCGACGCCGGTTACCGGACTGCCGGATCGTCGCGCTGACCTCCCCCAGACCGCCGGGCCTGCTCAAGCGGCTGCTCGCGGAGAACATCCCCGGGCTGATCGACAAGAACGCGCCGGCCGCCCGCCTGCTGTCGGCCATCCGCGGGGTGGCCCGCGGCGCCACGGTGATCGACACGAACCTGTTGGTGGCCGCGCTGGCCGCCGGCCAGAACCCGTTCACCCCACGGGAGTTACACGTGCTGCGGCTCGCGGCCGCCGGCGCGAGCGGGCCGGAGATCGCCAAGGAACTGTCGCTGTCGCAGGGAACCGTGCGCAACTACCTGTCCAGTGCGATGAGCAAGACCAGCGCGCGCACCAGGATCGACGCCATCCGGATCGCCACGGAGTCCGGTTGGCTGTGACGAGCCTGCCGGTCAGACGCCGACCCCGGCCGGGCGCCAGTGGCCGACCAGCTCCCGGTAGAGCGCCGAGGTGGTGGCCAGCGTCGCGTGGTCGCCATACTCGGCGCCGGTGCCGTCGAGCACCAGCACCCGGTCGGCGCGCAGGGCCGAGCTGATCCGGTGGGCGATGACGATCAGCGTCCGGTCCCTGGCGGCGAACGCCTCCTCGGCGCGCCGCTCGGCCGCCGGATCGAGATGGCAGGTCGCCTCGTCCAGCACGGCCACCGGCGCGGGCGACAGGTAGGCGCGCACCAACGCGATCAGCTGCCGCTCGCCGGCGGACAGCTCCGCCGGGACCACCGTGGCGTCGTACCCGCCGAGCCGGTCGACCAGCGCCCGCGCGCCGACCTCGGCCACCGCCGCGTCCAGCGCACCGGGACCCGGGTCGGGGTGGAGGTAGGTGAGGTTCTCCCGCAGGGTCGCGGTGAACACGTAGGCCTCCTGCGGGATGAGCACCCGCAGCGCGGCCAGCTGCTCGGCGGGCAGTGCCGAGGCTGGCTCGCCGCCGATGGTCACCGTGCCGGTGTCGGGTACCAGCAACCCGCACACCAGGCTCACCATGGTCGACTTGCCGATCCCGCTCGGCCCAACGACCGCGAGGTGCTCGCCTGCGCGGACGGTCAGGTCCAGGTCACGCAACACCGGCTCGGCATGCGGCCCGTAGGCGAACCCGACGCCGCGCAACCCGAGGTCGTGCCCCCCGACCGGGCGGCGCGCCGGCACGGCGGGCTCGGGCACGGTGCTCGCGTCCAGCAGCCGCCCGAGGGTGATCACGAACCGCAGGCCGCTGCCGCCGACCCCGCCGATCAGGTTCTGCAGCGCGGGCTGGATGCCGAACAGCACGTAGGTCAGCCCGCCAAGCAGCGCGCCCGCGGTCAGCCCGCGGTCGACCAGCCAGGACCCGGCCACCAGCAGCACCAGCAGCGGCACCCAGCCGCCGATCGCGAAGCACAGCATGCGCAACGCCGCCACCCCGGCCAGCCGCCGCTCGGCGCGGGCCTGCGCGGCGATCGGCCCGGCGACCATGGCCGCGGCGTGCTCCTCGGTGCCGGTGGCGGTCACGTCCCGCGCCGCCGCCAGCACGGTCGAGGTCATCGCCGCGACCCGCTCGTCGGCCAGCACCGCCTCCCGGTGCCGCCCCGCGGCCACCCCCAGGATCGCGACGAACACCACCAGCCCGGCCAGGAACGGCGGCACGATCAGCAACGCGATCACCGGCGCCACCGACAGCGAGCCAACCACCACGCCGACCGTGGTCACCACGAAGCCGCGCACCGCCATCAGCAGCCCGCCCAGGGTGTCCCGCACGATCTCCACCTGCCGGGTCAACCGCGCCAGCGCCCCGTCGTCGCCGCGCCCGTCGACCGCGTCGCCCAGCGCCCCGCGCACCACCCCGCGCACCAGCTCGTCCCGGAACGGCTCGGTGACATCCCCCAGCCGACGGAACACCATCCCCGTGCCCACCGCCCCGACCAGCGCCACCACCACCAGCCCGGCAAGCCACAGCAGCCCGCGCACCGGCTCGCCGGCCAGGAACCCGTCATCCACCGCCCGCGCCACCACCAGCCCGGAAACCGCCGCCGGCAACACCTCCGGCACCGACCACAACGCAAGCCGTCCCAGCCCTCGCCCAGAAACCTGCGCAGCCGCGAACCGCAACTCCCGCCGCATTTCCGCCTCCCGGGATTAAATGTGTTGGTCGCGTTGGGTTTGGTGTGTTCCGGTGCTGTGCGTTTCAGTGGCTGGGTCGCGTCCCGTTCCCCTTGAGTGCGGTGAGGAAGTTGCCGGCTTCATCCGAAGATCTCTCGGTAGGCCGGGTCGGTCCACAGGTCGGTGTGGGGGGCGATCGCGCGGACTCGGCCGGCGTCCAGCCAGACCACCAGGTCCGCGCGGGCGGCGGTGGAGCGGCGGTGGGTCACCACCAGCCGGGTGCGGTCGCCGCCCTCGGTGAGGGTCCGGCTGATCCGCATCTCGGTGACCATGTCCAGACTGGACGTCGCGTCGTCCAGCACCAGCAGCCTGCTCGCCGGCCACGCGCGGGCCAGGCCGAGCCGCTGCCGCTCGCCGCCCGACATCGGCGCGGCGGCCAACGGTGTCCGGTAGCCGTGCGGCAGCCGGCTGACGAACTCGTGCGCGTGCACCGCCCTGGCCGCCGCCTCGACGTCCGCGACCGCCGCGCCCGGCGTGATCGCGTCCGCCACGCTCGCCCCCACCAGCACCGGGCGCTCGAACGCGCAGCCGACCGCCGCGCGCAGCGCCTCGTGGCTCAGCGACCGCAGCGGCACGCCGTCCAGCAGCACCTCGCCCTCGTCCGGGTCCCGCAGCCGGGCCGCCAACGCCGCCAGCACCGACTTGCCCGACCCGGACCGGCCGACCACCGCCACCGCCGCGCCCCCCGGCACCTCCAGGTCCACCTCGGACAGCAACGTCACGTCCCCCACCCGCACGCTCGCCCCCCGCAGCTCCAGCCGCCCGGTCCCCGGCGCCAACTCGCCGCCACCGTGCGCGGTGGCCGCCACGGCGAGCACCTCACCGGCCCGCGCCGCGCCCGCCCTCGACCGCGCCAGCCGGGCGAACACGCTGGTCAGCCCGCCGAGCCCGGCCCCGAGCAGCGCGTACTGGCCGGCCGCGAACAACTCCCCCGGCGTGATCCGGCCATGGTGCAGCGCGAGCCCGCCGGTCGCGAGCACCGCCACCAGCACCAGCGGCCCGGCCACCGCGCTCTGCGCCGCCGAGCTGGACAGCACCCGCCACATCCGCCTGCCCTGCTCGTGCAGCTCGGGCAGCGGCTCGAGCACCCGCGCGCGCTCGCGGTCGATGGTGCCCGCGGCGGCGATCGTGCGCGCCCCGGTGAGCGACTCGGTCAGCCGGGTGGCGAGCCGGCCCTGGGTGGTCAGATAGGCGCCGATCACCTCGGTGCTGCGCCGGGTGAACACCCGCAGCACGACGCCGACCAGCGCGGCCCCGCAGAGGAACGCCACGGCGAGCCACAGGTCCAGATAGGTCAGCAGCACCAGGCTGCCGACCGGGGGCAGCAGCGCGCTGCCGACGGTGACCACGCTCGGCCCGGCCTGCGCCGCCTCCGCCGCGTTGCCCGAGACCCGCCCGACGAGGTCGCCGGTGTCGAACCCCCGCCTGCCGGCGTCGCCGGCGGCGAGCACCCGGCGCACCAGCCGGTCGCGCAGCCACGCGGTGGTGCCGGCGACGCAGGCGGTGCCGGCGAACGCGTCGACCAGGTCGCTGAGCACGCCGAGCAGGATCAGCCCGGCGGCCAGCAGGATCCACAGTCCACTGTCCACACCGGACACGATGGTGTCCACGGCGCGGCCGAGCACCATCGGCAACGCGAGCATGCCAAGGGTGCCCACCAGCGACGATGCGCCGATCACCGGCAGCCACGGGCCGGCGTGGCGGACGATCGAGGTGAACGCGGTCAACGCGACTCCCGGATGCCTAATATCCTGGAGGCAGGGCCGCGGTCCCGGACGAACGCCAGTCGTCCGGGACCGCGGTCCGCCTTACGATGTGGCCACTGTGGTCAGTGACGCACGCGGGCTCAGTGGCAGAGCAGCAGGCTCAGGCCGCTGGTGCCGCCGCAGAGGGCCGCGCTCAGGTTGCTCGGGCAGCTGTGGCCCGACGAGGAGCTGCCACCGCTGTTGGTCTGCGGGGCGTTGTCCATGCCTTGCAGGTCGAGAAGCGCCATGATGGTCTCCTTGGTGTTCGGGGATCTACCTACAGACCCGCGCCGGTCGGCGCGGGGGTCCTGGGGGCGGGGGCCGCGAGGCCGAGGCCGGGCAGCCGCACCGGCTGGTCGTGCAGCGCCGCGCCGAGCGCGAGCAACGTGCCCGCGGTGCCGGTCGCGAGGTCCATCGACAGCCGCAACAGGCCGTCGCCGGGGAAGGCCAGGCCGTCGCCGTAGGGCAGCGCGTGCCAGGCGAGGTTGCGGATCTGCCGGTTCAGTGGCTCACCGATGGCCGACCGGCCGGCGAGATAGAGCAGGATCCCGGCCCGGCCGGTGAACAGGCTGGGCAGGATGTACATCGTGGACTGCGCCGCCCGCCACGCGCCGGCGCTGGCCTCGGTGAACTGGTCGGTGAACGGGCCGGTGGCGCCGCGGGCGAGGTACTCGTCGAGCACCATGCCGATGCCGACGCTGCCACCGTCCAGATAGGGCATCGTGCGCCAGCCCTCGTTGACCTCCAGGGTGCCGTTGTCCCGCACGATGCACCGGCGCAGGTCGTGGCGCAGTGCCAGCGCCGCGCGGTCGAGCAGCTCCGGCTCACCGGTCACGTCGTAGGCGCGCAGCATCAGCATCGCCTGGCCGGCATGGCCGCGCAGCAGCCCGGCCCGGGGCTGCCCACCGCCGGAGACCGGCGGCGGGTCGTCCGGCGACGACTCCGGCAGCGGCGTCATCCCGTTCGCCACCAGCTCGACCGCGCGCAGCCCGGCGGTCAGCAGCGCGGGCTCGCCGGTGGCCTCGGCCAGGTCAAGCAGGTTGAGCCCGATGCCGGACAGGCCGCTGGCCAGGTCGGGGCCGAGCTGCTCCCAGTCCTCCCGCAGGCAGACCTCGACCAGGTCGAGTGCCTGCTGGCGGTACCCGAGGTGGTGCAGCGCGAAGGCGACGCCGTGCAGCCCGTCGTAGAGCCCGAGGCGGCTGCCGGTCGGCGGGGCGGTCGCGCCGCGCAGCAGCCACTGCTCGTGTTCGGGGTAACGGCCGGCGCCGGTGACGTCGAGGGCGTAGAGCACGCCGGCGGCGCCGTAGGCCAGCCCGAGGCCGCCGACCGAGAACTGCCGGGGGTCGCCGGGGAACAGCCGGTCCGCGCGCGCGGGCGTGGCGCTGGCCAGGATCGCGCGGGTCAGCTGGGCCCGCAGGTCCGGCCAGGCGGCCGGCTCCGGGTCGAGCCTCGGGGTGGGCATCGCGGGAGTGTCCGGCGGCACGATCACCTCGACGCCGCGGTCCAGGAAGGCCCGGTCGACGGGGAACTGCTCGGCGATGATCTCCGCGAAGTGCCTTGCCTTGATCCGGTGCAGGCCGAGCAGGGTGGTCATCGGCAGGAACAGCGCCAGGCGAAGGCAGGCCAGCGAGTACCGGTCGATGTCGAAGCCGGTGGTGGCGCTCGGCGCGGCGAAGCCGGGGTTGCCAAGGCCCGGCCGGACGGCCTCGGCGACATCGGCGGTGACCTCGAAGTCGAGTAACGCGATCGTGTCGTCCGGTCGCACGATGATGTTGAACAGGTGCAGGTCGCCGTAGACGATGCCCCGTTCGTGGACGAGCTCGATCGTTCGCGCCACCTGGTCGTGGATGTGCACCGCCCAGTCGGTGAACTCGGCGTAGCGCTCGGGGGTGGCGGTCGGGTCGATCAGCGGATACCGGGTCACCACTGCCTTGCCGAGCACGTCCCCGTCGACGTACTCCATCGCGAGGAACCGGTGCTCGCCGAGCCAGAACAGGTCGTGCACCTTCGGGATCCCGGGGATGCCGGCGAGCCGTCGGAGGGTCTCGTGCTCCCGGCCGAGTCGCCGGACCGCGTCGTGTCCCCAGGCGTCGAGCCCGGCGTGCGGGCGGCCCTCCTTGAGCACGACCCGCTCGTCGGTGCGGGTGTCGCGGGCCAGGTAGATGCCGCCGCCGTTGGAGAAGTGCAACACCCGCTCGATCTGGTAGGGCAGGTCGGTGGTGGTCACCGCGTTGCGCGCGGCCAGGTGCGGGGCGAGGAAGTCGGGCAGGGTCACCCAGGCCGGCGGGCGGAACACCGGGTCGCGGCGGTCGGGCACGAGGTTGCCGTCCTGGTCCTCGATCGCCTCGACGACCTCGCCGGCCTCGACGGTGTAGCGGTTGGCGAAGGCGCCGTAGCGGACGTAGAGCGGGCCGGCGCCCCAGCGCAGGTCGCTGAGGATGTAGGGGCTCGGCTCCCCGTCGAGCAGCTCGCCGAGCTCGTGCAGGATCGTCTCGCAGGCGGTGTCGGTCTCCGGATAGATGGTGACCAGCTTGCCGCTGTAGCCGCGCGGGGCGTACTTGGACACGCGCGCGGTGAGCGCGGCGCGGGAGCGCAGGAACTTGAAGGAGATGCCGCGCGGCAGGCAGTAGTCCCAGACCGCGTCCAACACCATGGCCGCGTTGTCCACTGTGGCCGAAGCGTGGATCTTCCACCCCTGCATGGGAATGTCCTGGCGCCGCGCGGGATCGACGACGAGCCAGTCGTCCTGGTCGCTGATCGTCCAGCCGGCCGGCAGCGGCCGAGCCGCGGTCGCGAAGGACTCGCCCGCGGTCTGTTCGGAGTGCATGGCGTCGTAGAACGACGGGTCCGCCATACAGAAGAGTTGGTAGTCCTGCTCCATCGCACACCGCCCGCTCGTCGACCACAGTGGACGGGAGCAATCGTGCGCCATGGTCGGTCCCGACCATCAGTGCATAACGTCACCGCCGAGCCACGCATCTGTCACGACCGGCGCCGTGCGAACCGCACATCACCCGCTTGGCACCGGAGGCAGGCTTACCGGACGTACGCTCGTCGGCATGTGCCGAAACATCACCGCCCTGCGCGGCCTGGAACCCGCCGCCACCGCCGAGGAGATCGAGGCGGCCGCCCGGCAGTACATCCGCAAGGTCAGCGGCGTGCAGTCGCTGTCGGACAGCACCCGCGACCCGTTCGAGGCGGCCGTGGCCGCGGTGACCGCGGCCACCACCCGGCTGCTCACCGAACTGCCGCCGCGACGCCAGCCGCCGACCACCGTGCCGCCGCTGCGCCGCCCGGAGGTCCAGGCCAGGCTGGCCGCGAAGAAGGCCTGAGCGCTCAGTCAAGGGCCAGGTCGTCGACCACGTCGGTCAGGTCGTGGCGGCGGGCGTAGGTCCTGCGCTGGCGGTCCGCGCCGCTGCCCTGTTCGCGCAGCTTGGCCAGGCCGGCGCGGGCGAACTCCACGTCGTCGCCAAGCGCGGTGGTGGTCATGGTCAGCAGGTCGGCCAACTGGTCGTGGATCGACACCGGATCGCCGGTGACCGGATGGGAGCAGACCGCCGCCAGCCCGTCGCGGGAGGCGCGCCACAGGTTCGCGCGGAGCACCGCGTAGGGCATCGTCGGGCTCTGCCCGCCGTGGTCGATCACGTGCGCGACCAGGCCGCGCACGACGGTCGCCAGCAGCGCCGCGTCGCCGGCGGTGGCCGCGACGTCGGACACCCGGAACTCGAGCGTCGGCTGGTGGTTGGAGAGCCGGACGTCCCAGTAGACCATCCCCCTGTCCAGGATCGCGCCGCAGCCGAGCATGGCGTCCACAGTGGAGTCGTACTCGTCGAGCGAGGCGAACCGGGGCGGCGGGCCGGCCGACGGCCAGCGTGACCAGTTCTGGTACCGCCAGCTGGCGTAGCCGGTGTCCTGGCCGTCGAACGGGGAGTTGGCGGTCAGCGCGAGCAGCGCGGGCAGCCACGGCCGCACCCGGTTGATCACCCACACGCCGAGCTCCCGGTCGGGCATGTCGATGTGCACGTGGCACCCGCAGGTCGCGCCGGTGCGCGTGGTGGCGCCGAAGTGCTCGGCGATCAGCAGGTACCTCGGCTTGGGCGTGATCTCCGGCAGGGCCTCCGGCAGCACCGGCACGCCGCTGGGCAACAGGCGCAGTCCGCGCCGCCGGGCGACGCCGGCCAGTTCGCCACGCAACGTGCTCAGCTGGCTGAGCACTCCCTCTGGCGTGTGACACACACAGGTGACCGCCTCCACCTGACTGCGGGTCAGCTCCGTGGCCAGCTCACCCTGCGGATCGTGGGCGGCGCCGACCACCTCCATCCCCAGGCCCGCGAGGTGTCCGGTGGCGTCGACCAGGAGGAACTCCTCCTCCACCCCCACCGTCAGCGCCACCCGAGCGCGGTACCCCGGTACCCGATCGAGCAAACGCCATCGACAGAAAGTCGCTAAATAGGTCAACACTGGGAAAATCCTCACCTAGACGGCTGATTGCTCCGTCCACATGCGACGACGCACGCTTGGTACAGCCCGACTCCTCCCCCCTGCGGTCGGGCCAAACCCGTGTGGAGGAATCCCATGCGAAGAATCCGAGCGATCCTGCTCACCGTCCTCACCGCCGCCCTCACCCTCACCGGCGCACAACTCGCCCAGGCCGCCGCCGCCCCGTACACCGCCCTCGGCGACTCCTACTCCTCCGGCGTCGGCACCCGCAACTACTACGCCGACAGCGGGTCCTGCTACCGCTCGCCCAACGCCTACCCGGTGCTGGTCGCCCAGCAGCTCGGCGCCCCGCTGACCTTCGCCGCCTGCTCCGGGGCGCGCGTGCCGGACGTGCTCAACCAGCTCGGCAGCCTCACCGCGAGCACCGGCTTCGTCTCGGTCTCGGTCGGCGGCAACGACGCCGGGTTCGCCGACGTGATCACCCGGTGTGCGCTGCCGTGGCCGTGGACCTGCACCAACGAGATCAACACCGCCAACACCTTCATCCGCAACACGTTGCCCGGCCTGCTGAACAACCTCTACACCCAGATCCGCACCAGGGCGCCGAACGCCACCGTCACCGTGGCCGGCTACCCACGCCTGTTCAACGGCGAGGAGTGCAACTTCGGCGCCCGCATCAGCAGCGCCGAGCAGGCCTCGCTCAACGCCACCGCCGACCTGCTCGCCACCACGATCAGCGCGCGGGCGGCCGCGCACGGCTTCGCCTTCGCCGACGTCCGGTCGGCCTTCACCGGACACGCGGTCTGCGACGACGTGGAGTGGCTCAACGGCCTGTCCAACCCGATCCTCGAGTCCTATCACCCGAAGGTCGCCGGCCAGGCCTCCGGCTACGCCCCGGTGGTGCTCAGCCGCCTGGCCGCCGTCCCCGCCACCATCTGACCTGCGCAAACGGCCGGGCGGCCGCTGATGTGACCGCCCGGCCGACCACTACCCGCTGTGTCCATTGTGGACACTGGTTCAGGTTCACCCGATCAAGCGAAATCTCGTGGATTCTTGACTGCGCAACGAAGTCGCAACCGCCGGCCGAGTGACGTGACCACCCCAGGGCTGGGCTAACGGGTTTACCCGTGCGAGGATCAGGGAACGCGCCGGCTGCGGGACCGGCCGGCCCTGCCAAGCGATCCAGTGCGGGGAGCCACAGTGGCCAAACAACGACTTTCCGAGGACGTGCAGCAGCACCCGAGATCGGATGCGCCCGCGTCGGCGGCACGCAGGCGCCGAGTCCCGCCCCAGCCGGGCAACCACCTGCGCCGCGCGGTCGACACGGTCCTCGTCGAGTTGGCCGCGGACGGCGACCCGGACCAGCCGACCCGACACCGGCTGGACGACCTGCTGGTCGGCGGCCTGGCCTGGGCAGCGGCCACCGGCGACACCTGCCGCATCGAACACGCGGTACACGCCGTGCGCGACGCCAGGGTCCGGCTCGACGCGGCCGACCCGGACGGCGCCCGGACCGCCCTGCTGACCGCGCGGGCGGACCTCACGCCCCCGACCACCCAGAACTGACCCGGTCGCGGATGGACGTGGAACTGCGCGCACTGGCCGCCGCGCACGGCGTCGCCACCCGGTACGAGGACACCGAACACCGCCGCGTCGAGGTCGACCGGGACGTGGTGGTCGCGGTACTGGCACAGCTCGGCGTCGACGCGAGCACCCCGTCGGCCATCCGCGCGGAGCTGTCCGACGCGCTGCGCCGCCACGGCCGGGTCACCGTGCCCGACCCGCTGGTGGTCCGCGCGGGCGAGACGCCCGCGCTCGGCGAGCCGGGCGAGCTGACGCTGGAGGACGGCACGGTGCGCGCCGTGTCCGGCGCGCTGCCGGCCGACCTGCCGCTCGGCTGGCACACACTCACCGTCGGCGAGCGGCAGATCCCGGTCGTGGTGACCCCGCCATCGCTGCCGCCGGTGCCGCCGGCCTGGGGCTGGCTGGTGCAGCTGTACGCACTGCGCTCGGCCGGCTCGTGGGGCATCGGCGACTTCGCCGACCTGCGCGCGCTGATCACCGGCTCGGCCGCGCACGAGGCCGGGATCGTGCTGGTCAACCCGGTGCAGGCGGTCACCCCGGTGTCGCCGGTGCAGCGCTCCCCGTACTCGCCGTCCAGCCGCCGGTTCGCCAACCCGCTCTACCTGCGGATCACCGAGACCGACGCGTTCGCCACCGCGCCGGCCTCGGTGCGCGCCGAGGTCGCCGCGCTGGCCCCGCCCCCTGGCGCCGAGCTGATCGACTACGACGCCGTGCTGGCCGCCAAGCTCGCCGCGCTCGAGGTGTTGTGGCCGCACACGAGACCGGTCGGCGAGCCGGAACCGGACCTGGCCGAGTTCGCCGCGTTCTGCGCGCTCGCCGAGCGCCACGGGCCGGACTGGCGCACCTGGCCCGCGCCGCTGCGCCACCCGCGCGGCGCCGACCTGACCGACCCCCGGATCGCCTTCCACGCCTGGGTGCAGCGGCTGTGCCGGGACCAGCTGGCCGAGGTCCGCGCGGCCGCGCGGACCGCCGAGATGGCCGTCGGGGTCGTGCACGACCTGCCGGTCGGCGTCGACCCGGCGGGCGCGGACGCGTGGGCCCTGCAGGACGTGCTGGCCTCGTCGGTGACCGTCGGCGCGCCCCCGGACGCGTTCAGCCAGCAGGGCCAGGACTGGAACCTGCCGCCGTGGCGCCCGGACCTGTTGGCCGCCAGCGGGTACACGCCGTTCCGGGATGTCATCCGGGCCGTGCTCGCCCAGGCCGACGGCATCCGGATCGACCACGTGATGGGTCTGTGGCGGCTGTGGTGGATCCCGCCGGGCCACCCGGCCAGCGCCGGCACCTACGTGCACTACGACGCCAACGCGCTGCTCGGCGTGCTGGCGCTGGAGGCCCATCGGGCGTCGGCGATCGTGGTCGGCGAGGACCTCGGCACGGTGTCCGACGAGGTGCGTACGACGTTGCGCGAGCGCGGCGTGCTGCGCTCGGCGGTGCTGTGGTTCCAGCGCGACCAGGACGCCGACGGCGAGCCGCTGCTGGCCCCGGCCAGCTGGCCGGACGACGCGCTGGCCTCGGTGTCCACCCACGACCTGCCGACCGCGGCCGGCTTCCTGCGCGGCGAGCACGTGCGGGTGCGCGCCGAACTCGGCCTGCTCGACGACCAGGAGGCCGACCGCGAACGGGCCGCCGCCGACCGCGCGGAGCTGCTGGCCGAACTGGCCGAGCTCGGCCTGCTGCCCGGCGAGCCGGCCGACGAGTCGGACCTCGTGGTCGCGCTGCACGAGCTGCTGGCGACCTCGGCCAGCACGCTGCTGGTGACCTCCCCGCAGGACGCGCTGGGCGAGCCCCGGCAGCCCAACCTCCCGGGAACCATCGACCAGTACCCCAACTGGCGGATCCCGCTTCCGGTGACAGTGGACGAGTTTTTCCAGCACCCGGTAGTCGTTCGGGTGATCGCCGCCCTCCGAAAGGCGCGCCCCAAAAACACGATCGGATGATCAAAAGTCCAGAACTTTCCATTCGCGGTTTGGCGCCCTTTTCGCCATCTACCGTGGAAAGAGAAGATCGCCTCCATCCCCACCGAGGAGCAACCCCGTGCAGCCCTGGCCCGGTTCCCCCTACCCGCTCGGCGCCACCTACGACGGCGCCGGCACCAACTTCGCGCTCTACTCGGAGGTGGCCGAACGGGTCGAGCTGTGCCTGTTCGACGCCGCCGGCGCCGAGACCGTCCTGCGGCTGCCCGAGGTCGACGGCTTCGTCTGGCACGGCTATCTGCCCAACGTCGGCCCCGGCCAGGAGTACGGCTACCGGGTACACGGCCGGTACGACCCGCGCGCCGGCCTGCGCGCCAACCCAGCCAAGCTGCTGCTCGACCCGTACGCCAAGGCGGTCACCGGCAACCTCGTCTGGGACGAGTCGGTGTTCGGCTACCCGTTCGGCAGACCGGACGAGCGCAACGACGCCGACTCCGCCGCGTCCACCATCCGCGGCGTGGTGATCAACCCGTTCTTCGACTGGGCGACCGACCGGGCACCCAGGATCCCGTACAACGAGACGGTCATCTACGAGGCGCACGTGCGCGGGCTGACCAAGCTGCACCCGCGCGTCCCGGAGGAGCTGCGCGGCACCTACGCCGGCCTGGCCCACCCGGTGATGATCGAGTACCTGCTCGACCTCGGCATCACGGCCGTCGAGCTGATGCCGGTCCACCAGTTCCTGCACGACCACGGGCTGACCGAACGCGGGCTGTCGAACTACTGGGGCTACAACACGATCGCCTACCTCGCCCCGCACGACGGCTACGCGATCGGCCACGGCGAGGGCACGCACCTGCCGGGCAACCAGGTGCCCGAGTTCAAGGCGATGGTGCGCGCGCTGCACGAGGCCGGCATCGAGGTGATCCTCGACGTGGTCTACAACCACACCGCGGAGGGCAACCACCTCGGGCCGACGCTGTCCATGCGCGGCATCGACAACGAGGCCTACTACCGCCTGCTCGAGGACGACCACCGCTACTACCTCGACTACACCGGCACCGGCAACTCGCTGAACGTGCGCAGCCCACACACCCTGCAACTGATCATGGACTCGTTGCGGTACTGGGTGACCGAGATGCACGTCGACGGGTTCCGCTTCGACCTCGCGGCCACCCTGGCCCGCGAGTTCTACGACGTCGACCGGCTGGCCACGTTCTTCGACCTGGTGCAGCAGGACCCGGTGATCAGCCAGGTCAAGCTGATCGCCGAGCCGTGGGACGTCGGCCCCGGCGGCTACCAGGTCGGCAACTTCCCTCCACTGTGGACGGAATGGAACGGCAAGTACCGGGACACCGTGCGCGACTTCTGGCGCGGCGAGCCGGCCACGCTCGGCGAGTTCGCCTCCCGCATCACCGGCTCGTCGGACCTCTACCAGGACGACGGCCGCCGGCCGTACGCGTCGATCAACTTCGTCACCGCGCACGACGGCTTCACGCTGACCGACCTGGTGTCCTACAACGAGAAGCACAACGAGGCCAACGGCGAGGCCAACCGCGACGGCGCCGACGACAACCGCTCGTGGAACTGCGGCGCCGAGGGCCCGACCGACGACGAGAAGATCCTCGACCTGCGGGCCCGCCAGCGGCGCAACCTGTTGGCCACCGTGCTGCTGTCCCAGGGCGTGCCGATGCTCCTGCACGGCGACGAGTTCGGCCGCACCCAACACGGCAACAACAACGGCTACTGCCAGGACAACCCGCTGTCCTGGGTGGACTGGTCGCTGCTGGACGACCACGGCGACCTGGTCGACTTCACCGGCGCGGTGATCGCCATGCGGCACAACCATCCGGTCTTCCGCCGCCGCCGGTTCTTCGCCGGCCGCCCGATCCGCCAGGGCGACGAGCTGCGCGACCTCGCCTGGTTCGCCCCCTCCGGCGAGGAGATGACCGAGCGCGACTGGGAGTCCGGGTTCGGCCGCTGCATCACCGTCTTCCTCAACGGCGACGGCATCCCCGACCTCGACCGCCGGGGCTCCCGGGTCACCGACGACTCGTTCCTGTTGTGCTTCAACGCCCACGACGACGAGGTCGACATGACCGTGCCGGCCGCCGGCTACGGCACGGAGTGGAGCGTCGTCGTGGACACCGCGACCGGTGAGGTCTTCGCCGACTCCGGCGGGGGCGCGGTGGTCGGCGTGGTGGCCGGCGCGCTCGCCGGCGACCCGCCGGCCGG
>NZ_BAAGXS010000079.1:0-117556 GCF_054779715.1 Actinophytocola sediminis | reverse complement strand
CCGCCGCGGCCGACGCGGCCACCATCCTCGCCGACCGGCTGGTCCGCTCGCCGCGACCGGACCAGGAGGCCGGCGCGTTCCCCGAGACCGGTTTCGCCGGCGGCCACGAGGGCATCGCCTACGCCCTCGGCCGCGCCACCGGCACCCGGTTCGCCGCGACCTCGGCCGACGTGCTCGCCCGCGCCACGCCACTGGCCGACCGGATCGAGGACACCGACCACGGCTGGTGCGCCGGCCTGGCGGGCGCGCTGCTCGCCCACGACGCCCTTGAGCCGGACATGGCCCGCGCGGTGGCGGTACTGCGCCACCGCAACCCGGTGCGCGACCTCAGCCTCTGTCACGGCGAACTCGGCGTCCTCGAGGCGCTCACGACCCTGGCCGGCCGGGGTCGCGCGGACGCGGCGGCGGCGCTGGCCCCCTCGGTGGCCCGGCTGCTCGGCGCGCTCGACCAGTGGGGCCCGCGCTGCGGCACACCGGACGGGGTGCACACCCCCGGCCTGCTCACCGGCCTCGCCGGCATCGGCTACGGCCTGCTGCGGCTCGGATTCACCGAAAGAGTGCCATCGGTGCTCACGCTTGAGCCAGGTGGACCGATCTAACCAGTAACACAGCCATGGGGAGGAAACAGCGTGCACGAGGAGAATGACCAGGTCAGAGCATGGAAAGACGTCGAGGCCAGAGACGGTGACCTCGAGGACCACCCGGCGGGGAAGGTGTCGCTGCCCGGCCGCGTCACCAACGGACGGGCCGCGATCCTGTCCGGCTACCTTGGCCTCGCGGTCGCCGCCGGGGTGGTGACCAACAACGTGCCGACCATCCCGCAGACCAGTTGGTGTTGTGCGTGGACCTGTTGAGGTGACGGCGGGGCACCGAAAGTCGCGCGCACCACGGATCGAGGGGGGCGGTTTAGTGTTGCCGCATGAGGACAAGGGCGTCGTCCGTGGTGGCGCGGGACGCTGAACTGCGGGTGCTGGACCGGGTGTTGGCCGACGCGCGCGCCAGCACCGGGGGCGCGGTGTTCCTGGTCGGCGAGCCGGGAATCGGCAAGTCCCGGCTCGCCGTCGAGGCCTCCGGTCGCGCCTACGCCGCCGGGATGCGGGTACTGCGCGGGCGGTGCAGCACCATCGGCCCCACCGTCCCGTTCCGGCCGCTGGCCGAGGCGTTGCTGTCCCTGTCCAGGGTGCGGGACCCGGAGCTGGACGGCGCGCTGGGCCCGTACCGGCCGGTGCTCGGCCGGCTGGTACCGGAATGGAGCACCGGCGACTCCCAGCAGGGCGGCGAGTCGCTGGTGATCCTGGCGGAGGGGTTCGTCCGGCTCACCTCGGTGCTCGGCCGGGACACCGGCTGTCTGCTGATCTTCGACGACCTCCAGGACGCCGACGCGGAGACCCTCGCGGTGCTGGAGTACCTGGTGGACAACATCGAGCGGGCGCCGGCGGTCCTGGTGGGCACCATCCGCAACGAGTCGTGCGCCGCGCTGGACCTCGCGCAGTCGATCGCCCAGCGCGGCGCGGGCCTGGTGTGCGCGCTGGACCGGTTCGGCCGGGAGGACACCCGCCTGCTGGTGGCGTGCTGTCTGGAGGTGGAGCCGGCGGCGGTGCCGGAGTCGGTGCTGGCGCCGTTGTGGGAGAGCAGCGCCGGAAACCCGTTCGTGCTCGAGGAGTTGTTGCACAGCATGGTAAGTACCGGGCTGCTGCGGCGCGGTGCCGATGGCTGGCAGCTGGTCGGCGCGCCGAGAACCGAGGTGCCGGCGACGTTGGTGCGCAGCATCTCCCGGCGCACCGACCGGCTCGGCCTGCAGGGCCGCATGCTGTTGTCGGTGGCCGCCGTGCTCGGTCACCGGTTCCCGCTGCCGGTGGTGCAGCGGGTGACCGGGATGGACGACCGGACGCTGATCGGGCACCTGCACGCCGGGGTCGCCGCGCAGCTGGTCACCACCGACGAGCCCGCTCCCGACTGGTATGCCTTCCAGCATCCGTTGACCAGCGAGGCGTTGCTGGCCCAGCTCACCCCGACCGACCGTGCCGAGCTGTCCCGGCGGGCCGCCGACGCCATCGTGGACCTGCATCCGAAGCTGCCGGGGGAGTGGTGCCAGCTGGTCGCCGCCCTACGGGTCCACTGTGGACACAAGGTCGGCGCCGCGGTGCTGTTCGCCGAGGCGGGCACTCGGGCGCTGGCCGCGGGCGCGGCGACGTCGGCGGTGTCGTTGCTGGCCAGGGCGGACAGCCTGCTCGCCGAGCACGATGGCACCGACGGCGCCGAGGTCGACGTGAACCTGCGGGCCGACGTGCTGGAGTCGTTGCTGTACTCGCTGGCCGAGGCCGGCGAGTTCGACCGGGCCTTCGAGCTCGTGGAACGGTTCACCGAGCGCGGATCGGCGCTCGACGCCCGGCGGCTGGCCGTCCTGCACGTGCGCCTTGCCTGGGTGGCCGAGGTCGCCGGCCGCTACGTCGACGGCGTCGCCCACGTCGCCATGGCCAGGGAACTGCTCGGGCCGGAGCCGGCCGACGTCGACGCCGCGCCGCTGGACGCGGTCGCCGCCGACCTCGCGCTCGGCGCGCCGGGACACGACCGCACCGCCGAGGCCGAGGTGCTCGCCCGGCGGGCCGCGGCCATGGCCGAGCGCGCCGGGCTGCCGGCGATCCTGTGCCAGGCCTGGCAGACCATCGGCGACCTCGCCCGGGAGCGGGACCTGGCCGAGGCGAGCGCCTGCTTCGAACGGGCAAGGGCGATCGCCGAGGAACACCGGCTGCCGATCTGGCGGATCTACGCGCTGGTGCGCCTGGCCGGCAACGACTGGCTCGCCGACGCGTGCACCACGAGCCTGCACGAGGCCAGGCTGGAGGCGTTGCGGGTCGGCGCGATCAGCATCGGGTACGTCGTGGACACCACCATCGCCATGCACACCACGCTGTGCGGCGACTTCCCCCGCGCGGCCGAGCTCGCCGACGAGTGCCACGCGGCCACCAGCAAGCTCCGGTTGGCCTACGTGGCCAGGCACGCGCTGCTGACCAGGGCCACGGTGGCCGCGCACCAGGGCAGGCGCCGGGAGCTGGAGCGGGCGCTGACCGAGTTCCGGGCCGCGGACGGGGAACTCGCCCAGGAACGGCCGTTGCGGGTGATGTGCGCGCTGCTCGAGGAGGACCGGGACCGGGTGCTCGCCGAGCTCGCCGGCGCGCTGACCGACACCGGGGAGAATCCGTCCACATTGCACGTGTCGGGCCGGTACGGGCTGTACCTGTTGCTGCGGGTGCTGTTCGGCGAGGCCGGGTGGGACGACTACGACCGGGCGGCCAACAGCTCGACCGGGCGGATGCGGTGGAACCGGCAGTTCGTCGTGCTGGCCCACGCCGTCCTGTTGGGACGGTCGGGGCGGACGGTGGACGCGGTCGCCGCGGTGGCGCGGGCCCAGGACCTCGCCGTGCCGTTCGCGATGGCCCGCCATCTCGGCCTGCGGCTGGTCGCCGAGGTCGCGCACGCGGGTGGCTGGGGCGAGCCGGAGAAATGGCTTCGCCAGGCCGAGGAGTACTTCCACCAGGCGTCGGTGCCGGCGGTGGCCAGCGCCTGTCGGGCGTTGCTGCGCCAGCTCGGGGCGTCGGTGCCGCAGCGGCGCACCGGCACCGAGCGGGTGCCCGCCGAGCTGCGCGCGCTCGGCGTGACGATCCGCGAGTACGAGGTGTTCGAGCTGCTGGTCAACCGCCTCGGCAACAAGGCGATCGCCGCCCGGCTGCACATCTCGCCGCGCACGGCGGAGAAACACGTGGCCAACCTGGTGGTCAAGACCGGTCAGTCATCCCGGGAGGCGCTCAACGACTACGCGTTGGCCTTCTTCACCCGCTGAGCGCCACCTCTTCTGTGGTGTCCGCTGGGTTGTCCTCAGTGGACATGCGCTGCTCCAGCCAGGAGATGATGACCTCGGTCGCCTCGTCCGGCGGGAGCATCGCGATGCCGATCGCGTTCTCCCGCCGCCACAGCTCGAACACCGGCCCCTGCCGGGGATCCACGACGGTGTGCCCGTCACCGCGCAGCGTCTCGACGTTGCGCCGGGTGACCTCCCTGGCCCACATGGACTCGTTCATGCTGGGAAAGAACAACGCCGGCCGCTCGTCGGCCAGGATCGCGGTCTGGGCGGGAGTGCCGGCCAGCCCGTGCGCGGCGGCGGCCACGGTGTTGGCGCTGGCCGGCAGCACTACCAGCCCCACCGACCGGCGCGCCAGCTCGGTGGGGTTCACCGCGGGGTCGGCGCTGGTGTAGACCTCGTCGGCATACCAGGCCAGCGCCGCCGGCTGGACGAACCGTTCGGCGCTGTGGGTGAGCAACACCCGCAGTGGCAGGTCGAGCTCCTGGCGTAGCCAGGTCAGGTAGGGGGCGACCCCGATCGCCGCGCTGGCGCCGCACACGATGATCGTCAGGGCATCGTTTCGCATGGAGCGAAGCATGCGGTGCCGGCGGCCGAGGCGGACAGGTGGCGCACTACCCGTTTTCGTGCGTTCCCCCGGGGTGTTCGAAGTGGTCTGTCCGGAGATTTGGGGGCGGTGTCCCCATGTCCGGGTGCCGGGTTCATGACAGGTTCGTCTGTGCCGGCCGGGTTTCCCGACCAGCACAGGAGAACGGAGAGGGGAGGGGGTGACCCCCGCATGAAGAAGATCGCCATCCGCAAGACGGGCTCGATCAAGCTGACGTCGTCCGCCTCGGCGTACTGCCAGCCCTGTTGCTGATCCGTGAACGGCGTGCTCGCGCCCTGACCACGAGTCCTGCCGGGCGCGGGCACGCCAACCACGGGCGACTTCCCGCGGAGAACTGCGATGACACATCTGGACTTCCACCCACTCACGTTCGTGGCAGAGCCCGACGGCGTGACCGTCGGCCGACCGGACATCGGGTCGTTCGTGCAGCTGCCGGCCGACGGCGCCGAACTGCTGCGCAGGCTGGCCGACGGACTGTCCACAACCGACGCCGCGACCTGGTACGCCACCGAGTTCGGCGAGACCGTCGACCTGGAGGACTTCGTCGACTCCCTGCGGGAACTGGGTTTCGTCCGCACCGGCGACGACTCACCGGCCGAGGCGACCACCGTCTCGCTGCGCACGGCCGGTCGTGCGGCCTTCTCGCCGGTGGCCTGGCTGTGCTACGCGGGCGTGCTCGGCGTCGCGGTGGTCGCCATGGTGGCCGAACCCGTACTACGACCGCACTACCACAATGTCTTCTTCACCTCGTCGCTGGTGATCGTGCAGCTCGTCCTCGCGCTGGCACAGCTGCCCGCGGCACTGCTGCACGAGTTCTGCCACATGCTGGCCGGCAGACGACTCGGCCTGCCCTCCCGGCTCGGGGTCGGCCGCCGCTGGTACTACTTCGTGTTCGAGACCGAGCTGAACGGTCTGCTCGGAGTGCCGCGCGCCAAGCGCTACCTGCCGTTCCTGGCCGGGATGGTCGGCGACCTGGTGCTGTTCGGCTGCCTGATGGTGGTGGCCGTGGTCGACCTGCCGGGTGGGCTGTCGCTCGCCGGCCGGTTCGCGCTCGCCGTCGCCTATGTCACGTTGCTGCGCCTGGCCTGGCAGTTCTACCTGCTCCTGCGTACCGACCTGTACTACGTGCTGACCACCGCGCTCGGCTGCACCAACCCCCACGAGGCGACCGTGGTGTACCTGCGGCGGAAGTTCCGGTCCCTGCCGGGAGTCCGTCCATCCGATGTGGACTTCGCGGACTTCTCGCCCCGTGACCGGAAGACCGCGCCCGCCTTCGCCTGGATCACCGCCGGCGGCGTGCTGGCGCTTCTGGTCACCGCGGTGTTCGCCGTGGTGCCGATCGCCGTCGAGTTCGTCGAGCGGGTCGGCTCGGCGCTGGCCGCCGGCGCGACCCAGGCCAGGTTCTGGGACTCGCTGATCTCACTCGCCCTGTTGGTCGTGCAGTTCGTCGTGCTGCCCCTGCTGGCAGGCGGATCGAGCACGCCGACCCCGTCACCGACCAGAGAACTCCGGGAGGAAGCAGTATGAACAGCCACCTGTGGCTCGTCGTCCCCTGGCAGGGGAGTGCCGAGCCGGCCGACGTAGTCGTCGACTGTCACCGTCAGCTCCGCGGCCCCTACACCGGACTTGGCGCGATACTGCGCGAACTGGTGCCCGCGATCACCGAACGCTGTCCGGATCTGGTGCACCGCAACGTGATCGCGATCCTGTCGGTGGCCCCGGAGCTGCAAAGCGTGGTCGGTGCCGCACCGCAGACCCTGACCTCACTGGCCGTGCCCAGCGAGCGCACCAGGGTCTATCCGGCCAACCGGACCAGACGGCACGCCCACGCCGCGGTGGAGCTGCTGGAGTCCTACGCCGCCCAGACGGGAATCGAGCTGACGCTACGCCTGCGCAACGTCGACCAGGCCGACCACACCGACCAGGAGTTCCTGGCGATCGCGTTGCGCCGAGCCAACTCCGGCCGAGTCCGCCTGATCGCCGAAACCGGCGACGGCCCCCTCACGGAGGAGCTGTCCACGGCACTGGACCGCCACGCCCGCAAAATCATCCTGCCGCAGCCCTCCGCGCCCGGCGACCACCGCACCGTCGCCGAACTGGTCCACGCCTACCTGGACTCGGCCGGCACCACCCGCGATCCCCGGGAGATCGCGGCCTACGAAACGACACCGCAGACCGAACGCACGCGCCTACACGACGAGCACGCCGCCCAACTGTCCACCAGAGACGAACAGAGCCTGCGCCTCGGCGCCCTGCTCTACCACCTGGAACACGGCTCGGACCGGCGGGCAGCGGGCGCGGCGTTGCTGGCAGCCGCGGACTACTGCTTCGACCTCGGCTTCTACCACGTGCTGCTGGAGTACGGCGACCGCGGCCGAGTGATCATCGACCCGACCGAGGAGCCCAACCCCTACTGGCTGCTGAGCACCAAGGTCACCACCGCGCTCGCCGCGATCGGCCGCAGCGAAGAGACCGAGCCGATCTACCTGGAGCTCGCCACCATCGGCACCGACCCCAAAGTACACATGTCGTGCTGCTACGCACTGGCCATGATGTTCACCAGACACCACACGCCAGAGCGCAGAAACCACCGACTGGCCAAAGGCCTGCTGAACAACGCGATCACCATGGCCGGCCTGCTACCGGATTTCGAGGACCGGGTGTTCTTCACCGTCTTCCAACAGAACGGTCTGGCACTGGTGGAAACCCACCTGGGCAACCCGACCGAAGCCCTCCGACTCGTCAGCGAGGGCCTCGCCCGCCTGGACGCCGAACTGCCCGGCCAGAAACACCTGCTGCACCGCTCGGTGCTGGTGAACAACCGAGCCAAGGTCCTGATGATGCTCGGCCGCCTGACCGAGTCGCTCACCGACCTGCACGACGTGATCGACCAGGACCCCAACTACCCCGACTACTACTTCGACCGCGCCGACATCCACCGCAAACTGGGCGACCTCGCGAGCGCGGTCGCCGACTACGACCACGCGATCACCCTGACACCCCCGTTCTGGGAGCTTCACTACAACCGCGCCGACGTCAAGGCCGAACTGGGCGACCACGACGGCGCCATCGCCGACCTGTCCTATGTGGTCGAACTGGAGCCGGACGAGCTGGACGCCAGAATGAACCTGATCGGCCTCCTGCTGGAGACCGGCGACCTGCCCGCGGCGTCAACCCACACCGAGGAAGGCCTCCGC
Source organism: Actinophytocola sediminis (assembly GCF_054779715.1). Lineage (NCBI taxonomy): Bacteria > Bacillati > Actinomycetota > Actinomycetes > Pseudonocardiales > Pseudonocardiaceae > Actinophytocola > Actinophytocola sediminis. The sequence continues at coordinate 109,893 of NZ_BAAGXS010000079.1, read as the reverse complement.
CGGCACCCCACTGAGGCAAGGTTGCTGCACGCCCGAGGCCTGATCGCCCAGGACACCGGCGACCTCGACCGCGCCCGCCAGAGTTTCGACCGCGCACTGGAACTGGACACCCACCTGCTCGCCGCACTGGCCAGCCGCGCGGTCCTCCACCACGACCGCGGCGACAGCCAGGCCGCGCTCGCCGACCTCGACCTGGCCGTGAACCTGGCCCCGGACAACCCGGACCTGCTGTACAACCGAGGTTTCCTCCACCAGGAAGCCGGCCGACTGGCGGACGCGATCCGCGACTACGACGCCGCGCTGGCCCTACCCGGCGCCGACCGCGACGAGCTGTCCCGGCACCGAGCGCAGTGCCTGGCCGAACCGCTGAGCGTCCAGTGACCGCCGTCGGCGAGGTGGTGAACGGGTCGTCCCTCCGCGACTTCATGCGAGGCTGGGCGACGGGCGTCGCCGTGGTCACCAGCCACCTCGCCGACGCGCCGATCGGCTGCACGGTCAACACGTTCACCTCGGTGTCACTGAACCCACCGCTGGTACTGGTATCCCTGAACGAGACCAGCCGAACCCTGCACGCGATCACCGCCAGCCAGGCGTTCGGGGTCAACATCCTGTCCGCGGGCCAGGCCCACCTGGCCACCCACTTCGCCACCGCATCGGGCGACCGCTTCACCAACGTCCCCCACGAGGTGACGCACGGCATCCCGGCCCTGACCGGCGCACTGGCCGTGATGGCGTGCACCGTAGCCGACACCATCACGCTCGCCGACCATGTCCTGGTGTTCGGCACCCCCCAGTGGCTCACCACATCGGCGGTCACCGACCCGGCCGTCTTCTTCGGCGGGCGATACCTGCCCCTCACCTCATAACAGAGCCCGCAGCGAAGGGTCCCTTCACTGCACTGGCCGCAGCGAAGGGACCCTTCGCTGCGGTCCGGACCGGCAGCGCTGCTGTTGGCTGATCTGCCGCCGGCAGAACGGCGAGCGCGCGGCACCCCGGTGGCGGCATCGTCGGGGACATGACCAACGACGACAGGCAACCGCGGTTCGACGACCGGTTGCGGGAACGGTTCCTCAGCCAGCGTGTGCTGGTCCTCGACGGCGTGCTCGACGACGACAACGGAACCGTCCTCGCGACCCAACTGCTCGCCCTCGCCGGCGACGACCCCCGCCGGGACATCGCCCTGTGGATCCACTCGCCCGGCGGTTCGGTGCCGGCGATGCTCGCCATCCGGGACGTCATGCGGCTCGTGCCGTGTGACGTGGTCACGCTGACCCTCGGGCTCGCCTGCAGCGCCGGCCAGTTCCTGCTCTCCGCCGGCACCCCGGGCAAGCGCTACGCCCTGCCCCACGCCCGCATCCTGATGCACCAGGGCTCGGCGGGCATCGGCGGCTCCGCGGTCGAGGTGGAGGTGCAGGCCGACGACCTGCGCCACACCAGGGACACCGTGCTGGGCATCATCGCCGAGGACACCGGGCAGCCGACCGACCGGATCTTCGCCGACTCGCTGCACGACCGCTGGTTCACCGCCGAGCAGGCCCGCGAGTACGGCTTCATCGACCACATCGTCGACCACCTCGGGCAGGTCGTGCCCGTGCGCACCCACGAACTCGGACTGGGAGTGCCGTCATGAGTACCTACACCATTCCCAACGTCGTCACCCGCACCACGGGCGGCGAGCGGATCATGGACGTCTACTCCCACCTGCTCTCGTCGCGGATCGTGTATCTCGGCACGGCCATCGACTCGGGGGTGGCCAACGCGTTGATCGCCCAGCTGCTGCACCTGGAGGCGGAGAACCCGGACCAGGAGATCAACTTCTACATCAACTGCGAGGGCGGCGACCCGTCGGCGATGCTCGCGCTGTACGACACCATGCGCTACATCCAGGCACCGGTGGCCACGACCTGCGTCGGCCAGGCCGTCGCGGCGGGCGCGGTGCTGCTGGCCGCGGGCGCGTCCGGGCGGCGGGCCGTGCTGCCCCACACCCGGGTCGTGCTGCACCAGCCCGCCGCACAGGGCCGGGGCACGATCCCCGACCTCATCCTCCAGGCCGATGAGGTGGTACGGGTGCGTACCCAGCTGGAGGAGATCCTCTCCACCCACACCGGCCGGAGCGTCCAGGACCTGCGGCACGACACCGACCGCGACCGGGTGTTCGACGCGGCCAGCGCGGTCGCCTACGGCCTGGCCGACCACGTCCTCGACCAGCGGACCTGACCGCGGTCAGGCCGCCAGGAGCACCGGACCCGCCGGCCGGCGGTGCGCGACCGGGGGCCGGCCGCGGCGGACATCGCTCGCGACGCCGATGAGCAGGTCGTCCAGGCCGATCTCCAGCGCACCGCCGACCGCGGCGATCATCTCGCTGGACGGCTCCTTGCGGCCGCGTTCGATCTCGGACAGGTACTGCGGCGAGATGCCGGCTCGCCGCGCGACGTCCACCAGGCGGCCGCCCCGCCGCTCCCTGGCCGTGCGCAGGTGGCGGCCGAGCGCCTCCCGCCACAGCGGCTCCGGTGCGGGTTCGCGGTCGGGATGGAGGTGCACGACGTCGGCCATACCGTCATCCTGGCACCGGCACGACGCCCTGAGCAGCGGTTCCGCTCCCGGCGAAACAGCCATAGTGTCGAAGTCCATGACCTACCGCCGCCGCATCGCCCGGCCGTTGCTTGCCGCCGCCCTGGTCACGTCACTGGTCACGTCATTGGTCGTCACGCCCGCCGCCGCCCACCCGGACAGGGTCGACGTGGTCGGGCTCGGGGTCGCCGACCTGGCAGAACTGCTCGACACCAGCCAGGTGACCTCGGTCGAGCTGGTCAGGGAGTACCTGCGCCGGATCGGCGCCTACGAGGATGCCTACGAGGATGCCTACGAGGATGCCTACGCCACCCAGCCCGGGGTCAACGCGGTCATCACGGTGAACCCGAAAGCCATGGCCACGGCCGCGCGGCTGGACCGGGAGCGCCGCCTCGGCCGCACCCGCGGCCCGCTGCACGGCATCCCGGTGGTGGTCAAGGACAACATGGACACCCACGACCTGCCGACCACCACCGGGTCCCTGGCCCTGCGGTCGCTGCGCCCCCGCGTCGACAGCACCCAGGTCGCCCGGCTGCGCGACGCGGGCGCGATCATCCTGGCGAAGACCAACCTGCACGAGTTCGCCATGAACATCACCACCATCAGCTCGCTGGGCGGCCAGACCCGCAACCCCTACGACCAACAGCGCCACCCCGGCGGCTCCAGCGGCGGCACCGGGGCCGCGGTCGCGGCGGCGTTCGCACCGGCCGGTCTGGGCACCGACACCTGCGGCTCGATCCGGATTCCCGCCGCGCACAACAACCTCGTCGGGTTGCGGCCGACACTAGGGCTGTCGAGCAGGGCCGGCATCGCGCCGCTGGCCGGCACCCAGGACACCGCCGGACCACTGGCCGTCTCCGTGCGGGACGTGGCGCTGCTGCTGGACGCCACCGTCGGCTACGACCGCCGCGACCCGGTGACCGCCGCCTCGATCGGCAGGCTGCCGCGCAGCTACCTGGACAGCCTGCGCCCGGATGGGTTGCGCGGCAAGCGGATCGGCGTGTTCACCGACTACTTCGGCGCCACCGAGACCGAACAGCAGACCAACGTCCTGGTCCGCGCGGCGATCGCCGACATGTCCGCACTCGGCGCGCGAACCGTCGAACTCGGCGCCCAACCCGCGTTGCTGGACGCCGCGGCCAAGGCCAACCGGGTGCGTGACGAGTTCGAGCGCGACCTCGACCGCTACCTCGACGCCTCGGCGAACGGCCGCCCGGCGTGGCTCGCGCGCCTGGAACCACCGGCGCGCGCGGTCACCATGGCCGACATCGCCGCCTCCGGCCAGGTCACCCCGACCGTGCTGAGCACGCTGCGCGGCTGGGTGCACAGCCCGCCGCTGCCCAACCCGGAGTACACGGAGAAGCTGCGCCAGCGGGACCTGCTGCGCGCCGGCATCGCCGAGCTGATGGCCGCCCACGACCTCGACGCGCTGGTCTACCCGACGATCACCGAGCCGCCGACGGTCATCGGCACCAGCCAGTCGTACGCGAACTGCCGGCTGGCCGGCTACAGCGGCTATCCGGCGCTGTCGATGCCCGCCGGGTTCACCCCGGCCGGGCTGCCGGTCGGCGTGGAGCTGCTCGGGCTCCCGTTCACCGAGCCGACCCTGCTGGCCATGGCGCACGGCTACGAGCAGGCGACCGGCCACCGCGCCCCGCCGGCGAGCACGCCACCGCTGCGGTAGCGGTCCTGGTTGCAGTCCGGTGACAACGGTGGTCTAGACCTTGATTCACTGTGGTCTAGACCACAAGGTGGTGCAGATCCCCCGTGATACCCCTGCCATCGACCGGAGGAGACCGATGTCATCGAGATCGTCAGCGAACCGACGACTGTTCGGCCCGTTGCTGTTGGCCGTAGCGCTCGCGTTCACCGGCCTGGCCGGCACGGCGCAGGCCGCGACCAACCCGACCGCCGTGTTCGCCAAGGTGTCCGACTGGGGCAGCGGCTTCACCGGCCAGATCGTCGTCCAGGCCGGCACCAGCGCGCTGTCGGGCTGGACGGTGGAGTTCGACCTGCCAGCCGGCACCGCGATCGGCTCGGCGTGGGAGGCGGACCTGACCCGCACCGGCGACCACTACCGGTTCGTCAACCGCGGCTACAACGGCTCGGTGCCCGCGGGTGGCTCCACCGCGTTCGGCTTCAACGGCACCGGTCCCGGCGCGCCGCTCAACTGCACGGTCAACGGCTTCGCCTGCGACGGCTCGTCGGGCGAACCCGACGGCGAGGCGCCGTCCGCGCCGTCCGGCCTGCGCGCCGGTGACCCGACCGGCACCTCGGTCCCGTTGAGCTGGCAGGCGGCCACCGACAACGTCGGCGTGGCCGCCTACGAGGTGTTCCAGGGCAACGCCGCCACCCCGGTCGGCTCCACCGCCTCGACCACGATCACCGTCGGCGGACTGGCACCGAGCACCACCTACAGCTTCCGCGTCCGCGCGCGCGACGAGGCGGGCAACGTCTCGGCGTTCAGCGCCGCGGTGTCGGTGACCACCGACGAGCAGGGCGACCCCGGCCAGGGCGGCAACCGCAAGGTCGCCTACTTCACCCAGTGGGGCGTCTACGACCGCGCGTACCTGGTGAAGAACCTGGACACCTCCGGGTCGGCGGCCAAGCTGACGCACATCAACTACGCGTTCGGCAACATCGACTCGACCGGCAAGTGCTTCCAGGTCAACCAGCTCGGCGAGGGCGACGCGTGGGCGGACTACCAGCGCCGGTTCACCGCCGACCAGACGGTCAACGGCCAGGCCGACGTCTACGACCAGCCGCTGGCCGGAAACCTCAACCAGCTCAAGCAGTTGAAGGCCAAGTACCCGAACCTGAAGGTGCACATCTCCTTCGGCGGCTGGACCTGGTCGAAGTACTTCTCCAACGCCGCGCTGACCTCCGCGTCCCGCCAGGCGCACGTGGCCTCCTGCCTGGACATGTGGATCAAGGGCAACCTGCCGCAGCTCGGCGGTGAGCCGCAGGGCGGTCCCGGCTCGGCGGCCGGCGTGTTCGACGGCGTCGACCTGGACTGGGAGTGGCCGGGCAGCGAGGGCAACACCGGCAACGTGATCCGGCCGGAGGACAAGCAGAACTTTACGCTGCTGCTGGCCGAATGGCGCCGCCAGCTCGACGCCCACGGCGCGACCACCGGCAAGCACTACGAGCTGAGCGCGTTCCTGCCGGCCGACCCGGAGAAGGTGACCGCCGGCTTCGAGGTCGACCAGGTCTTCGACCAGCTCGACTTCGCCACCCTGCAGGGATATGACCTGCACGGCGGCTGGGAAACGGTCACCAACAACCAGTCCGCGCTGCGGCTGCCGGCCGGTGACCCTGGCCCCAAGCCGTACAGCATCGAGATCGCGGCCGACGCGTGGACCAGCCGGGGCGCACCGGCCGACGAGCTCGTGCTCGGGGTCCCGTTCTACGGCCGGGGCTGGACCGGGGTGACCAACGCGAACAACGGTCTGCACCAGTCGGCGACCGGTCCCGCGCCGGGCCGCTACGAAGCCGGCATCAACGACTACAAGCTGCTCAAACCGTTGCTGGACAGCGGTTACACGCTGCACCGGGACGCGGCGTCCGGGCATGCGTGGCTGTTCAACGGTTCCACGTTCTGGACCTTCGACGACGCGACCGAGATCGCCCGCAAGGCCGCCTGGATCAAGGACAACGGCCTTGGCGGCGCGATGATCTGGTCCATCGACGGCGACACCCCCAACGGTGAGCTGATGACGGCGGTGCACCAGGGCATCGGCTGACCCGCTGAGTCCTGCCGGTGACGCCCCGGTGTCACCGGCAGGACTCTTTGACGGGCCAAGATCGGCGGCTTATATTCAGGAAAGGCGGGTAATTGTCTGTTCGATGACTCCACTGGAGGAGTGATGTTCAGAACTGCCGTTACCTCCGCCTGCACGACGACGCTCGCGGTACTGCTCGGCCTGTCGGCCGCGGCCGTGCCGAGCGCCGCCGCCGCGCCGGCCGCCGACTGTTCTGCCGGCTACGTCGGCCTCACCTACGACGACGGCCCGAACGGCGGCACCACCAGCCAACTGCTCAACGCGCTGCGCTCGGCCGGGGCGCGGGCCACGTTCTTCAACATCGGCTCGAAGGTCCAGCAGAACCCCTCGCTGGCCAGGAGTCAGGTGGACGCCGGGATGTGGGTCGGCAACCACAGCTGGTCGCATCCGCACCTGACCCAGCTCAGCGCCGCCCAGATCACCTCGGAGCTCTCCCAGACCCAACAGGCGCTCCAGCAGGCGATCGGGCAGACCCCGAACCTGTTCCGGCCGCCCTACGGCGAAACCAACGCGACCGTGCGCACCGTCGAGGCGCAGCTCGGGCTCACCGAGGTGCTCTGGTCGGTCGACTCCCAGGACTGGAACGGCGCGAGCACCAGCCAGATCGTGCAGGCGGCGGGGAACCTGCAGTCGGGCGGGGTCATCCTGATGCACGACGGCTACCAGACCACCATCAACGCCATTCCGCAGATCATGGCCAACCTGGCCAGCCGCAACCTGTGCGCCGGCATGATCTCGCCGACCACCGGCCGCGCGGTCGCGCCGACCGGCGATCCCGGCACGCCGCCGGTCGGCGCGTGCACGGCGACCTACCGGACCACCCAGCAGTGGGGCGACCGGTTCAACGGTGAGGTGACGATCAGGGCGGGCGCCGCGGCGATCACCAGCTGGACCGCGACGGTCACCCTGACCGCGCCCCAACAGGTCGCCACCACCTGGAACGGAACGCCCAGCTGGAACGGCAACGTGATGACCATGCGCCCCAACGGAAACGGCAACCTCGCCCCCGGCACCAGCACCACCTTCGGCTTCACCGTCATGGCCAACGGCCAGTGGGCGACCCCCGCGGTCACCTGCCTGACGCCCTGAATGCCTCATTCGGGACGCCCACCGTCCCGAATGCCCCATTCAGGGCATCCGCCTCAGGGCGCGTCGAGGCGGAACAGGGCGGCCCCGCCGGCGGCCAGCTGCACGAACGCCGGGCCGCCGGCGGGTTTGTAGCCCATCGGCCCGGCGTGGAACCGGCCGGAGCGCGCGATGCCGGCACCGAAGGTGAGCCGCACGGTCGTCTCCGCGCGGTCGGAGCGGTTGACCACCAGCAGCCACCGGGTGCCGTCATCGGTGCCGTCATCGGTGTCGTCGTCGGTCGCCGCGCGGAACTGGCCGAGCACCACCGCGCCGCCCTCGACGGCGGTCACGTAGTCGTCGGGGGCGAACGGCTCGGTTCCCGGCGGCAGCGGGTCGTCGTTGGCATGGCTCACCGACACCGACACCAGCGGCTTCAGCTCACGCCCGACGGGAGTCAGCCACTGGCGGTTGAGCGTGGTCGCGGCGTCGTAGAGGGGGGTCCGCTGCCCGTCCCGGGTGATGATCGCCGACTCGAACGCCTCGCCCCGCGCCGGATCCGGTGTCCAGTAGGTGAAGTACAGGATGCCCTTGGCGCCGTAGGCCAGGCTGATGTTGGCCTGCCAGCGCAGCTGCGCCTCGGTCGGCAGCTCGTGCCGGGCGTACTTGACCGACTGGAGGTACACCCAGGTCGGGATGCCGGCCGCCAGCCCAGCGCGCCGGATGATCGCCCAGTTGTCGAAGTAGTTGATGTCCACCACGCCGCCGGTGAGGATCGGGTAGCGGTCGAAGGACAGCACCGGCGGGTGCACGATGTCGATGAACCGCGCCACCATCGCCGCGTAGCTCGCGCCGTTGCCCGGCACGAGGTTGCTGTAGGCCAGCAGGGTCGGCGCCACCTCCCGCACCAGCGCGGTCACCGCCGCGGTCGTCGGGAACTTGGCCTGCGGCGGTTCGTCGTAGACGTCGAAGCCGGCGAAGGCGGGGAACCGTTGGTAGTCCTCGACCATCTGCTGGACCAACCGGCGTGCGTCGGCGGTGCTGATCCGCAGCGCCGCGTCGGGGTTGTCGTCGACCGACAGCGTGTGGGTGATCGCCGACAGCCGCGGCTCCGGCGCGTTCACCAGCACCTTGAGCCCGGCCTGCCCGGCGAGGTCCAGCGCGCGCCGGTTGATGAACTGGTCGAACATGTAGTTGCCGGTGATCAGGAAGTTCATCCCGGCGGCGGCGATCTCCTGGTAGCGCGCCAAGGTGACCTCGTACGGGTGCGGCGGCCAGAAGATGCCCAGCGGCAGGTCCGGGCCGCCCACCAACGGCAGCTGGTCGATGGGCCACGGTTCAGGGGTAACCATCTGTAACAGCCTAGTCACTTCCCCGGGAGATGGATACGCGCGTTCGTGGACCGTTCACCGACGACTGCTACGATCACCGGTCGTGGTCAGGTGCGGGATGCGGGACGCCGAAAGGCCACGATTACGGGTCACGGGGGCGAGTTGACCGGGTCCGCGCAGCGGGGGTTGGCACGGCAGGGCCTGCGCGCCGCGCTGGGTCTGCGACTGTCCGTTGTCGGCGCGGCCAGTCTGGTGTCCCTGTTCGTCGAACCGGCCCCGCAACCCGTCCTCGCGGTCGCCGTCGTGCTCGCCCTCAACCTGTGGAACGCCGTCTACGCCACCACGATGGTGCGCGGCCCCTACCGCGCGCGGTACTGGCTGGTGCCCGCCGACGTCGTCGTCGCCTGCGCGATCTGCCTCAGCCAGCTGTGGATCACCTCGCCGGAGGTCGGTGCCGGCGGCACGAACTGGGTGCTCGTGGCGGTCGGCATCACGGTGGTCAGCTATCCCTGGCAGATCGGCCCGGCCGCGCTGGCGGCGGCTTCCGTGGTGGTGGCCTCGGCGTTGCTCACCGGCTCGGCCCTGGCCCGCCCGGACGACTGGCTCGCGGCGGTGCCCCTGCAGTTGTGGCTGCTGATGGAGGCGGTGCTGTCGCTGGCCATCTACCGGTTCGTCCGCCGCGCGGCCAGATCGGCCGACCAACAGGTGGCCCGCGGTGAACAGGTGCGCCGCCAGGCCACCGTCGCCGCCTCCCGCCGCGTCGACGAGCGGGAGTACCTCGCCGCCCTGCACGACACCGCCTCCGCCACCCTGCTGATGGTCGGCGCGGGCGTCGCGGCCGACCGGCAGCAGTGGCTGGCCGACCAGGCGGCGCGGGATCTCGACGTGATCGGCGGACCGTCCGTGGTGTCCAGCCGGGAGGTCGACCTGATCACCATGCTGCGCGACGTCTGCCGGCTGACGCCGCTGCGGGTGCACCTGGCGCTGCCGGAGTCGCTGCGCATGCCCGCGGTCACCGCGGTGTTGCTGTGCCACGGCACCCGGGAGGCACTGACCAACATCGTCCGGCACGCCGGGGTCGACGAGGCGACCGTGACCGTGCGCCTCGAGGACGAACTGGTCGTGGTCGAGGTGGTCGACGATGGCCAGGGGTTTGACACCGACCGGCTGCCCCGCCACCGCTACGGCCTGGCGCGGTCGCTGGTGGAGCGGATGGACCGGGCTGGCGGCCGGGCCGAGGTGACCAGCGAACCCGGCCGGGGCACCCGGGTCCGGCTGACCTGCCCCCGCACGCCAGCCGAACTCGCCGGCGACGACACCGAGGTCATCGGCTCGGTGTTCCTGTCCGGTCTGCGCTGGGCCATCGTGGTGATGAACCTGGTGATCCTGACCTTCCTGGACCTGCCGAAGCTGCTCACCAACCTGGACGCCTACCGGGCGGTGTGGCCGCAGTTCCTCGCCTGGGGCGGGCTGGTCGCGGTGACCGTCGGGGTCGGGCTGCACCTGCGGCGCGGCGGCGACCTCGGCCGGTGGCGGTGGGCGCTGGTGGCGCTGGTGTTCGCGCTGTCGGCGCTGGCGACCGAGTCGGTGCCCCCCGAACACCGGCTCGGCGTCCTGCACTGGTCGGAGGGCGACGCCGCCTGGACGATCGTGTTGCTGCTGCTGGACGTCCGGGTCGCGGTCTTCGCCGGGGTGGTGATCGCGCAGTACGCGATGACCTTCACCCAGGCCGCGCTCGGCGGCGACAGCGGGGTGCCCATCGCGAGCCTGGCGAGCGCGACCGCGATCGTGCTCGGCTACCAGTTCGCCGTCGGCCTGATCGCCGCCGTGCTGCGCGCCCTGGCCACCTCGTCGGCCAGGGCGGCGCGCGCCGAGGAGGAGGTCCGCACCGCCGAGGCGGTCGCCGAGCAGCTGCACCAGGACCGCGTCGAGCGCTACGCCGGGCTGGCCGACACCACCGTCCCGCTGCTGCGCGGCATCGCCGACAACATCCTGGACCCCGGCGACCAGGACGTGCGCCGGCGCTGCGCGGTGGAGGCGGCCAAGATGCGCCGCCTGCTCGCCGAGGACGCCACCGCCCCGGACCCGCTGCTGCACGAGCTCGGCGCGTGTATCGAACTGGCCGAGCGCAACGGTGTCTCGGTGTCGTTCGCCGAGTGTGGGATACGGCCGGGAATCCCGCTCGCGGTCCGCCGGGTGCTGACCGAGCCGGCCATCGCCGCGCTGGCCACCGCCAAGGGCCGGGTGCGGCTCACGGTGGCCGGCTCGGACGGGACGGTGACGGTGAGCGTGATCGCGGACTGCCCGCCGCAGGCGGTCCCGGTGCCCAACACCGACCAGATCCGGACATCGACCATGCTGGACGGCGACCGGTTGTGGGTACAGGCGACATGGCAGGGAGGTCGAGGGGAAGTATGACCACGGTCGTGGTGGTGGACGACCATCCCGCGGTGGTCGCCGGGGTGCGGGCGTGGTGCATGTTCGCGGACCCGCCGATCGAGGTGCTGGCGTCCGGGGCGAACGTCGGCGTCGCCTGGCTGCGGCCGGGCAGCGACGCCCAGGTGGTGATCCTCGACCTGCAGCTGGACGTGACCGGCCCGGCCTACGGCGACCTCAAGCGCCTGGTGGACGCCGGCCGGCAGGTGGTGGTCTACAGCATGCGGGCCGACCGGGAGACCGTGCTGACCTGCCTGGACATCGGGGCGTTCACCTACCTGACCAAGTCCGAGGGCGAGGACCACCTGGTCGCCGCGGTCGAGGCGGCCGCGACCAACACCCCGTACACGCCGCCGATGCTCTCCGGCGCGTTCGGCACCGATGACCGGCCACACCGCCCCCGGCTCTCGCCGAGGGAGAGCGAGGTGTTGCTGGAGTGGTTCCACTGCGAGTCCAAGGACATGGTTGCCAGAAGGCTGAATCTGACGGTCCGCCGAGTGAACGCGTGTCTTGAGCGCGTCCGGGTGAAATACGCCAACGTGGGGCGGGAAGCGCCGACCAAGGCGGCGTTGGTCGCCCGCGCGATACAGGACGGACTTGTGCTCGCCGACGAACTGTGACCTGGGAACCCGGAAATGGTGGACGAACAGCCACCAGCACCACGCGCGGATGCTCGTTACGTTCGCCGTACTGGCAAACGTGTGGTGCGAGGAGGTCCGGGTGGGGGCACAGGGGATTCCGGTCGGAGTGGTGGAAGGCGACGCGCAGTTCAGCGCGGCGCTGCTCCGGCTGTTGGAGGCCGCGCCGGACATGGTCGTGGACGCTGTGGGCGACTCGGTGGCCCGGTTCGCGGCGCGGCGGCGGTGGTCGAACTCCATCGTGGTGATGGACCCGGACCTCCCGGTCATGCGCAACGCCGACGCGGTACGGGCGCTGACCAGGATGGGGCACCGGGTGCTGGTGCTGTCCGCGCGGACGGATGTCGGCTGGGTGCACAGCACGCTGGCCGCCGGCGCGCACGGGTGCCTGAGCAAGCAGGCGGAGAGCGCGGCGATCCTGGCCGCGATCCGCCGGATCGCGTCCGGCCAGCGGGCGCGGCTGACCGATCCGGGCGCGCCCGCGCCGGCCACGGTGCCGTCGTGGCTGGCGGAGTCGCGGGCGTCGCTGACCGCGCGGGAGCGGGACGTGCTGACCCGGCTGGTGGCGGGGGACCGGGACCAGGACATCGCGCAGACGCTGCGGATCAGCGTGCGGACCGTACGCAGCTACCTGGAGCGGGTCCGGGACAAGACCGGCCTGCGCCGCCGCCCCGAGCTGATCCGCTACGCGATCGAACAGGGCGTGGTCAGCGACGACCGGGTCCTCGCCACCCGCCAGTCCGCCTGACCCTGCCTTCGACGCGTCACCCCGTCATCTCTGGTGGGATCTGTGATTGCGCGGTGATGTAACCCGATCCAGGGTGTAACGTGGGATCTGCCCGCGCAGCGGGCCTTGGTCCTCGCAGGCCAGACCGACGCGACCTGGCGAAGGATCTTGACCGACCCGAAGACCGGCGTAGCCGTTGATGTCAGCCGACGCCGCTACACCCCACCCGCCGCACTACGCGACCAGATTCGGGCCGAGCTGCCAACGTGCACGGCTCCCACCGAGCAGAACCCATCGCAGACCCGGACCCGCCGCCTTTTTGACCCGCCCCGCAGGTGCTGCCAAACCGCGCGCATTCGGCCAGGCTGCGCGTGAGAACGAGGTCTCACAATTAGTCGATCTCGTCGTTGGGTGCCGTGGCGGGGCTCTGGTCGATGCCCCTGACAGTACGTCAAACGGAACGGCGGGTAGCGTCGTCGCTGGTTGCGCCCCGTGCACCCCGAGGAGAAGTTTACTCCGCCTGTTTGGCTCACTAATAGCTATCTGACATGCGAAGACAGGTCAGTAACGCTTCAGATTCCTGGCGAGAAACGCACGGAAGTCTACGTGCTGGACGACTGACTTATCTGGGAGATGAGCCGGTTCGGCGAATGAACGATTCCGAGCTGCGGTGCGTGCAGGGCGGGGGTGCGCGCGGCGATGGACGCTAATTAGTGCACGCCACGGTGTGCACCCCTGGCAAAGTCAGGCGAGGCCGGCGATTTTCGGGACGAGGTCGGCGGGCCTCGGCAGCGTCGCGATCTCGTCGGCCACCTCGGAGGCGGCCCGGCCCAGCCCCGGGTCGGTGAGCAGGCGGTCGATCAGCTCCGCGTCCACCTGATCCGGCTCCGAACGCAGACCGAGCCCGCGCCGCGCCACGGCGTCCGCGTTCATGTACTGGTCGGCGCCGTGCGGCAGCACGAGGTGCGTGACTCCGGCGTCGATCGCGGTCAGCGTCGAGCCGGCCCCGCCGTGGTGAACCAGCGCCGCGCAGGTCGGCAGCAGCGCGGACAGCGGCACCCACCCGGCCGCCCGCACGTTGTCCGGCAGTTCTCCCAGTGGCGACGGGTCCGCGTCGCCGAGGGCGAGTACGAACTCGGCGTCCAGATGCCGTGCCACGTCGAAGAGTTTGGTCAACGACGTGAGCGCGCCGACCTGGGTCAGCACCGTGCCGAGTGTCACCGCGACGCGCGGGCGCGCGGGCCGTTCGAGCACCCACTCGGGCAGCACGCCGCCTCCGTTGTACGGCACGTACCGCATCGGCCAGCCGCGCACCGGCCGGTCGACCATGCTCGGCGGCGCCACGTCGATCGACTCGCGCACCTCGGGAAACCCTTGCACGCCATGCCGTTCGCGTTCCTCGACCATCTTCTTGAAGATCGCCTCGGTCATCGACGCCTCGTCGGCGAACCCGAAGCCGTGCGACACGGCCGGCACGCCGAGCTTCGCGGCGACCAGCGGCCCGGTGCCCTCCATCGACGAGTACACGACCACGTCCGGCCGCCACGATTCGGCCGCCGACACGGTCAGGTCCACGGACACGCCGGACAACTTGGCGAAGATCGCGCCGACGAACTCCAACCCCTTCTCGGTGTCGACGTCCGTGCTGTAGTCGAACTCCTCGGATTGCTCGCTGGCCGCCTGCTGGAACACCGCGCCGATGTCGACACCTGGCGCGGTGTCCACGACGTGCAAGCCGGCGTTCGCGGCCTCCTTGCCGCCCGCGGTCGCCATCAGCACCTCGTGGCCGGCGGCACGCAGCGCGTGTGCTAGGGAGATCGTCGGGAACACATGGCCAACACCGGGGGAGGTCGCGAAGAGTACGCGCACGATTCCCATTCAACACGCGATCGGCGATCTTGTCGAACGTGACGGAACGGTCAGTCGAGCGGCAGGTTCAGCAGTGCGTTCTCGATCAACTCCGGCATCGCCGGGTGAATCCAGTACTGGCCGCGCGCCATGCTTCGCGCGTCCAGACCGAAGCTCATCGCCTGGATCACCGGCTGGATCAGCGTCGAGGCCTGCGGGCCGATGATGTGCGCGCCGAGCAACTGGCCGGTCGACGGGTCGGCGACCAGCTTGGCGAACCCGGTCGTGTCCTCCATCGCCCAGCCGTAGGCCATCCCCGCGTACTCCTGGCGGGACACCACGTGCCGCGCACCGCGCTCACGCGCCTGCTCCTCGGTCAGGCCGACCGACGCGACCTGCGGCGCGGAGAACACCGCGTGTCGCACGAACCGGTGGTCGGCGGCGATCGGCTCGCCGGGGTGCAGCAGGTTGTGCTGGACCAGCGCGACGGCTTCCTGCCCGCCGTTCCCTTCGCCGCGGCACTTCAGTTGCCGCGGAGCATTTCGGTCAGGCGGTCCGCTGCGGCGATGGCGGCTGGGCCGCAGGTTTCGCGGGCGCGTTCATCCAGGCGGGCGCGCGGGCCGCAGACGCTGAAGCAGCCGAACGCCCTGCTGTTACGGCCGACGATCGGCGCCGCCACCGCTGCGGCGTAAGGATCCCGTTCGCCGGAGCTGTCGGTGTAGCCGCGGGTGCGTTCGATCGCGAGGATGTGTTCCAGCTCCTTGCGGTCGTGTGGGGTCTGGTCGGTCAGGGGGGTCAGCTCGACCTTGGTCAGATACCGGTCGAGGTCCCCTTCGTCGAAGGTCATCAGGATCGCGCGGCCGGACGCGCCGGCATACAGCGGCGCGCGCCTGCCGATCTCCACGGTCATCCGCACGTCCTGGCGACTTTCCACCTGCGCCACGTACACCCGCCGGCTGCCGATCGCGAAGCTCAGCGTCACCGTCTCGCCGGTGGCGTCCCGCAGCTCCTCCATCACCGGCAGCGCCAACGAGTGCACGTCGACCGTGCCCAGAGCGGCCAGGCTCAGCTCGGTGGCCCGGGGGCCCAGCCGATACTTCCCCCGCTCCTGCACCCGGTTGGTCATCCCGGACTTGGTCAGCGCCTCCAACACCCGGTGGACCGCGCTTTTGGGCAGTTCCAGGCGCTGAGCGATGTCGGTCACCCCCAGCTCCGGTTCGCCGTCCGTGAAGCACATCAGCACGGCCGTGACCCGATCAACCGACTGCATGCTCGTCCCTCTCCGATTCGTTCACAGTTGCCCGCGCAGCGCCGCCGCGGCGGCTGCCGTTTCCGGGGTTCGTGCCGCGGCCAAGCCGGCGAGACGACCGTCGAACGCGGCTTCCAGTGCGGTGCGGGGAGTGTATGCGTCGCCGACCACGCTCACCGTGCTCCCCCGAACGGCCGTACGCAGCTCGTCGACGACTACGGCGGTCGGGACACCTACCACCACGATCGAGTCGACGTGCTCGATCCGCTGGTCCTGTCCGGACAGCGGGTCGCGACACAGCAGCGTGTCGCCGGCCATCCGCCGCGGCGCGCGCATCAGTATCGCGCTGAACCCCTTGTCCCGCAATCGCTCCACCAGTGCGGGGCGGGAGTAGACCGGGACCCGCCAGGACATCGCGGCCCGGTCGGTGACCATGGTGACCTGTTTGCCCTGGCTCACCAACAGGTCGGCCAGGGCGAGCGCGGTGGTGCCGCCGTCCTCGTCCACCAGGACCACGTGTGGCCCGGTGGCGGCCGGGTCGGTCACCGCCCGGCGTAGCGGGACGACCGGGAACTCGCGGTCGTGGACCGGGTCCGTCGCGCCGACGGCGAGCACCACGTGGTCCCAGTCGTCGGCCAGCAAAGCCGGGTCCGCGTGGGTGTTGAGCAGGATCTCGACGTCGTGGTGGCGGGCGGTCCGGGCCAGTTCGTCGATCAGCTGGCCGAACTTGGCCCGCACCGGGAGGCGTGCGGCGTACCGCAGCGCGCCGCCCAGTTCGGGCTCGGCTTCGACGAGGGTCACCCGGTGGCCGATCATGGCCGCGGCACTGGCGGCCTCCAGGCCCGCCGGGCCGCCGCCGACCACGAGCATCCGGCCGTGCGGGGCGTGCTGGGCGGCCGCGCGCAACGCGGCCCACTCCCGCTCCAGGCCGGCCTCCGGGTTGACCACGCAGCTGATCGGCAGGCCCAGCTCCAGCCGGCCCGCGCAGCCCTGGTTGCACGCGATGCACGCCCGGACCGGAGCGTTGTCCCGGTCACGGGCCACCAGGTCCGGCACCGCGATGTGCGGCCGGGCGAGCGCGACCAGGTCCGCGTCGCCGTCGGCGATCAGCCGGCGGGCGTTGTCCAGGGTGTCGACCCGGCCGACGGCGAGGATCGCGAGGTCGGGGAAGGCCCGCTTGAACGCCGCCGGCAGGTGACGAAAAGGCAGCTCGGGGAAGCTCATGTCCGCCATCTGGGTGGCCACGCTCGTGGTGGCCACATACGCCGAGTGGCTGACGTGCAGCACGTCGATCGGGTACGCGGCGGCCAGCCGCTCGACCACGGTGAGCATCTGGTCGAGGTCGAGCCCACCCGGCAGGAACTCGTCGCCGCTGATCCGCAGGATCAGCGGCAGCGACGTGGCGGCCAGTACGGCGTCGAGGACCTCCCGGCTGAAGCGCAGCCGGTGGTCCAGGCTGCCGCCGTAGGCGTCGGTGCGGTGATTGCTCGCGGGGGAGAGGAACTGCTGGAGCAGGTGCCCGTGCCCGAGGTGCACCTCGATCGCGTCCACCCCGGCGGCCTCGACCCGGGCCGCCGCCGCGCCGAACGCGGCGACCACCTCGGCGATCTCCTCGGCGGTCATCTCGTGGGGCACCGCGGCCGTCGGTGACCACGGGATCGGCGACGCGCCCCACGGCGCGGTGAGCATCAGGTGACTGCCCGCCTGCCGGCCGACGTGCAGCAGCTGCGCGGCGAGTTTCGCGCCCTCGGCGTGCACCACGCGCACCAGCTCGCCGAGCGAGGCCACGATCCGGTCGTCGGCGGCCGACACGGTGTTCGCGCGCCCGAGGCTCGTCGGATGAACCCGCATACCCTCCGTGATGATCAGCCCGACGCCGCCGGCTGCGCGCGCTCGGTGATAGGCGAGATGGCGCGCCGAGAAACCGCCGTCGACGGCGAAGTTCGTGGTGTGGGCCGGCATGACGATCCGGTTGGGTAACTCCAGCCGCCCGGCGCGCACCGGCGCATGCAGATCACGGGGAGTAGTCATCGTGGCTCCTTCGCGAGCGTGGAGAAGGCCCGGGATCGCGGGTTACAGGCGTGTTCCGTTCGGCGGTGGGGCTTGACACCGGCGGATAACAGCAGTCAAATCTGGAACAACATTTTACCGGTGTCCCGCTCATTGGAACAAGCTGAGGGTGCGCGATGATCAGATCTTCTTTCGGGCAGACGGCACGGGCGTCCTCTCGGGGCATGCGGGCAACGGGCGTCGGCGCGCTCGCACTCGTCGTGGCCCTGGTCGCCGGGGCCTGCGGCGGCTCGTCCGGGGGCGAGGGCGGTGATGGCGGCGGCGGGTCGGCGACCTTCACCTACGCGCTGACCGGGCTGCCGACCAGCCTCGACCCGGCCGACTACCAGGGCGACCCGTCCCGCAACATCGGCTTCGAGTTCGGCAGCTCACTGTTCCGCTGGGGCACCGAGGACCTGCCCGGCCAGGGCTGCGAGACGCTGGCCAACGTCGACCAGATCACCGGCGAGCTCGCCGAGTCCTTTGAGCGCAGCGAGGACGGCAAGGTCATCACCGTCAAGCTGCGCGACGCGAAGAGCGCCGCCGGCAACGTGCTGACCTCGGCGGACGTGAAGTGGACCTTCGACCGGCTGATCGCGCTGGAGGTCGGCACGCCGAGCACGTTGATGCAGGACGTCGCCGACTACGCGGCGGACCCGATCGCGGTGGTCGACGACAAGACCTTCGAGATCCGGCTCGACGCCGCGTCGGCCATGGACCTGGCCGTCCTGACCTGGCACCAGTTCCGGATCCTGGACAGCACCGAGGTCAAGAAGAACGTCACCGACGCCGACCCGTGGGGCAAGGAGTACCTGGTCGACAACTCGGCGACCTTCGGCCCGTGGACCCAGAAGCCGGGCGACTTCGCCGCCGGCGACCGGCTCACGCTGTCGGCCAACCCGAACTACTGGGGCGAGCGCGGTGACGTGAAGTCCCTGGTGTTCCTCTCGGTGCCGGACGCCTCCAGCCGCGCGCAGCTGGTGTCCACCGGCAACGCCAACTACGGCACCGGGCTGCAGTACGAGCAGTACGCGCAGCTCAAGGACACCCCGGGCGTCGACGTGCAGACCTGCGCCTCGGCCGACCGCATTCCGTTGGTGCTCAACGCGAACGACCCGAACCTGAGCAAGCCGGAAGTGCGCCGGGCGGTCTCGCTGGCGGTCGACCGGGACTCGATCGTGCAGGCGGTGTACCGCGGGTTCAACAAGCCAGCCGCCTACGGGCTGAGCCAGGCCTACGGCATCCAGCACTCCGACAACGGCAAGTACGAACACGACCTGGCGCAGGCCAAGCAGCTGATGACCGAGTCCGGGGTCGGCAACCTCGCGATCACCCTGGACATCAGCCCGAGCCGGCCCGGCCCGGAGGCCGAGCAGATCGCCATCCTGCTCAAGAGCCAGCTCGCCGAGATCGGCATCGAGGTGAAGATCCAGACGGTGGCCAGCGCCACGGAGATCAACACGATCTTCCACGACGGCACCTTCCAGGCGCTGCTCTACCTGGAGCCGCCGGCGGTCGCCGACCCGTACTACTCGATCTTCCTCTACAACTCGTCGTTCTCGGAGCTGAACACCTACGGCTACGCCAACGCCGACCTGGACGCGCTCGCCAAGAAGATCGGCGTGACTTCGCCCGGTGAGGAGCGCGACGCGCTCGCCGCGGACGCCGAGGAGGTCATGGTCGAGCACCCGCCGCTGATCTACCTGGTGGACCGGGACTTCGTGCACGCCGTCCGCGAGGGCTTCACCAACTACCAGCACGCGCCGAACGGGGAGATGTTCGTGCACACACTCAAGCAGGGATGACCGCGGTGGCCGAGTACCCCAACCTGTTCAGCCCGCTCACCATCGGCCCGAAGGTCGCCAGGAACCGCGTCTGGATGACCGCGCACAGCACGCAGCTGGTGAAGGACCACAACTTCAGCGAACAACACGTGCACTACTACGCCGAGCGCGCCCGGGGCGGTGTCGGAGTCATCACCATGGAGGCGATGGCCGTCCACCCGACGACCCAGCCGTACAAGGGGAAGATCTTCGCGTTCGACCCGGCGGTGGTGCCCAACTACAAGAAGCTGGCCGCCGCGGTGCACGAGCACGGCACGCTGCTGCTCGCCCAGCCGTGGCACCGCGGCCGGGAGACCAGCGGCACGGTCAACCGGCTGCCGGTGTGGGCGCCGTCCTCGGTGCCGTGCACGGTCTATCGGGAGATGCCGCATGTCCTTGAGCAGGAGGAGATCGACGAGCTGATCCAGGGCTACGTGCTCGCCGCGCGGTACGCGATGGAGGGTGATCTGGACGGGGTCGAGGTGCACGGGCTGGCCCACGGCTACCTGCTCGGGCAGTTCCTGTCCCCGGCGACCAACCACCGCACCGACCAGTACGGCGGCAGCTTCGACAACCGGCTGCGGCTGATCGTGGACATCATCGAGCGGACCAGGGCCGAGACCGGCCGGGACCGGATCGTCGGCGTGCGGATCAACGGCAGCGACGGTGATGTCCCAGGTGGACTGTCCAACGCGGACTGGGCGCGGATCGCGCGGGCGATCGCGGACACCGGGCTGGTGGACTACATCTCGGTCACCCGGGGCACCTACATGGAGCGGATGAACATCTACGGCGCGACGCCGCAGCCCGCCGGGTTCCAGATCGAGGACACTGCGCGGATCAAGGAAGCGGTGCCGGAGCTGCCGGTGGTGGTGGTCGGCCGGATGAACACCCCCGAGCTCGCCGAGCAGGTGCTCGCCAGCGGGAAGGCCGACATGGTCGGCATGGCGCGCCAGCTGATCGCCGATCCGGAGTGGGCCAACAAGGCTCAGCGAGGCGACGCCACCGCGATCCGGCCGTGTGTCGGCGCGAACTGGTGTATGGCCTCGATCGTCAACTCGCCGCTGGCCTGTGTGCACAACCCGGCCGTCGGCCGGGAGGCCGAACTGGGCGTCGGCACGCTCACCGAAGCCTCGGCGCACAAGCGGGTCGCGGTCGTCGGCGGTGGACCGGCTGGCATGCGGGCCGCACTGACCGCGGCGCAGCGCGGGCACCAGGTCACGCTGTTCGAGCAGGACACGGAACTGGGCGGCCAGGTCCGGCTGATCGGCCGGTCGACGACCTACGCCGAGTGGCAGGGCATCACCGACTGGCTGATCTCCCAACTCGGCCAGACCACGGTCGACGTCAAGCTCGACCACCGGGTCGAGCCGGGTGAGTTGGCGGGCGCAGGCTACGACGAGGTGATCGTGGCGACCGGCTCCACCCCGCTGCGGCACGGCTGGAGCTCGCTGCACCCGGCGTCGTGGGGCGACGGGTCGGCGGTCACCGGCACCGACCAGTGGAACGTGTATTCGATCAACGAGGTGCTCGGGGGCACCGCGCAGCTCGGCCCCCGGGTGCTGATCTTCGACGACACCGGGGCGCGGCAGCCGATGGTGGCCGCGGAGTACCTGGCCGACCGGCGGCACGAGGTCACCCTGGTCACCCGCCTGCCGCAGGTCTCGCCGGACCTGGAGGCCAGCCGCGACCTGCAGGCCACCTACCGCCGCGTGCGCAACAAGGGCATCACCTTCGTCACCGACCACGAGCTGGCCGAGATCGTCGAGGACTCGGTCGTGCTGCGCGATGTCTGGACCGGGCAGCTCAGCACCAGGGAGTCGGTGGACGCGGTGGTGCTCAGTACCGGCAACGCCGCCGATGACGCGCTTTTCCGTGAGCTGAAGGGAAAGACGTCAGTACGGGCGATCGGCGACTGTGTCTCGCCGCGCCGCATCTTCAACGCCATCTGGGAAGGCGAACTCGCCGGAAGGGAAATCTGAACCAACAATGGCTACCACCGAGATCACCGACGAGCAGGCACTGGAGAAGGTCAAGGCCAAGCGCGGCTTCCTGTTGCCGGTGCACCAGCTGATGGCCGAGGTCGACCCGCAGATCCTGCACAAGTACGACGAGCTGGCCTCGGACCTGCTGTTCGCCGACGCGCCACGGGCGCTGGACCTCAAGACGCGCTACCTGGTGCTGGTCGGCATCACCACGGCGGTCAAGGGCGACCCGGACGGGATCGTCTGGAGCGGGCGGCGTGCCATGCAGGAGGGCGCGAGCCGGCGGGAGGTGCTGGAGGCGATCCTGCTCTCCGCGCTGCCCGGCGGGGTGCCGACCGTCGAAGAGGCGACGCACGTGCTCGACCGGATCTTCGACGAGTCCTGACGGTGACCACGTTCTCGCTGCTGGTCGACCAGCACTCCGATGTGGACAGTCTGCTGACGGTGACCCCGGCGCGGGTGTACAACCTCGGCTCGGCCACTGTGGACGCCTCGGCCGCGGTGGCCCACCAGGAGGAGGTCGCCGACGTCGGGGTGCGGATCGCCTTCGACATCCCGGCGCCGCGGATCTACCCGATGGCGGTCAACTCGGTCACCACGGACACCGCGATCGGCGTGCACAGCGCGGACACGTCCGGTGAGGCCGAGCTCGTGCTCGTGGTGCGCGAGGGTGAGCTCTACCTCGGGGTGGGCTCCGACCACACCGACCGGGAGCTCGAACGGCAGAGCATCATCTGGTCCAAGCAGTACTGCCCGAGTGTGCTCGGCCAGCGGGTGTGGCGCTGGGCGGACATCGAGTCCGCCTGGTCACGGCTCATCCTGGAGTCCACAGTGGATGGCGAGCTGTACCAGCGCTCGCCGGCGGCGGTCTTCCTGCCGCCGCCGACGATCCTGGGCATCCTCGCCGAGCGGGTGACCAGCCTGCCGGACTCCTACCTGGTCTACTGCGGCACCTACACCAGCATCGACCGGCGCATCCGGTTCGGCGGGAACTGGTCGGTGACCCTGCGCGATCCGGACACCGGTGCGCGGCTGGATCTCGCCTACGAGGTCACCGACCTGCTGGCCGAGATCGAGCCGGGCTACCGGGTTCCGTTGCGTCCCGCGGCGAAGGCGGAGGAGGGCTGATGTACGGCAGCAGGGCCCGGCTCGGCGTGATCGTCCCGTCCACCAACACCACCGTCGAGCCGGAGTTCGCCGCCCACCTGCCCGGTGACGTCGCCGTCTTCGCCACCAGGGTGTTCGTCGCGGAGGTCGCCTCGGTCGAGGAGAAGGCGGCCAGCCTGCTGGCCATGCACGGCCAGCTGGAACGGGCGGTGATCGAGCTGGCGAGTGTTGGCGTGGACGCGATCGCCTTCGCCTGCACCTCCGGCAGTTTCCTCGCCGGCCGGGACTCCGACCAGGTCATGTGCGCGGACCTGACCCGGCGTCACGGCGTGCCGATCGTGACCACCAGCAGCGCGCTGGTCGCGGCGCTCACCGCGTTGTCGGCGCACACGCTGGCGGTGGCCACGCCCTATGTCGCGCCGGTCGCCGACGGCGCGGTCGCCTACCTGGCGCAGGCCGGCTTCGAGGTCCTCGCGCGCAACGACCTGCACATCCTGTCCAACCGGGACAAAGGGCGCCTTGAGCCGGCCGCCGCCTACCGGGCGGCGACCGCGCTGGACACCACCGACGTGGACGCGATCGCGGTCAGCTGTACGAACTGGCGGACGCTCGACGCGCTGGTCGCGATCGAGGCCGATGCCGACCGGCCGGCGATCAGCAGCAACCTGGCCACCCTCTGGGCGTTGCTGCGACTGGCCGGCATCAACGGGCCGCTGAGTCCGGACGTGGCGCTGATGTCGTTGCCACTGCCCGAGTCCGCCGACGCGGAGTGGACCGCAGCCGAGAATGTGGGAGTGCGTCATGGCTGAGCGGGCACCGGTCGCGTTGGTGACCGGCGCGACCGGCGGGATCGGCACCGTCATCTGTGCCGACCTCGCCAAGCACGGCTACACCGTGGTGGCCGCCGACCTGAGCGGTGCCCCGGTCCCCGGCACCGCGCACGCGGTCGAGGTGGACGTGCGCTCCCGCGACTCCTGCCTGGCCGCCGTGGCGTCCACTGTGGAGCTTGCGGGCGGGATCGACCTGCTGGTCAACAATGCCGGCATCAACGCCCGTGGCCGGGCGCAGGACGTCGGCGAGGAGGTGTGGCACCCGGTGGTCGAGGTCAACCTCAACGGCACCTTCCGGATGTGCCAGGCCGCCTACCCGGAGCTGGCGCGCCACGGCGGCGCGATCGTCAACCTCGCGTCGACCGGCGGGCTGGTCGCGATCGCCGGCTCGGCGATGTACGGCGTGACCAAGGCCGCGATCATCCACCTCACCAGAACCCTCGCGGTGGAGTGGGCCGGTGCGGGCATCCGGGTCAACGCGGTCGCGCCGACCATCGTGCCATCGCCGATGACCGAGGACGTGCTGGACGACCCGGCCTACGTGACCGCGAAGCTCGCCACCATTCCGCTCGGCCGGATGGTCGAGGCCCAGGAGGTGGCCGACGCGGTCCGCTGGCTCGCGTCCCCGGGGTCGGCGATGGTCACCGGGCAGACGGTCGCCGTCGACGGCGGGGTCAGTGTCCTATGACGACAGTGCAGACCGCGCCGCCGGGAAGTCCGAACGGGACTCGTAAGCAGTCGTGGTCCCGCCGGCATCCCGCGTTGCGCTACGCCATGGTCCGGATCGCCATCGTGCCGATCTCGCTGTTCGTGCTCGGCAGCGTGTCGTTCGTGCTGGTGTTCTTCATCCCGGGCAACCCGGCGGTCACCATCCTCGGTGACTTCGCCACCCCCGAGCAGGTGGAGCGGGTCAACCGGGCGCTCGGCCTCGACCAGCCGCTGTGGGACCGGTACGTGTCCTACTGGGGCAACCTGCTGCAGGGTGACCTCGGCACCTCGTTCTTCACCAACGAGCCGGTGCTCTCCGACATCGGCAAGTTCCTGCCGAACACCATCGAGCTGGTCGTGCTGTCGCTGACCGTCGCGATCGGACTCGGCCTGCTGATCGGTGTCACCGGGGCGTACTTCGCGCGCCGCTGGCCGGACCGGGCGTTGAGCGGGGTCACCTCCGCGCTGCAGTCGGTGCCGGACTTCTTCCTCGCGCTGGTCGCCATCTACGTGTTCTTCTTCCTGCTCGGCTGGGCGCCGGCGCCGATCGGCCGGTTACCCGTCGAGGCCGGCATCGACCATCCGCCGTTCCTGATCTTCGGCAGCCTGTTCCGCGGCGACTGGGACACCCTCGGCTCGGCGCTCGGGCACGCGGCGCTGCCGGTGCTCTCCCTCGGACTGGTCTACTCGGCCTACTTCGCCAAGACCGCGCGCGGCAGCATGGGCACCGCGCTGACCACGCCCCAGGTGGAGTTCGCCAGGGCGTGCGGGCTGCGCGAACGCACCGTGGTGCGCTACGCGTTCCTCGCCTCCCGCACCACGGTGATCACCTATGTGGCGATCCTGTTCGGCTCGCTGCTCGGTGGTGCGTCCATTGTGGAGCGGGTGTTCAACTGGCGCGGCATGGGCCAGTGGGCGCTGGACGGCGTGCTGAAGGTGGACGTGCCGGTCATCCAGGGCTTCGTGATCACCGCCGGGCTGATGACCCTGACCCTGTTCCTGTTGCTGGACCTGGTGGTCCTGGCACTCGACCCTCGGGTGAGCTATGAGTGAGCGGGCACTGGCCAGGACGGGTCCGTCGTGGTGGCTGTTCCTGCGGGCCAACCCGGGCATCGCCTTCGGCGGCGGGGTGCTGCTGGTGATGTTGCTGGCGGCGTTCTTCGCGCCGCTGCCCTACGGGCCGACCACCCCGGACCCGACGAACGTGCTGGCCGAGCCGTCCGGGGCGCACATCTTCGGCACCGACGCCAACGGGTTCGACGTGTTCTCCCGGGTGGTCGCTGCCGGACAGCGTGACCTGCCGCTCGCGTTGAGCGGCACGCTCGCCTCGCTGATCGTCGGCTTGCTGATCGGGTTGCCGCTGAGCACGAAGAGCCCGTGGAGCGAACGGTTGATGCGCGCGCTGGACGCGTTCCAGTCGTTCCCGCTGATCGTGCTGTCGGTGACGATCGTGTCGCTGACCGGCAACAACATCCAGAACATCATCTACGCCATCGTGATCATCAACGGGCCGAGGTTCATCCGGCTGATCCGGGGCGAGGCACTGGCCATTCGGGACGGTCGGTTCATCGAGGCCGCCGTGGCCACCGGTGCCCGGCCACGCCGGATCGTCTTCCGGCACATCATGCCCAACGTCGTGGACGTGTGTCTGGTGCAGTGCTCGCTCACCGCGGCCAACGCGGTGATCGTGATCGCCGCGCTGAACTTCCTCGGTGTCGGGGTGTCCCCGCCCGACCCCACCTGGGGCTCGATGGTCCAGGTCGGCGCGCAGGGCATCTCGACCGGGCAGTGGTGGGTGGCGATCTGGCCGGGGGTGGCGATCTTCGTCGCGATCGCGAGCCTCAACGTGCTCGCCAACGGCATCCAGCGTCGGGTGGAGGGAAGCTGACATGCTGACCGTTTCCGGTCTCACCACGGAGTTCCGCAGTCGGCTGTCCGGCGTGCGGGCGATCGAGGACATCTCGTTCGAGGTGCCGCAGGGGGTCGCGGTCGGGCTGGTCGGGGAGACCGGCTCCGGCAAGTCGGTGACCATCCGGTCGGTGCTCGGGCTGCTGCCAACCACCGGGCGGGTGATCGCCGGCAGTGCCCGGTTCGACGGTATCGACCTGGTCCGGGCCAGCCGCGCGGAGCTGCGGGCGGTGCGTGGCAAGCGGATCGGGTTCGTCGCGCAGAACCCGTTCGGCTCGCTCAACCCCGTGCTGTCAGTGGAGAAGCAGTTCGGCAACGTGGTGCGCGCGCACCGGCCGATGAACCGCAAGGCTGTCCGGGCGCTCGCGTTGGAGCGGCTGGAGTCGGTGCACGTGCGCGGGCCGGAGCGGGTGCTGCGCGGGTATGCCCACGAGCTGTCCGGCGGTATGGCCCAGCGGGTGGTGATCGCGCTCGCCATGCTGCACGACCCGCCGCTGGTGATCGCCGACGAGCCGACCACCGCGCTGGATGTCACCGTACAGCGCCAGATCCTGGACCTCATCCACGAACAGATCGCGGTCGGCAACCGCTCGCTGCTGCTGGTCACCCACGACCTCGGCGTGGTCGCCCAGTACTGCCAACAGGTCGTGGTGATGAAGTCGGGCCATGTCGTGGAGTCCGGCCCGGTAGCCGAGGTCTTCGGCTCCCCCCAACACCCCTACACCCAACAGTTGCTGGCCGCCGTCCCACCCGCCCCCTGGTCCCTGGCCACCCGAACGGAGGCCGGCACATGAGCCACCTTCTGTTTTTCCCAGGACAAGCGCTCCCCAACCGCACCTCAGGGGAACGTGATGCAACCCAGCCACAAGTACGCACCCAACCAGCACTTGCCATCCCCAACGCGACCAACACATTTAATCCCGGGGAGGCGGAACAGTGAGTTTGATGGAGTTGGGTGGGATTCGGCAGGTGTTTCGGCGGGGTGGGAAGGAGGTGCACGCGGTCAACGGGGTCTCGTTGTCGGTCGGGGCGGGGGAGACCGTCGCGGTGATCGGCGAGAGCGGCTCCGGCAAGTCGACGCTCGGGCGGATCGCGCTCGGGCTGATCACGCCGACCGAGGGTGAGGTGCGCTTCGGCGGGACCGCGCTCGGCGGGCTGTCCAAGTCCGGTATGCGGGCGCTGCGGTCGCGGATGCAGGTGGTCTTCCAGGAGCCGTATGAGTCGCTCAACCCGAGGATCCGGGTCGGCGACACCGTCGCGGAGCCACTGATCATCCACCGGCCGGAGCTGTCCGACGCCGAGCGCCGCAAACTGGTGATCGCCATGCTTGAACGGGTCGGGCTGTCCGAGGAACACGCGCAGCGCTACCCCCGCAACCTCAGCGGCGGCCAACAGCAGCGGATCGGCATCGCCAGGGCGATCATCACCGAGCCGGAGCTGGTCGTGCTGGACGAGCCGACCTCGTCGCTGGACGTCTCGGTGCGCGCCAAGGTACTCGACCTGCTCCGCGACCTGCAGCGCGAACACGGCATCGCCTACATCTTCATCTCCCACGACCTGGCCACCGTCGGCCTGATCAGCGACCGGGTGGCGGTGATGTACCTTGGCCAGATCGTCGAGCAGGGTCCGACCGCCGAGGTGCTCGGCAACCCGAAACACCCGTACACCAAGGCCTTGATGTCCGCGACGCTGAGCGCGGTCGTCGGCGAGAAGCGCGAGCACATCCCGCTGCGCGGCGAGATCCCCAACCCGTCCACCGCCCCGACCGTCTGTGTCCTCAGTGGACGCTGTCCGATCGAGATCGACGAGTGCTCGACCGGCCCGGTCGCGCCGCGCCGGGTCGGCGACGGGCACGACGTCGCCTGCCTCCGGGTCACCAGCGGCAACGACCTGTTGCCCGTCGGGGAAGCCGGTTGAACGCCGGTTACCTGCGCGCGCCATGGGGGTTGCTGCACTACCGGTGCGCCGGCACGGCCCCACTCGCCGAGCAGGTCACCAGCGGCCGGCCGGTGCTGGTGCTGCTGCACCAGAGCCCGCTCTCGTCGCGCCGGTACCACCGGGTGCTCGACGCGCTGGCCGAGTTCTGCGTGCCGATCGCCGTGGACACCCCCGGCTACGGCCGATCCGAGGCGGGCGCGGGGGACTGGACCGTCGAGGACTACGCCGGCGTGCCGTGGCTGGTGGCCGACGCGCTCGGCGTGGCGCACCCGTGGTTGTTCGGCCGGGCCACCGGCGCGGTGTTCGCGCTGCACGCCGCCGCGCTGCGACCCGGCCGCGCGGCCGGCGTGGTGCTGCACGGCGTCCCGGTCTACACCGGCGAGGAGAAGGCCGACCGGCTGGCGAACTTCGCGCCGCCCTACCAGCCGACCCCCGACGGCGCGCACCTGAGCTGGATCTGGCGGCGGATCAGCGCCGAGTACCCGTTGGCCGACGCCGCGCTGGTGACCGAGTTGGTGGCGGACTACCTGGCCGCCGGCCAGGACTTCGCCGCCGCGTACCGGGCGATCTGGCGCCACGACCTGGGGGCGTCGGTGCGCCTGGCCGGTGAGGTCGACCTGCTGCTGGCCGGTTCCGCCGACCGTATCCGGCGGATGCACGACCGCGCGGTCGCGGAGATCCCGCACCGGGCGGCGCTCGAACTGGCCGGCGCGACCGACTTCGTGGCCGAACAGGACCCGGTGGCGTTCAGCCGGGCGCTCGCGTCGGCCATCGACCGGCCGACCTGACCAACAGAACCGACCAAGGGGGTCGTCAGACGATGAGGGCATCAAGTGGCACACCGGCATGGCTGGACGCCGTGCTCGGCGGCGGGGTACGCGTGTTCGACCTCGGCCGGCCGCTCTACCGGGGCATGCCCCAGCCGCTCAACCACCCGCCGTTCTGGCACGTGCTGCCGCGCCGGCACGGGGACAGCGTCCGCGCGGACGGCGGATCGGCGGCCAGCGACCACATCTCGCTCGGCACCCACGTCGGCACGCACATCGACGCGTTCGCGCACGTCTCCCACGACGGCAGGCTGTTCGGCGGGCTGGATGCCGAGGACACCCAGCGCGGCGGGCGGATGAGCGCGCTCGGCGCGGAGACCATCGAGCCGATGTTCCGTCGCGGCGTGCTGCTGGACGTGCCGGCCGCGCTCGGGTTACCCGGTTGCGCGCCCGGCTACGAGATCACCTCCGCGGACCTGGAACGCACCGTGGAACGGCAGGGAACCCCGCTCGGCGAGGGCGATGTCGCGTTGGTGCGCAGCGGTTGGGGCAGCCGGTTCGACGCGCCGGACCCGAACGAGTACCTCGGGCACGGGTCCGGCGTGCCCGGCGTGGGGGAGGCCGGCGCCAAGTGGCTCGCCGGCACGGGGGTGCACACGGTCGGCGCGGACACCATCGCCTTCGAGTGCCTGCCACCAGGACAGGGACACAGCCTGCTGCCCGCGCACCGGGTGCTGTTGGTGGAGCACGGGGTGCACATCGTCGAGACGCTCGACCTCGAACAGGTGGCCGCGGCCGGCGTGCACGAGTTCCTGTTCGTGCTCTCGTCGTTGAAGCTGGTCGGCGCGACCGGCTCGCCGGTTCGTCCGCTGGCCGTGGTGCCCGGAGCCCACGATGGCTGAGCGGACGCTGAGCCAGCACCTCGCGCGGTTCGCCGACACCGCGCGGCGCACGCCGTTGCCCGAGGAGGTGGCCGCCAGCGTCCGGGACCGGGTGCTCGACGTGCTCGGCCTGTGCGTGGCCGCCCGCGAGCTGGACACCAGCACCGCCGCGCTGGCCTACGTGCGTGACCAGGGCGGCGCCGGGCAGGCGCACGTGATCGGGGAGCGAACGCGGGTGCCGGCGGCGCTCGCGGCGCTGGCCAACGGGGTGCTCGCGCACTCCCTCGACTACGACGACACCCACCTGCCGTCGGTCCTGCACCCCAGCGCGTCGGTCGTGCCGGCCGCGCTGGCCGTCGCGGAGGCTGTCGACGCCGGCGGGGAGGAACTGCTGGCCGCCATCGCGGTCGGGCTCGAGGTGTGCGTGCGCATCGGCATGGCGGGTTACGACCGTGAGGCCGGCAACTCGGTGTTCTTCGAACACGGGCAGCACGCGACCTCGATCTGTGGCGCGATCGGCGGCGCGGTCGCCGCGGCGATGCTGCTCGGGCTGGACGAGGACGGCATCGCCAACGCGATCGGGATCTCGGTGTCCATGGCGGGCGGGGTGATCGAGGCCAACCGCACCGGCGGCACGGTCAAACGCCTGCACTGCGGGTGGGCCGCGCACTCCGGGGTGAGCGCGGCGCAGTTGGTGCGCCACGGGTTCACCGGTCCGCCGACGGTGCTGGAGGGCAGGTTCGGGTTCTCCCAGGCGTTCCTGCGCGGTCAGTTCAACGCCGAGGAGATCACCGACGGGCTGGGGGAGCGCTGGGCGGTGCCCGGGATCTTCTTCAAACCCTATCCCGCCAACCACTTCACGCACACGATCATCGACGCGGGCCGGGCGCTGCGGGAGCAGGGTGTGGACCCCGACCAGGTCGCGTCGCTGACCATCGGGGTGCCCGCCTCGGTGGTGCGCACGGTCGGGGAGCCCATCGAGCGCAAGCGGACGCCGAGCACGCCGTACGAGGCGCAGTTCAGCGGTCCGTACGCGGCCGCGGTGGGGCTGTTCGGCGGTTCCGGGCTCGGCGCGGGCCTCGCCGACTACGACCCCGCGTTGCTGGCCGAACCGCGCAGGCGGCGGCTGATGGCGTGTGCCGAGGTGGTCGCGGACGCCGAGTGCACGGCGATCTTCCCGCACCAGTTCCCCGCCGTGGTCCGGGCGTCCATGTCGGACGGTCGGGAGTGGACGGTGAAGATGCTGGTCAACCGGGGCGGCCCGGAGCACCCGCTCACGGTCGAGGAACTGCGGACGAAGTTCCGCGACAACGTGGCGGGCGTGCTGTCCGCCAGCGCCGCGACCGCGGTGGCGGAATGCATAACCAGCCTGGGCCTCCGCACCCGCCCCACGGACCTGCTGGGGCTACTCGCCGGCTGACCGAGGCGAAAGCCATGCGATGAAGGACGCCTTCATCGCACTGGCCCACCAACTAATATCAAATATTAACTATATAGATGTCCGATATTACTGCGGTCGGCAACGGTGTCCGGTCAGCGGAAACGACCAACGGCGCAGGGAAAGGGGTGAAGTGGACGACGACACCGTGGTATAGAGCTGAGGTTGATCCTCAGCGAGAGCAGGTACGCATGTCTGACACTCATCGGGCGATGGCCGAGGCGCTCTACGAGGCCAGGGCGGCCGGCGTGCCGATCGCGCCCCTGACCGACGACCACCCGGCGATGGGCATGGTCGACGGCTATGCGGTGCAACGGGAACTGGTGTCGATGCTGCTCGGCGACGGCGACCGGGTCATCGGCTACAAGGCCGGCCTGACCTCCGTCCCGATGCAGCGCCAGTTCGGCGTCGACACCCCGGACTACGGCCCCGTGCTGGCCTCGACGGTCTACGCCGACGGCGACCAGGTTCGCCGCGCGGCGTTCATCGCGCCGAAGGTCGAGGCGGAGATCGTCTTCCGGCTCGGCACCGGCCTCACCGGTCCCGGCGTGACCATCGAGCAGGCGCGCGCGGCCATCGCCGAGGTCATGGCCGGCCTGGAGGTCGTCGACTCGCGGATCGTGGACTGGCGGATCGGCCTGGCCGACACGATCGCCGACCTCGCGTCCAACGGCGCCGTGGTGCTCGGCGGCCGGGCCGTGCCCTATAGGGACGTCGACCCACGGCTGATCGGCATGGTGTTCAGCCGCAACGACGAGATCGTCGCCACCGGGGCTGGCGCGGCGGCGCTCGGCGACCCGGTCGCGGTGGTCGCCTGGCTGGCCAACACCCTCGGCGGGCACGGCGTCCCGCTCGAACCCGGGCAGCTGATCATGACCGGCGCGCTGCACGCCGCGGTCCCCATGGACCAGGGCGACCGGTTCCTGGCCGAGTTCGACCGGCTCGGCTCGGTCGCGATCCAGGTGGGCTGAGTCAGCCGCGCAGGTCGCGGTAGGCCGCCGCGGCGCCGGGGTGCAGCGGCACCGGCGCGGTGGTGATCAGCGACCGCCGGTCGAGGTACTGGGTGCCCAGCGCCTGCGCGGGCACCAGTTCGGGCGCGCGGCCGATCAGCACCCTGGCGACCGCGTCGGCCACGTCGGCCGGCAGCTCGTTGCCGGTCACCAACAGGTTCGGCACCCCGATGGTGGTGACCCGCCTGGTGTGCCCATATCCGTTGTCCGGCACGGTGACCCGCCGGTACATCTGCCCGTGGGCGTCCCGCAACGCGTCGATGTGCTCGCCGATGTCGACCAGCCGCAGCGGGCGCCGGCGGTCCAGTTCGGCCAGCGCGGGCGTTGGCACGCCACCGGACCAGAGCAGCGCGTCGATCCGGCCCTCGGCGAGGTTGTCGATGGCGTCGTCGAGCAGGTGACGGTCGACCACGGCCTGAACCCCGCTCGCCACGAGCAGTCGGTCACCGGTCAGCGCCGCGCCAGAACCCTGTGCCCCCAGGGAGACCCGCCGCCCGGCGAGGTCATCGACTGTCCGAATCGGACTGTTCGCCAACACCACCAGCTGCAGGTAGTTCTCGTACACCCGCCCGATCGCGCGCACCGCCACCGCCTCGGTGAACGGGGGATCGCCAGCGCTGGCGGCGGCCGCGGCGTCGGCCAGCACCAGGGCGAGATCGGCCTCGCCCGCCCGGACCAGGTCCAGGTTGGCGATCGACCCGGTGGATTCGAGCGCCACCGTACGCAGGCCGGGCTCGGCCTCGGTCAGCACGCGGGCCAGCAGCTCGGCGAACTCCTTGTAGAACCCGCCGGACTCTCCGGCCGCGATCCGCAGCGTCCGCTGTGGACCGTTGTACTCGGTGGTCGCGCAGGACGCGGTGAGCGCCGCCCCGAACAGCAGAAAGGCGCGCCGTCCACATCGGAGTCCAGTCATGCCGGCACCAGCGTGATCCGCACCGCGAGGCCGCCGCGGTCCGCTTGGGACACCGTGAGCTGCCCGCCGTGGGCGGTGATCAGCCGGTCGGCGATCGCCAGGCCGATACCCGAGCCGGGCGCGGGTCTGCGGGAACCGCGCCAGAAGCGCCCGGTCAGTTTGGACAACTCGTCGACCGGGACACCGGGGCCGTCGTCGTCGACGGTCACCACCGCGCTCGTGCCGTCGCGGTGGGCTCCCCAGTGGACGGTCGCGCCGCGGCCGGCGTACTTGATCGCGTTGTCCAGCACCACATCCAGCACCTGGGCCAGGCTCGTCTCCGCCTGGCGCACCGGCAACGCCGGTGGCGCGCCGACCCCGGTCAGCGCCACGCCCGCCCGGTCGGCCGCCTCGTGCCAGGCCTCGACCCGCTCCACCAGCATGCCGACGGCGTCACACTCGGCGCCGGCCGATGTGGTGGCCAGCTCGGTCGCCACGCTGTCGGCCGCGGCGAGGGCCAGCATGCCGGCCGACAGTGCCTCCAGCCGTTCCAGCTCGGTCACCAGCGAGTCGTGGGCCGGCTCGCCGGCCGCCAGCGTGTCGATCCGCATCCGCAGCGCGCCCAACGGGTTGAGCAGCTGGTGGGACGCGTCCGCGACCAGTTGGCGTTGCTGGTTCGCGGACTCGGCCAACGCGTCGGACATCTGGTTGAACTCCACGGCCAGCCCCCGCAACTCCGGCGGCCCGGCCACCAGGTCCACATGGGTGCGCTCCCGCCCCTGCGCCACCGCGTGCACGCCGGCGCCGAGCTGCTCGACGGGCCGCACCAGCCACCTGGTCAGCCGCAGCACCACCAGCACGCACACCCCGCCTGCGGCCAGCGCGCCGACCAGGATCACCGCCCACTGGGCCCGGATGTCGCCCACCGCCGGCGTGATCGCCGAGCGCAGCACCACCGCGCCCGACACGCTCGGCCCGGTGCCGACCGGTTGGGTGAACAGCACCGTGCCCGACGACCACGGCCGCAGTTCGGCCGGTGTCGCGGAGGGCTGGTTGCGCAGGGCGGCGTCGACCGCGGCGGCCACCGCCGGGTCGGTCGCGGTCAGCCCGGCCGCCACCACCGCCCGCCGCCGGGCGTCCACCACCACGACCCCGTCGCCGTAGAGGTCGACGTGTGCCTGGACCTCGGCGGCCAGCTGGCCGGTGTCCTCGCGGGCCAGTGAGGCGAACCGCGCGACGTCGGCCGTGCGCGACAGCACGAACCGCTGGGTCCGGTTGGCCGCGGTGGACAGCAGCAGCGGCACCGCGAACCCGGCGACCGCGGCCACCGCGAACGCCAGCAGCACCAGCATGAGTCTGCGCCGCATGTCAGTCCGCCAGCCGGTAGCCGAAGCCGCGGATCGTGGCCAGCAGGCCCGGCCGGTCGAGCTTGGCGCGCAGCTGGGTCAGGTGCACGTCCAGCGACCGGGACTTCGCCAGGTAGGCGTCGCCCCACACGACGTCCAGCAGGCGCTGCCGGCTCACCGCGACGCCGTGTTCGCGGGCGAGCACCGCGAGGATGTCGAACTCCTTGGTGGTCAGGTCGATCTCCCGGTCGCCGGCGGTGACCCGGCGGGCGTCCAGGTCGATCTCCAGGTCCCGGACCCGCACCACTCCCGGCTCGGTGGCCGGCGCCGCGCGGCGGGTGACCGCGTGGATCCTGGCGAGCAGCTCGGCCAGCCGCACCGGTTTCACCAGGTAGTCGTCCGCGCCGAGGTGCAGCGCGCGGACCACCGAGCGTTCGTCGCCGTAGGCGGTCAGCACGATCACCGGCGTGGCCGCGACCCGGCGGAGTTTGTGCAGCACCTCGAACCCGTCGATGCCGGGCAGGCCGAGGTCCAGCAGCACCAGGTCGGCGTCGTGGTGGCGGGTGAGCGCGTCCTCGCCCCGGATGACCCGCTCGGTGACGTACTTGCTCGCGCGCAGGGCGCCGACGACCGCGTTCGCCATCCCGTCGTCGTCCTCGACGACCAGCACCCGCATGCGAGCCTCTCTTTCCTAAGCGACCGTTAAGTCTGCCCGTTCGTACCTGGACCCGGGGTTACGTTCCCGGCATGTCGAGTGAACTAGACCACAATGTGGTGGCCACGCCGGCGGGTTGGCGTGCACGACTCCGGCAGATCGGCCCCGGAATCATGGCGGCGGCGACCGGAGTCGGCGCGGGAGACCTGGTGGCGACGATGGTCGCCGGCAGCAAGTACGGCTACACCCTGCTGTGGGCCGTCATCCTGGGAACCGCCTTCAAACTCGCCCTCGGTGAGGCCGTCGGCCGCTGGCAGCTGACCTCCGGGCAGACGATCCTCGCCGGCTGGCGCACGCTGGGCCGGTGGGCGCTGGTCTACTTCGGCGCGTACGCCGTGGTGTGGGGGTTCGTCTACGGCGCGACCGCCATGTCGGCCTCCGGCCTGCCGCTGAACGCGATGTTTCCCGCGCTGTCGGTCCGGTGGTGGGCGATGCTGTGCGGGATCGCGGGTTTCCTGCTCGTCTGGTACGGCCGGTACGCGGTGCTGGAGAAGGTGATGACCGCGTTCATCGGGGTCATGTTCGTGACCGTGGTCGGCACCGCCGTGCTGGTCGGCCCGAACCTCGTGGATGTCGGCGCCGGGCTGGTGCCGAGGTTGCCGGCCGGCTCACTGGTCTACGTGCTCGGCCTGATCGGCGGTGTCGGCGGCACGATCAGCATGGCCGCCTACGGCTACTGGGCCACCGCCAAGGGCTGGCGGGGGCCGAGGTGGCTGCCGATGATGCGTACCGACAACGCGCTTGGCTATGTCACCACCGGCGTGTTCGTGGTGGCGATGCTGATCGTCGGCTCGCAGCTGCTCGCCGGGCATGACGTGGTCACCGGTGACCAGGGCCTGCTGACCCTCGGCGACACGCTGGCCGCCGATTATGGGCAGTGGGCGCGGATCCCGTTCCTCGTCGGGTTCTTCTCGGTCTCGTTCACCTCCGTGATCGGGGTGTGGCACGGCGTCAGCCTGCTGTTCGCCGACTGGTGGCGAACCTTCCGCGACCGGCCGGAGCGGGCGGCGGGCGAGCGCGCGCCCGCCTACCGCGCCTACGTGCTGTGGCTGACGTTCCCGCCGATGGCGTTGCTGTTCCTCGATCAGCCGTTCCAGCTGACCGTCGCCTATGGCGCGCTCGGCGCGTTGTTCATGCCCTTCCTCGCCGGGACGTTGTTGGTGTTGCTCAACTCCGACCGGGCGCCGTCGGTCAGGCGGTCGGGGTGGGTGTCCAACGCGTTGCTCGGCGCGTGCCTGGCGCTGTTCGGCTACCTGGCCTACGACCAGGTGATCGGCCTGTTCACATGACCTCCCAGCCGTTGGTCAACCTCCGCCGGAACTCCGAGCGCCTCGGGTTGTTCGGCATGGCGGGCCTTGGTGTGCTCGTCGTGCTGGCCGACATGCTCGGCTGGCTCGACGCGATCGCCCCCGGCGGCGCGATTCCCAAGATCACCCTGTTGGTGCTGAGCAGCGTGACCGTCGTGCTGCTTCTCGAGCTGGACGGCTTCCACAAGCTCGACGCCATCGACGGCAAGCTGACCACGTTGACCTCGGCGGTCGACCGGGGTTTCGCGCATGACCGGCATGCCGGGCTGGTCGCGGTGCATCCCCGGCTCACCGACGAGGCGTTCAACCGCTACGTCCGCGAGGCGAACGAGGTGACGATACTCAACACCTGGATTCCCAACCTGCACCGGCTGCGCGAACCGCTCGCCGAGGCGCTCGACCGGCGGGCCGAGGTGCGGATCCTGTTGCTGTACCCCAACTCCCTGGTCGCGGCACTACGCGACGACGCGTTGAAGGCCAGGGGCGTGAACCACCTGGAGACCAACGTGCGCAACGGTGTCCGGCAGTGCCTCGGCATCCTGGAGGAGCTGGTGGCCGAACGCAAACGCCGGGCGGCGCACCTGAGGGTGAAGGTGTACAACTCGCTGCCCTCGATCGCGGTGTACCGCGCGGACGAGCACTACCTGGTCAGTGTCTTCCTGCACGGCCAGCTGGCGATCGACTCGCCGCAGTTCGAGCTCGACGGCGCGGACAGCGTGCTGGCCAAACAGTTCCAACTGGAGCTGGACACGTTGTGGGACATCGGCTATCCGGTGAACCCGGCCTCCTGGGAACACGACCTGGACCGAATTCGACCGTGAGGTGGGGATGATGCACGAGTTGGACCTGTTCGAAGACGAGCTGATCGCGCGGTTTCGCGGCCATCCGGTGCTCAGCCGGGCGGATCGCCTGACTGACGCGGAGTTCCACGAACTGCTGCTCCAGCGCCGTTTCCTGTCCCTGGCGTTCACGCCGGCCTACGACCTCGCGATCGACCTGCTGACCGACCAGCAGAGCCTGCGGATCGCCCGCGCGATCCTGCGCGAGGAGTACCCGGACGAGGACGGCCGCACGCCGTCGCACCGGGAGGAGATGAAGGAGGACATCCTGCGCGTCGGGGTGCCGATGGCCGCGCTGGTGCGGTCGCGGCCGTCGTTGTGCACGCTGCGGACCATCACCGGCACGCTGGAGCTGATCGCCGAGGCGGGCGCGGGGGCGCATCCGGTGACCGGGCTGATCACCATTCTCCGGTTCTGGGGCGAGGTGCTGGTGTCGGTGGAGTACGAGGAGCTGTGGCGGCGGATCGGCCCGGTACTCGGCGACCGGTCGACGTTCTACCTGCCACACAAGGTGCACGACGCGAAGGTCCGCCCGCTCGAACAGGGCTCACCACTGGCGTCGACGCACTCCGACCAGTTGGGGCTGCGGCTGTGGCAGGCACTCGGGTCGCCGGCGGAGCAGACGGTGTTCCGGCACACCGAGAAGGCGGTCGTGGACCTGAAAGCCGGTTTCTACGACCAGTTCCGCCGCTGAGGACAACGGCAATCGACGCGTGGTGTTGTGACCTGACAGGGGCGGTCGTCGGCCCTCGATTGCCTTCCGGATGCCGAATGCTCGACGTGTCACGTAACCCGTTCGTGTCGGGCGTGGTGCCAGGGGAAGCGGCTCTGGAGTGGTCAGAATTGCTTGGTGTGCAAGGGAATCCGGGTGTGCGCCCGAGTTCCCACGGCAGGACGACCGATCGAGAACAGAGGAGAACCGGTGACCACCGCTTTGCTGAAGACCAAGCACGACAAGCTGTTCGACCTGCTCGACTACGACGGCAGCGGTGCCATCGAGCGTGCGGACTTCGACCAGCTCGCCGAAGCCCTGATCGAGGCGGGAGTTGACAACCCGCACGCGCGGTCCGCCGAGGCGGTGCGCGTCCAGTACCGCCGGGTCTTCGCGCGGTTCGTCGCGCACGTCGACACCGACGGCGACGGCAGGATCGACCGGGACGAGTTCCACGCCGCGATGGCCACCCAGGCGGACCGGGAGGCCCGTTTCGACGACATCTGGGGTCCGACCTGCGATGTCGAGTTCGACAACGTGGACGTCGACGGTGACGGGCAGCTCAACCGCGTGGAGTTCGCCTCCCTGATGGCGGGGTTCGGTCAGGACCCGCTGCACGCGTCGGCCGTGTTCGACACGCTGGCCACCGACGGCGTGATCACCCGGGCGGCCTACTACGACGCCTGGAAGACCTACGTGACCAGTGACGACGAATCCTCCGCCGCCAACGCGATGATGGCCTGACACCACGGAATCGGCCGCACACCCCCGGAATCGAGGGTGTGCGGCCGATGTCGTTCGCGCGCGGTCAGCCGGTGCTGTCGAAGAACGAGGTAACGCCCGCCATGACCGCGTGTTTCTCCTCCTCGACGAGTTCGGGGTAGATCGGCAGGCTGAGCAGCTTGGGGTTGTTCTCCGTGGCGACCGGGGTTGGCTCGGCCCGGTGCGGGAGCGCGGCGAACGCGGGCTGCTCGGCGAGCCGGAAGGGGTAGACGCGTTCGGTGCCGATCCCGCGCTCGGCCAGGTGCTCCGCCAGCGCGCCGG
Source organism: Actinophytocola sediminis (assembly GCF_054779715.1). Taxonomy (NCBI): domain Bacteria; kingdom Bacillati; phylum Actinomycetota; class Actinomycetes; order Pseudonocardiales; family Pseudonocardiaceae; genus Actinophytocola; species Actinophytocola sediminis. The sequence goes on along the minus strand of NZ_BAAGXS010000079.1, from coordinate 70,947 downwards.
CGCGTTCGGTGTGCAGGGTGTACTTGTAGAACACGTGCTCGCCTCGGGGCAGCGCGGTCGGTGTGTTCAGCGGCAGTCCGGCGAAGGCCTTGTCGTAGCTGTCGGCGATGACTCGTCGTTGCTCGTTCCACGCCGGCAGCAGGGTGAGCTGGTGGGACAGCACGGCGGCGTTGAGTTCACTGAGGCGGGACCGGCCGCCCCAGCCGTGGTGCGGGTGGCGGGTGCCGCGGTCGCGGCCGAGGTTGCGCATGCGCCGCACCGCCCGCACGTTGTCCTCGTCCTTGACCAGGACCAGACCGCCGTCGTCGACTCCGCCGAGGTTCTTGCCCGCCCACAGGGAGAAGCAGGCGAAGTCCCCGAACGAACCGGCGGGTCTGCCCCGATAGGTGGCGTCGTGGGCCTGCGCGCAGTCCTCGACCACCACCAGGTCGTGCTCCTTGGCGATGGCCATGATCGCGTCCATCTCCGCGACCTGGCCGTAGAGGTGGACCGCGATGATCGCTCTGGTCCTCGGGGTGATCGCCCGGCGGACCGCCGCCGGTGAGATCAGCCAACTGCCCGGCTCGACGTCGACGAACACCGGCAGCGCGCCCGTGGCGTTGACCGCAAACGCCGTGGCGACGAAGGTCATGTCCGGCACGATCACCTCGTCACCGGGGCCGATGCCCGCGGCGCGCACGGAGAAGTGCAGCGAGTCGGTGCCAGAGGAGGTCGCCACCGCGTGCCCGCCCCACCGCCGGCCGAGCTGTTCCTCCAACCGCCGGGTGCACTCACCCAGCGACGTCGTGCCGCTGTCGAGCACGTCGTCGAGCAGGTCGTGGAGCACGTGCCGCATGCCCGCCAGTCGCCGGTCGTGTCCCTCCACCGGAACGGTCACCACGGGCTTACCGGCAACCACACTCATCGACAACTCCCCACGTTCGACACCACCACTACCTCAATTGAGTTCGGCAGCCCCGAAAGGACCCTGGAGACCACGAACGAATGACCGGACTCGCAAACGGGTGATCATCAGCTCCGGCGAGCCGAGGCCTCATCTGTCCTGGTGCCCGTGTTGGCGCCGCCAGGCCAGCTGTCGCCATATGAACAACGCGTCCGGCGCGGATTTGGTTGCGTGGATTCGGAATTTCTCATAGTTGTTGGCACGCAACAGGTCCGCCAGCTAATTTTTTCCGCACAACAACCGACGAAGCGGAGGTTCGAGTGCGTATCGCCAGCAGGTTCGGGATCAGCGTCGCGGTCCTCGGGGTGGTGCTCAGCACCGTGCCGGCGGCCGGCGCGGCACCCCCGGGTGAGCACAGACCCGTTGCGGCGTCGAGAGCCGACGGCTCCACGGTCACCCTGATCACCGGCGACCGGGTGACCGTGCACGGCACCAACGGCATCTCGATAACGCCAGGAAAGAACCGCGAAAACGCCACGTTCACCCGATCCACCTACGGCGGCCACACCCACGTCATCCCCAACGACGCGCGAAAACTCGTCGCGACCGGACAACTGGACCGGCGACTGTTCGACATCACCACGCTCGTGGAATTCGGCTACGACGACGCACACCGCGACACCGTGCCGCTGATTGTCACCCACCCGGCGGGTAAGGCGGCGCCTCGACTGGCACGGGACGCCCGCGCGTTACCCAGCATCAACGGGGTCGCGGTGGCCGCGGCCAAGGACACCACGACCTGGGAGGCGCTGACCGACGGCGACACCGTCGCCACCACGGCCAGCGGCGTGACCAGGGTCTGGCTGGATGGCAAGCGCGCGGCCGTCCTGGACCGCAGCGCGGCGCAGATCGGTGCCCCCGCCGCCTGGGAGGCCGGGCTGACGGGGGAGGGGGTGCGCGTTGCGGTGCTTGACACCGGTGTCGACCAGACCCACCCGGATCTCGCTGACCGGGAGATCGCCGAGCAGAACTTCACCGACTCCCCGGATACCGTCGACAACTACGGGCACGGTACGCATGTCGCGTCGATCGTGGCCGGCACCGGGGCGAAGTCCGGCGGTAAGTTCCGGGGGATCGCCAGCGGCGCCGAGATCCTGGACGGGAAGGTGCTCGACGACTACGGCTCCGGTTTCGACTCGTGGATCATCGCCGGCATGGAGTGGGCCGCCGAGCAGGAGGCCGACATCATCAACATGAGCCTCGGCGGCGCCGACACCCCCGAGATCGACCCGCTGGAGCAGGCGGTCGAGTCGCTGACCGCCGAGCACGGGGTCCTGTTCGTGATCGCGGCCGGCAACGGGTACCGGGGCGCCATCGCCTCCCCTGGCAGCGCCCCGTCGGCACTCACCGTCGGTGCCGTTGACCGCGAGAACGCGCTGGCCGACTTCTCCCTCACCGGCCCCACCGTCGGCGACGGCGCGGTCAAGCCCGACCTCACCGCGCCGGGCGTGGACATCGTGGCCGCCCTGCACGCCGCGGGCACCATCGCGCCGCCCGTCGAGGACGGGTACACGGCGCTGTCCGGTACGTCGATGGCCACCCCGCACGTCGTCGGCGCGGCGGCGCTGATCGCCCAGCAGCACCCCGACTGGACCGGCCAGCGGCTCAAGGCCGCGCTCGCCGCCACCGCCACGCCCACCCAGGACCTGTCGGTGTTCCAGCAGGGCAGCGGCCGGGTCGACGTGGCCGGCGCCATGAACGCCGCCGTGGTCACCGAGCCGTCCAGCCTCAGCCTGGGGATCCTGCCCTGGCCGAGGGAGGACGACGAGCCGGTCACCAGGACCCTCACCTACCGCAACCTCGGCGAGACCGAGGTGACGCTCGACCTCACCGTGACCGCGACCGACCCCAACGGCGACCCGGTCGACGCGTTCTCGTTGAGTGCCGACGAGGTCGCGCTCGCCGCCGGCGGCACGGCCGAGGTGACGGTCACCGGCGACCCGAGCACCGGCCCGGTCGACGGCGCGTACTCCGGCACGGTCGTGGCCACGTCCACCACCGGCAGGGTGACCCGCACGCCGGTCGGCATCACTCGGGAGGAGGAGCAGTACAACCTCACGTTGAACTACACCGACGCGCCCGGTCATGCCGTCGAGCTGTACGCCCCCATGGTGGTCGGGTTGGACACCTACACGATGGACGACGCGGTCGACGAGGACGGCTCGGTGACCATCCGCCTGCCGAAGGGCCGGTATCTGGTCGACCACCTGGTGATCGCCGACGAGGGCGAGCACTTCCTGCAGGTCGTGCAGCCCGGCATCGTGCTGGACCGCGACCAGACCTTCGAGATCGACCTCGCCGCCGCGAAGCCGAACAGCGTCACCCCACCGCGGACCGCTGACCCGAGCATCGCGGACATCGCCTACCAGATGGATACCGAGAACTCGTCCTTCACCGGCGGCTTCTTGATCTTTGGGGATCTCGGCCTCGTATCGACCGCGCAAATCGGTGATCCGCTGCCGGGGACGTCGATGACCAGTTGGCTGTACGGCACCTGGGTGGCCGACGAAGCGATCTACGCGCTGGCCTGGTTCTTCGACCGGTACCCGACCGGGTTCACCAAGGTGGTCGAGCAGCGCGAACTCGCGACCGTGCGGACGGAGGTCGGCGGGAGTCCACTGAGTACCAGCGGTACACCGATGTGGCAGCCCCAGTCCGTTTCCGGCTCGACGATGGCCGTGTCGATCGGGCACACCGCGACGATTCCCGGCACCGCGACCACCTACGTCACCACCGACAACGTCCGCTGGAAGACCGAACTGGCGATCACCGACGCCGACTTCAACCACATCGCCTCCTTCGAGAAACCGTTGCGCTCCTTCAAACCCGGCAGCACCCACCACGACCGGTTCAACCACCCGGTGTTCGGTCCTGGCCTACCCCTGGCGGACGCCCCGTGGGTCTACCGCGATGCCAACGACATCGTGGCCACCATCCCGTTGTTCACCGACGGCGACGGGAACGCCGGTTTCAGTGCCACGGAGTCCGGCTCGACGAAGCTGTACCTCGGTGCGGAGTTGGTCGGCGAGTCGCCATTCGGCGGCGCCGGATACTTCACCGACCTGCCGGCCGAGCCCGGTGACTACCGGCTCACCACGGAGGCGACCAGAGCCGCCGACTACGGCCTGAGCACCTCGGTCAGTGCCGAGTGGACATTCACGTCCGCCCAGGTCGACGATCAGGCCGCGCTGCCGTTGAACGTGGTGCGGTTCCTGCCCCGACTCGACGACGACGGTACCGCCCCGACCGGCGAGTTCCGCGTCCCGCTGCGGGTGCGGGACCAGACCGGCGCCACGCACCGGCCGAAACAGGTCACGGTCGAGGCCTCCTACGACGACGGTCAGACCTGGCACCAGGTGCCGGTCACCTCGCGTCAGGAGGCCGTGCTCGACCACCCGGCGGGGGCGTCCTCGGTGTCCCTGCGGGCGTCGGCCACCGACCGGGACGGCAACACGGTCAACCAGACCGTGATCAGGGCCTACACCCTGCGGTGACCACGGATTCGTCGGCGGTCGCCACGGCGGCCGCCGACGGATCGGTCAGGATTGAAGAAGCGGGATCCGCTGGCGCCGCACTACCGTGCTCGTCAGACAGTCCAGATTGGACCGACGACCACAGGAGTGCGCATGACTGGCTCTACCACCCAGGGAATCCGAACCGTGCTGCATCCGGTGACCGACCTGGCCGCGAGCAGCGCGATGTACGCCGCGCTGCTCGGCATCCCGCCGCAGCACGACGGGCCCTACTACGTCGGCTTCGACGTCGAGGGCCAGCACATCGGGCTGGTGCCGGGAGGATCGTCCCAGGGCATGACCTCGCCGGTGGCCTACTGGCACGTGGCCGACATCGAGGCGAAGCTGGCCGAGGTGACCGCCGCGGGCGCCACCGTGAAGGAGCCGGCACGCGATGTCGGCGGCGGGCGCCTGGTGGCCACCTTCACCGACCCGGACGGCAACGTGCTCGGCGTCCTGCAGGACGGCTGAGAAGAACCACGTTCGTCGACGACGAAGGATCTCCACCCGTGAGGTGGGTGCCAGCCGGGGATCGGCGTGCTACACCTGAAGGTGATCTGTACGCCGAAGGAGTCGTCGGATGCTGATGCAGAACCTGGCCATACTCGTGCTCGCCGGCTTCGTCGGGTTCGCGGTCATCTCGAAGGTGCCCAACACGTTGCACACGCCGCTGATGTCGGGCACCAACGCCATCCACGGCATCGTGGTGCTCGGCGGGTTCATCGTCCTCGGCGCCGGCGCGGACGGCACCATGAACAAGATCCTGCTGGTGGTGGCGATCGCCTTCGGCACCATGAACGTGGTCGGCGGATTCCTGGTGACCGACCGGATGCTGGGCATGTTCAAGACCAAGCGGGTCGACGAGTCGGACGAGGCGCGGCCATGAGCTGGGTGCGGGACGAGACGGTCATCCAGGGCCTGTACATCGTCGCGTTCGCGTTGTTCATCTTCGGGCTGATGGGGCTGACCGGTCCGCGCACCGCGGTGCGCGGCAACCTGTTGGCCGCGCTGGGCATGGCGGTCGCGGTCGGCGCGACCCTGCTCACCCCCGGCCTCGGCAACTGGTGGCTGATCCTGCTCGGTGTGGCCATCGGGACCGCGGTCGGCGTGCCGGCGGCGCGTCGGGTGCGGATGACCGCGATGCCCCAGATGGTGGCGTTGTTCAACGGGGTCGGCGGCGGTGCGATCGCGTTGATCGCCTGGGTGGAGTTCCGGCACAGCAACGGGTTCGCCCACGAGGTGGCCTACGTGTCGATCGCGTCGCTGTTCGCCGCGTCGATCGGCTCGCTGTCGTTCTGGGGGTCGACGGTCGCGTTCGGCAAGCTGCAGGAGCTCGTTCCCGGCCGGCCGATCGGCGCCGGGCGGCTCCAGCAGCCGATCAACCTCGTGCTGCTGCTCGGGGCGCTCACCTGCGCGGTGCTGATCGTCGCGGGTGGACGGTCCGAGCTGTTGATGATCGGGCTGCTGGTGGCCACCGCGGCATTGGGCGTACTGGTGGTGCTGCCGATCGGCGGAGCGGACATGCCGGTGGTGATCTCGCTGCTGAACGCGGCGACCGGGCTGAGCGCCGCGGCCATGGGGCTGGCGCTGGACAACACGGCGTTGATCGTCGCCGGCATGATCGTCGGCGCGTCCGGCTCGATCCTGACCAACCTGATGGCCAAGGCGATGAACCGGTCCATTCCCTCGATCGTCGCCGGCGGGTTCGGCGGGAACGGGCCGTCCGGCGCGCCGGCACTCGCGGCCGGACACCGGTCGGCCCGCCAGACCAGCGCGGCGGACGCGGCCATCCAACTGGCATACGCCCGCCAGGTGATCATCGTGCCTGGGTACGGGATGGCGGTGGCACAGGCCCAGCACACCGTGCGGGACCTGGCGAACGCGTTGGAGGCCAAGGGGATCGCGGTCTACTACGCGATTCACCCGGTGGCCGGGCGAATGCCCGGCCACATGAACGTGCTGCTCGCTGAGGCCGATGTGCCCTACGACCAGCTGAAGGAGATGTCAGATATCAACGGGGAGTTCACCCACACCGACGTCACGTTGGTCATCGGCGCCAACGACGTGACCAATCCGGCGGCACGCACTGATCCCGGCTCGCCGATCTACGGTATGCCGATCCTCGATGTCGACCGGAGTCGCTCGGTGATCGTGCTCAAGCGGTCGATGAACCCCGGTTTCGCGGGTGTGGACAACGAGCTCTACTACCTGCCGACGACCAGCATGCTCTTCGGCGACGCCAAGTCATCGGTGAACGATCTCACCAGGGAACTCAAGGCCCGGTAAGGGTCTCACGCCGCACGACCGGCGACGGGGAGCGCGTCGTTCCAGGTGATCGAGGTCGGCGACAGCAGGGAGTCGGGCTGGTTGTGCCAGTGATCGAACTCGTCGATCACCAACACGTGCTGGAAGTCGGGTCGGCCGCCGTCCACGGCGAGCGTGGTCAGCTGGACGGTGGCGGGCGTGGTGTCAATAGCGACGGCCATGATGGCTCCTCGGCTTGAGTGATTTTCGACTGGTCTTCGACCTTGCGGCCTTGTCATGGAAGTGTCGACACCGTCGCGAGCACCAGCCAGTGCTCGGCTCACAGGTCGCCCATGCGTTCCTCATGCCGTGACCATGACACTGTGTCGCGAAATGGTTCGGCCGGGTGCTGTTCGATCATTTCCGCGCATCGGTTCGCAGCGCGCGAACGGGGTCGGTGAATTCCACTGATTCGCCGTCCAATAAATCCTGGACCAGCCAACTTGTTGATCTCCTCCGTGGTCACGACCGTCCTGACCGGAGTTTGGTAAGCACGGAGACCGCTTCGTGACGATTTGCGGTGCTGCGGCTGGTAAACCACTCGAACGGGTGATGGTCCTCTTTGGACGAATTGCGGGACCGGATCATCGCTGGGAGAGTTGACAGGCGTTCCGAACTGCTTCTCACGAAAGGAGCCGGTGAATGACCACCACCGAAATGCCGGCCATCAGTGAATGTACGGTCACGGCGTGTTCCTACAACGACGACCATGACTGCCATGCGTTCGCTATCACCGTCAGCGGGGTCAACGGGGCGGCCGACTGCGCCACCTTCGTGCCGCTCGACGCCAAGGGCGGCCTGCCGAAGGTGTTGTCCCAGGTAGGGGCATGTTCTCGGGCCGACTGCCAGCACAACAAGGACCTCGAGTGCACCGCCTCGGCGGTGAAGGTCGGACCGGGTCCCGGCGGGCACGACGCGAACTGCATGACCTACCGCAGCGCCTGATCACTCCGCGTCACGTCTCCGCGCGGCCGGCGGGCCAGCCGGTCAGCTCCTGGCCCGCCAGCCGCGTTCCTGCCACCCGTGATCGGGCGGCAGCCGCACGGAGGCGTGCGCCGAACTGGCCAGCGACGAGCTGATCGCGACCGCGATCACCAGGTAGAGCGCCGCGTTGGCCACCTGCACCTCGACGGCGACCGCGAGGTTGAACGGCCAGACCACCAGCACCACGGTGACCAGGCCGACGATCCACCAGAAGAACACCATCGGGCGCGGGGCGATCAGCAGGAGCACGTGCGCGAGCGCGGTGGCCAGCAACGTGCCGCCCGCGGCGAAGCCGGCCACCCACATGGCGCCGAGGTAGTCGATCGTGCCCGGGGTGTTCTCCGGGGCGATGACCGCGACGCCGAACACCCCGCGAATGTTGAGCACCCCGACGAACGCGACCAGCGCGGCGACGATGGCGGTCGCGATCCCGCCGGTCCACATGCGACCAGCCGCGACCGACGGCCGCTGGTTCGGGCGCGCGATCCACGGCTGGTACTGGTTTTCGGTCACCGAGAACTCCTCCCGCCGCCTGCGGATAAGCAAATTTATGGCCAAGCGGGCGACGGCGCACGTCGACATGCGCAGGTCGTTCCAGTGACCACACTGGACAGTCCCAGATGGACCAGGCGGGAGGGTGTCGATCCCGGGTGTACGTCCGGTGCCGGACTGTCCTGCTGGGATCGACGGCGAAAACCCGCAGGCGGCGACAGTCCGCCTGCGGGACGAGCACGCCAACCTGCCGGTGATGGTGAACCGGCGGCCGGCGCTGATGCCTCAGCCCAGGCCGAGCGCCTGACTGGTCGTGGCGGCCATGTTCGACTCACCGAGGGCGTTGGGGTGCACGACCACCGGGTTGGTGGTGTGCAGGACCGGCTCGATCCACCGGACACCCTGGGGCTGGCAGGCGTCGTGGCCGTTGGAGGCGGCGCTCAGGTCCACATAGGTCGCACCGGTCGCGGCGGCGGCGCGGCGCACGGCGTCGTTCAGGGTGGCCTGCAGCGACCGCACATACGGCACGTCACCGGTGGCGATGGGCATCCTGGTGAAGCAGCCGCCGGACTCCGGGACGATCCACGGGTAGCCGAGGATGGCCACCTCGGCGTTGGGCGCCCGGTCCACGACCGCGGTCAGCGCCTCGACCAGCGCGGGATAGGTGGTGTTGCGGACGGTGTCCTCGAAGCGGGAGCCGTAGATCGTCTGGCACGGGTTGCCGTGGCCGAGGGTGACGATGCCCGCCGAGCCGCACGCGAGGATGGCGCCGATGAACACGCCGCTGTCGTTGCCGCCGATGGTCATCGTGACCAGGTCGGTGTCCTCGCCGAGGGCCTCGACCTGCGCCGGCACGCCGGGGTACTGGGCGGCGGTGAAATGGCTGGTCTCGGCGGCGCCGCAGGTCACGTCGACCAGGGTCGCGCCGGTTCGCTCCGCGAGCACGTGCGGGTAGTTGCGCGCCGAGCGCAGGCACAGCAGCGGCGACCCGGACGCGATCGGCAGCACCCCGGACGCGGCGCTGTAGGAGTCTCCGAGTGCGACGTAGTTCAGCGGTTGCGCCCCGGTGGCCGGGGCGGCCGTGACCAGGCTCAGTGCGGCGGCGGCCAGCACGGTGACGGACGCGAACAGGCGACGAGACATGGCACCTCTTCCTGCGACATTGAAGGCTACTCGTGAGTAGGTAAGTGCCTGCCCATAGTCAACGATTCGTCGCTCGGCGTCAATGGCCAAGTCAGTGGCCATGTCGGTAGCCATGTCAGGGCCTGGTCAGCCGGCCGGCTGGGCCTCCAGCTCGTGCTGAAGGCCCAGCCGGGTCTCGGGGTGGGTCGGCTAGCGATAGGTGATGTCCGACGAGCTGTAGAGACAGTTCGTGCTGTCGGGTCCGGTGCCGATCTGGTCCGGTTCGTCGCCGTCGTCGTTGCCGACGTACTTGCGGCAGATCACCATGGCCCTGCCGGAGTCGTTGACGATCGTGATGCCGGAGAACCGCGCGGTGTCGCCGTAGTTGGTGTTGATGCCGGCCACGGTGTTGCCCGGCCGGGTGAGGGTGACGTTGCGGATGACCACGTTGCGCTGACTCTGGCTGGAACAGTTGCCGCACGAGCGGTAGAAGCTGCCGAAGTTGCTCGCCTGGAAGTTCTGGATGGTCACCGTGCCGGGGCCGTTGTGCTGGAACACCTTGTCCGAGGCCGCCCGGGCGCCGCCGCCGTCGACCAGGAAGTTGGGTGAGCCGCTGCCGCGGAAGGTGGCCGCGTCCTCACCCACGTCCTCCCACCAGACGTTGCGCAGGGTGCACGGGCCGGCGCAGTGCACGCCGTCGCCCGCCGGGGCGCCGATGATCACGTTCTGCAGCGTGGCGCCGGAGGCCAGCTGGAACATCGGGTCCTGGTCCTCCTCCTGCCCGCCGTCGCCGATGCAGCAGTAGCGGCGCAGGCCGCCGTCGAGCGTGCCGGACACCGAGATCGTGCCGTTGACCGACACCTGCCCGGTCGGGGTCGGCCAGGTGCCGGGCGGTGGGTTGGTGCCGCCGACGGTGGCCAGCTGCCACTGCTGGTTCCACCCGTCGAGATCGGTGAACTGCGCGATCACGCCGCCGTCCGCGGTGGACCACTCCCACACGTCCAGGGCCTTGTTGCTGTGCCGGTTGACGAAGCGCACGTAGCCGCTGTCGGAGTCGGCGAGGCGGAAGTGCTGGCGGGTGCTGCCGTTGTCGGCGGTCTGGACCAGGCCGGTGCCGTCGTTGGCGTCGGGCACTTCCAGGAACTTGCCGCTGTGCACCGATCTGATCTTGTAGTACCCGCTGCCGGCGTCCACGAATCTCCACTGCTGCACCGCGAGGTCGTTGCGGGCGAACTGGACGATGGGGGCGCCGTCGTTGGTCGCCCAGTTGTACACGTCCATCGCCTTGCCGCTGTGGCGGGAGACGAACACGTAGGTGGCGCCGGTGTCGACGCTGGCCGCCGCGGCGGTGTTCGCGCCCGCCACGCCGACCAGTCCGGCGCCGATGGCGACCACCCCGGCGATGACCGTTGTTCGCCAGCGGGCGGATGGGCCGCGGTTACGTAGCCTCATTGTCCGGCCTCCTCAGCTCAGGTGGACATACGCGGTGGCCTCAGGCTAAGGACAGCCGCATGGACAATGGCGCACAGCACGTGGACATTCCGGGTCGCGGGATCGTGCGGTGAATGCCGGATCGAGGCCGACTCGTGATCGGGGCCGAGCAACTGAGGCCGGCCGGTGTTCCGTCTATCGGAGCATGAAACTGGGTAGACAACGCAACCGCGGGTTAGCCGGCATGGCACTCGTGTTGGGCGTCGCGGCTGTTTTCGCCTCGGCCTGCACCGGCAGCTCCGACAGCGCGACGAGCGGCGCGATCGCGAACGAGCAGGGGACACCGGGAGGGGCCGCTGTCGGTGACCGCGACCCGGCGGCGCCCGCGCAGGAGGACAATGCGCGGGCGGCGGAGAGCAAGCAGATCAACCAGCCTGGGGTGGACCGAAAGCTGGTGCGTACCGCGACGATCTCGTTGGCGGCCAAGGAGGTCGGCGAGGTCGTCGAGCAGGCGCGGGGCATCGCCGGCACCGAGGGCGGCTACGCCGGCCGGGAGGAGGTGCGGGCCGAGGCCGCGACACTCACCCTGCACATTCCCTCCGACCGGTTCGACCGGGCACTCGGCGAGCTGTCCGAGTTGGGGGAGGTGGTCTCCCGCGACCAGACCGCGGAGGACGTCACCGAGCAGGTGGTCGACCTGGAGAGCCGGGTCGCCACCCAGCGGGCCAGCGTCAACCGGGTGCGCGCGCTGCTGGCCAGGGCGGGCACGGTGGAGGAGATCGTGCGGATCGAGCAGGAGGTGACCACCCGGGAGGCCGAGCTCGAGTCGCTGACCCAGCGCCAGCAGGCGCTGGCCGGTCAGGTCGCCATGTCCACAGTGACCATCGAGGTCAGCAAGTCCGCCACCGCACCGCCGCCCCCGCCGGAGGAGGAGCAGGCGGGCGGGTTCATCGGCGGCCTGTCCGACGGGTGGGGCGCGTTCCTTGCCTTCGGCGGAGCGACGTTGCGCGTGGTCGGCGCGGTGCTGCCGTTCCTGTTGGTGCTGGCGATTCCCGGGGTGCCGGCGCTGCGGTGGTGGCGTCGTCGGCGCACGCCCGTGCCCACGACCCCGGCGGTGCAACAGTCGTAAGCCGTCAGCGGTGTCCGCCACCGGGTGCGGCCGAATACCGCTCCTGGGCGTCGAGTAGTTCGTCCCAGTGCTCGGCCGCCCAGGCGCACGCGGCCGCCAACGGCACCAACATGCCGCGGCCGAGCGGGGTCAGCGCGTACTCGACCCTCGGCGCCGGGCCGGGGTGCGCCGTTCGGGAGACGAACCCGGACCGTTCCAGGCCGCGCAGCGACTGGGTGAGCACCTTCGGGGTGACGCGGTGCAGCGGCACGCGGAGTTCGGAGAACCGGCGCGGTCCGCCTTCCAGGCAACGCATGACCAGCGCCGCCCATTTGTCGCCGAAGCGGAAGGGCACCAGCGAGGATGGGCACAGCTCGTCGAACATGTCGGACGGCAGCGGTTGCCGGTGCGTCATCGAGACTCCCTTGGTATCCAGGTGGTAACCGCCCTGCTGGCTACCTTCCAGAGCATCGACTCAACGGGAGGTATTCCGCGGATGGGCAAGATCGTGATTTTCGGTGCCGGTGGCCGGGCGGGACAGCGGGCAGTGGCCGAGGCGCGGCGGCGGGGCCACGAGGTCACCGCGGTGGTGCGCGATCCCGCGCGCTACCGCGGTGTGCCGGACGACGGCGTGCGGGTCGCGGCCGGCGATGTCACCGACGTGGCGGCCGTCGCCGCGCTCGCGGCCGGGCACGACGCGGCGATCAACGCGGCCGCGGTGTACGGCGCGGGCACCGACCCGGACGCGTTCTTCCCCGGCGCCGCGCGGGCGCTCATCGAGGGCCTGCGCCAGGCCGGGGTGGACCGGCTCGTCGCCATCGGGCTGTCCACGCTGCTGCCCGGCCCGGACGGGACCCGGCTGCTGGACTCACCCGACTTCCCCGCCGAGCACCGGCCATTCTGCCTGGCGCATGCCGCCGGGTTCGCGGTGTTCCAGGCCGACGGCGGCGCGCTGGACTGGGTGTACGTCACTCCCGCCGGCGACTTCGACCACGACGGCGAGCGCGTCGGCCACTACGACCAGCGCGCCCACGGCGACCCCGCCGCCCGCATCTCCTACGCCGACTTCGCCATCGGCCTGCTCGACGAGATCGACACCCCACGCCACCACCGGCGCCAGGTGGCCGTGACCTAGTCCTCCGGGCCGTACACTGCGCTGCGACAAAATTGGCGACAATCTTGGCGGAGTGTGCCGGTGAGCGAGAGCGCGCGGTCGGTGGTCGACCAGATCCGCGAGGCCATCGTGCGTGGCGAGTTCGTGCCCAACCAACGGCTGGTCGAGGCCGACCTGTCCGATCAGCTGGCGGCGAGCCGGGCCGCGGTCCGCTCGGCGCTGGTGGCGCTGGCCGCCGAGGGGCTGGTCGAGCGGGTGCCGAACCGGGGCGCGCGGGTACGCGCGGTCTCCCTGGCCGAGGCGATCGAGATCAGCGAGGTCCGGATGGCCCTGGAGGGCCTGTGCGCGGCCAAGGCGGCCGAGCGCGCCACCGAGGACGAGGTGCGCGAGCTCGCGACCTTCGGGGAGCGGATGAACACCGCGGTCGCCACCGGCGACGTGCTCGGCTACTCGCGGCTCAACCAGGAGCTCCACCAGCGGGTGCGGGAGATCAGCGGCCAGCGGACCGCGCGCGAGCTGCTGGAACGGTTGCGCGCGCAGAATGTCCGCCACCAGTTCACGCTCGCCATGCGGCCGGGACGGCTCGCGGTGTCCCTGCCGGAACACCTCGCCATCATCGAGGCGATCTCCTCGGGCGACCCGGTGATGGCCGAGGCCACGACCAGGGCACACCTGCGCGGCGTGATCGCCGCGCTGGACGAGGCTGATCGCAGCGGATAGCTGAACCAAAATTGTTGACAAAATGGCCGGCGGTTCAGCCCCCGAAGGTCGCCAGCCTGGTGTCGAGAAACCGGCGCAGCGCGCGGCGTGCCTGCGCGGGTGAGGCGGCGAACAGGCGGGGGCCGTCGGCGCCGACGGTGGCTATCCGTCCGTGTGCGGCCAACTCGTCGAGTTCGGTCCGCACCTCGTCGTCGATCGCGTCCTCCCGCGGCGTGTACGGAGCGGGGACGTCCAGTGTGGACTGCTTGGGCGGGCGTTGCCGGTTTTCCTTGTCGAGGTTCCAACTGCCGCCGACCGGTTCACCGTCCGGTTCGAGCAACACCCGGAACCGGCGTCGCTGGTCACGGTAGAAGTCCTCGAGCAGGAACCGTTTCCGGTCACCCACCCACGTCGCGAAGTCCGCTGTGGACAAGGCGAACCCTGGAGTGGGTAGGACGTCCAGCACCAGCCCGGTATCGCACAACTGTTCCACCAGGCGTGCGGCGGCATGCGAGCCAGGCTCGTGCACCAGCACCGGCACGCCGAACTCGGTCAGTCCCGCCCGGTAGGTGTCCGCTCGGATCAAGGTAGCCCGGTCGCCCAGCTCAGCGGCTGCCCGGCGCATCGCGGAGTCCCAAGCGCGTGGGAACCGGGCTGGCCATCAGATACGGTAACAACGAGGAACCGGTTTCCCTCCGGGGTTCCGGTCGCAGACCTGCGGAGGAAGCGGCGTAGTGGTGGGATCGCTCAAGGGGACCAGCACCATCGGAGAGGTCGCCGTCGCGGCGGGGGTGTCCCGGGCGACGGTCTCCCGGGTGATGAACGGCAGGACGACCGTCGCCCCCGAGATCGTCGCGCGGGTGCATGCCGCGGTCGACCAGCTTCGGTACCGCCCCAACAATGTCGCTCGCAGTCTTTCGCTCGGGCGCACCAATACGGTGGCCCTCGTCGTACCCGACCTCGGCAATCCGATGTTCCAGCAACTGCTGCGGGGGGCGATGGCGGCCGGTGTCGAGAGCGGTTATCGCGTCCTTGTCGCCGAGACCGCCGAGAACGCGGTCGATGAGGCGGAGGTGGCGCTGGAGGCACGGCTGCGCTGCGACGCGCTCATTCTGGCCAGTCCGCGGATGCCCGAGGCGGAACTCACCGCGCTGCTGCCCAAGGTGACGCCGCTCGTCGTGGTGAACCGGCCTGTGGCCGGTGTGCCCACGCTCGCCGTTGACTTCGCCCACGGCATCACGGCAATCGTCGACCATCTCGTCGACCAGGGCCACCGGGATCTCACCTATGTTGCCGGGCCGCCGGGCGCGAGGTCCAACGAGATTCGCGCGCAGGCGCTGGCGGACGCGGTGCGGCGGCACCCGTTCCTGCGCGTGCGAACCGTAGCGGCCGGATCCACGATCGAGGACGGCCACCGGGTCGGCGACGAGGTGCTGGCGAGCCGGGCGACGGGTGTGCTGGCGTTCAACGACCTCGTCGCGTTCGGCCTGCTCGCAAGGCTCAACGAGACCGGCGTGGCCGTTCCCGGCGACATCTCGGTGACCGGGTTCGACGGTATCGAGCTCGCCCGCTACGCGACGCCGTCACTGACCACGGCCAGCATCTCCCAGGTCGATCTCGGACGCCGTGCCTGGGAGATACTTGCGGAGGTCATCGAACGGGAGGGACAGAACGCCGCCACGGAGCCGGAGTTGATCCGGCCGGAGCTCACGCTCCGAGCCAGCAGCGGGCCCGTGCCCCCGGCTCGCCGGCTCGGTGTGCCCTCGTCCGACACCGTGGGCTCCGCGCGCACGCGGGTTGCCGACGGCGTCCGGGCGCGGTGGCGGACTGACGCCGGCGGTGCGCTACTCGAAGGCCTCGACCTGCCGCTTGCGCGGTACTCGGGCGGGACCGCCATGCCGCAGGTGCACAGCCCGCGGCCGTACCTGCATCCGGTGCGCTCCCTGTCGGGGCGCGCCCTCACCGAGGTCAGCCCCGTCGATCACCGCAACCACTACGGAGTCTCCTTCGCCGTGGCCGACGTCGACGGCACGTCCTACTGGGGCGGTCGCACGTTCCTGCCAGGTCAGGGGCCCACGCTGCTTGGCAACCACGGGCGCCAGGTCAGCACGGGGATCGACATCGACGCGAGCGGGGCGCGCCTGCGCGAGTCGCTCACCTGGGCCGACCAGCACGATCGCCAGCAACTGGTGGAGGAGCGCGAACTGACCGGGGTGATCCTCGCCGAGGCGGAGGCGTGGGCACTGGGCTGGCACAGCCGGCTGACCGCGTCCACCGGTGCCACGATCTCGAGCCCGGCGCTCAAAGGCCGACCAGGCGCCGGTTACGGCGGCGTCTTCTGGCGACTGGTCTCGGCCGACTCGACGGAAGTGCTTGCCGCGGACGCGGTGGCAGGGCCGCTCGCGCATGGCTCCCACTCGCCATGGGTCGCGTTCGGTGGACGGTATGGCAGAGAGTGGACGTCCGTGGTTCTGGTGCAGGACACCGCCGCTGAGCCTCTTCCGTGGTTTGTGCGAGTCGCGGACTATGTCGGTGCCGGTCCGTCGCTGGCCTGGGACGCGCCGTGCGTCATCGACGCGGGGGAGAGCCTGGACACCGGGTTGGTCGCGCTGGTCGTTGATCGGCGGCTGACGGCCGAGGACGCGTCCGACCTCGCCTGCCTGGCGCTTGCACGGGTCGCGACGGCCCGCCGCGAAGCGACGTGACCCGACCCGCACCAGCGGGGTACGAAGCCGCCGTCCTTGGTGCGGGAACCGGTTTCTCGACTGAATCCTCCACCTGAACGAGCCTTGTCTTGGTGGAGCGATGCGCAGTACGGTGAAGGAGAGAAACCGGTTTCTCCGCTGGTGTCGGCCGGCCTGCCCTGCTCTTCGCATGCTTCCCGGCACGGGGGCAAACCGAGACTTCCCGTCCATCGCCGAATTCTCGGCGACGGATCGTGGAGGACCAGGAAAACGCTTACCTGAGGCAATCGACGTCAGGAGTGGCAGTGAGCGTAGCTGGCGAGGAGAACGACCGGACACCGAGCGAACGCGGTCGCCGGCAGGTGTTGCGTGCGGGTGTCGGTGTCGTCGCCGGCTCGTTGGCGCTGGGCGGGATGCCGGCCGCCGGCGCGTCGGGGCCGGAACGACTCCCGTGGGTGGCGGACCTGGGTGACGGTCGCTACCGCAACCCCGTGCTCTACGCGGACTGGTCCGATCCCGATGCGGTGCGGGTCGGGAGGTACTTCTACCTGGTCGCTTCCACGTTCAACCGCATTCCCGGGCTGCCGATCCTCCGGTCGACCGACCTGGTCAACTGGACGGTCGTCGGGCACGCGTTGACCGAGTTGGCGCCCAGGGACCATTTCAGCGTGCCGCAGCACGGTAACGGGGTGTGGGCGCCGGCGATCCGTCACCATGACGGCAAGTTCTGGATCTTCTACCCGGATCCGGACTTCGGGATCTTCGTGACGACCGCGACCGATCCGCGCGGCCCGTGGACGGCGCCGCACCCGCTCAAGCCGGGTCTGGGGTTCATCGATCCGTGTCCGCTGTGGGACGACGACGGGCAGGCCTACCTGATCCACGCGTGGGCGAAGAGCCGCGCCGGCATCAACAACCTACTGACGCTGCACCGAATGAACCCGGACGGCACAAGTCTGCTCGACGAGGGCACCACCGTGGTCAACGGCGACGAGATCCCCGGCTATACCACCCTTGAGGGGCCGAAGCTCTACAAGCGCGACGGTTGGTACTGGATCTTCGCCCCGGCCGGGGGAGTCAAGCGGGGCTGGCAGTCGGCGTTCCGCTCCCGCACCATCTGGGGCCCGTACGAGGACCGTATCGTGCTCGCCCAGGGAAACACGCCGATCAACGGACCGCACCAGGGCGCCTGGGTGACCACTGAGGCCGGCGAGGACTGGTTCGTGCACTTCCAGGACCAGGAGGCGTACGGGCGTGTGGTGCACCTACAGCCGATGCGATGGCGCGACGACGGCTGGCCGGTCATGGGCACCGACGACGGCAACGGCCTCGGCAGCCCGGTCCTGGTGCATACCAAGCCACGGGTCGACCGCCCTGAGCGGGTGACCGCTCCGGCGACCAGCGACGAGTTCACCGCACCCGGGTTGAGCGAGCAGTGGGTATGGCAGGCGAATGCCGACCCGGCGTGGTGGCGCCTGCGCCGGAACCGGCTCACGCTGGACTGCTCGCCCAGCCCGGTTACCCATGACCTGCGACTACTGGGAAATGTGCTGGGACAACGCCTTCCCGCCGAGTCCTGCACGGCGACGACCTCGATGACCCTGACCACCACGGCCCCGGGCAGTCGGGCCGGGCTGGTGGTGCTGGGCGCCACCTACGCCTGGCTCGGCCTGTGGCACGACGGTGAGCAACTCGTGCTGGCGTGTCGCACCGCGGCCGCGGGTGGCGTCGAGATCGACGCCGCCGCGTCCGTGCCGCTTGAGCGACAGCACACGTCGGTACGGCTCAAGGTGTCGGTCACTCCGGGCGCGGTGTGCCAGTTTGCGGCCGATGTGGACGGTGTCGGGTACGTCCCGGTCGGCGCACCGTTCCCGGCGACCCCAGGCAAGTGGATCGGCGCGACCGTCGGGTTGTTCGCCACCGCACCGGAGAGTGCCGGTCAGCATGGGACGGCCGAGTTCGACTGGTTCCGGGTGCGGCCCGGCGAGTAACGCCAACTTCCATCAGCCCTCAAAGAGGAGGACCAGTATGGCAATCCCGTCACGGATGGTTCGACTTGTCGGCACAGCGGTGAATATCGCGGTTGTGCTGGCGATGGTCGTGACTGCGGCCCTGTGGATTCCTTCGACGGCGAACGCGGCGGTACCGGAGAACGGAACCACCTATCAGGTCACCGGTACCAACAGCGGCAGGTGTCTGGACATGGTGGCGGGCACGACGGAGAACGGTGGGCTCGTCCAGCAATGGAGCTGCTCAGGCGACACCTGGCAGCAGTTCGTTCTCGGCGTTTCCGGTTCGTATCAGACCCTGACCAATGTCAACAGCGGTAAATGCCTGGACATCCCGTACGGAACGACCGAACCCGGCGTCCAGCTCCAGCAGTGGAACTGTAACGGGTCGACCTACCAGCAGTGGCGGCTCGTGACGTCGGGCACTGGTACCTACCAGATCGTCAACGTCGCCAGTGGGCTGTGCCTGGCCAGTCAGGACGCGGGTACCGGGTCCGGGGTGGCGATCGTGCAGGAAGCCTGCTCCGCCAGTACGAACAAGCAGTGGCTGTTCACCCCGGTCTCGGTGGCGAGGCCGACGGTCGCGGCGGACGGGAGCGGGACTTACCGGACCGTGCAGGAGGCGATCGACGCGGTGCCGGCCGGGAACACGAGCCGCGTGACGATCACGATCAAGGCGGGAACCTATCGGGAGGTCGTGACAGTTCCGTCGAACAAGTCGATGATCACGTTGCAAGGCCTGGGTTCCTCGCCCTCGCAGGTGCTGATCGTGTATGACAACTCCGCCTACACCCACGGCACCTCGGGCAGTGCGACGGCGTTCGTCAGTGGTCGGGACTTCGTGGCGACGAACCTGACGATCTCGAACGACTTCGACGAGAGCTCAACACCAAGCGGTCACCAGGCGGTGGCCCTGAACCTCTCCGCCGACCGCGCGGTGCTGCGGAACGTGCGGTTGCTGGGTGACCAGGACACGTTCCTGGCAAACGACTCCGCGCGGGCGTACATAGTGGACACCTATGTCGAGGGCACGGTCGACTTCATTTTCGGCGGCGGCACGATAGTCCTGGACGACTGCGACATCTACGAGAAGCGGTCGACAGGTGGTCCGATCACGGCTGCGAGCACCCCGGCGACCAAGACGTACGGGTTCTTGTTTCACAAGTCGCGTATCCGCGGTGCCGCGGCGGCCGGGACCACGACCCTCGGCCGACCGTGGCGTCCGGACGCCCAAGTGCTGTACCGAGAGTCCACTTTGGATGCCGTGGTGAGGACAACTCAGCCATGGACGGACATGTCCGGCAACCTATGGCAGAACGCTCGGTTCTCCGAGTACCGCAACAACGGCGCCGGCTCGGGCACGGGTGCCAACCGCCCGCAGCTCACTGACGCGCAGGCCGCGAACCACACGCCCCAGAAATACCTCGCCGGCGCCGACGGATGGAACCCCGTCGACTGATCTGGAAGGGAAGGACACCATGCGATTCACNGCGATTCACCTCGACGCGATTCACCTCGACGCGATTCACCTCGACGCGATTCACCTCGACGCGATTCACCTCGACCTGGATGCGAGCCGTGTGCGCGGTCGTCATCGGCCTCTCCGCGACGGTGACTGGTGGCCTACCGGCTGCCGCGGCCGTTCCGGGGAACGGAAACACCTATCAGATCAGTGCGACCAACAGCGGCAGGTGTCTCGACCTGGTGGCGGGCACGACGGCGAATGGCGGCCTTGTTCAGCAGTGGAGCTGTTCGGGGGACAGCTGGCAGCAGTTCGTTCTTGGCGTGTCCGGCGCGTACCACACCCTTACCAATGTCAACAGCGGCAAGTGTCTCGACATCCCCTACGGCACGATCGAATCGGGCATCCAACTTCAACAGTGGAACTGCAACGGTTCCACCTACCAGCAGTGGCGGCTGACTCCGTCCGGCTCCGGCACGTACCAGATCATCAACGTCGCCAGCGGTCTCTGTCTGGCCAACCAGAACGCGGGCACCGGATCGGGAGTGCCGATCGTGCAGGAGGTTTGCTCCGCCAACACGAACAAGCAATGGCTGTTCACGCCGGCCGGTCGCGCGTGGTCGGACGTGGCCGATGGTTTCGCCGGCACTGGCGGCGGCACGACTGGCGGCGCGGGCGGCCCGACGGTCACCGTGACCACCTATGCGGACCTGGTCCGGTACGCCACGGCCAGCGGGCCGTACGTGATCCGGGTCGACGCCGCGGTCACCGCAACGCCCTACGGCACCGAGCTCCGCGTCACCTCGGACAAGACCATTGTCGGCGTCGGCACTCGAGGCCACATCGTCAACGGCGGGTTCTTCCTCGGTGACGGTGTGCACAACGTGATCATCCGCAACCTGACGATCCGCGACACCCTGATGGCCTCCGACGACCCGGACGACAAGGACTTCGACTACGACGGCATCCAGCTGGACAACGCCCACCACGTCTGGATCGACCACAACACGATCACCAGGATGAACGACGGCCTGATCGACAGCAGGCTGGACACCACCTACCTGACCGTGTCGTGGAACGTGTTGGCGCAGAACAACAAGTCGTTCGGCATCGGGTGGACGAGCAACGTGACCTCGCGGATGACCATCCACCACAACTGGATCCGCGACACCAACCAGCGCAACCCGAGCACCGACAACGTCGCCTACGCGCACCTGTACAACAACCACCTGCAGAACGTCACCTCGTACGGCAACTACGCCAGGGGCGCGACGAAGATGGTCCTGGAGAACAGCTACTTCGACAACGTGAAGGACCCCTACTACAAGGACGACGCCGCCCAGCTGCGGGAGTCCGGAAGCGTCGTGGTCAACTCGACCGGCCAGCGGGAGACCGGCGGCTCGGCCTTCACGCCGTCCTCCTTCTACTCCTACACCCTCGATCCGGCCGCCGACGTGCCGTCGCTGCTGCGGACCTATGCGGGCCCGCAGGCCAACATCGGCACTCCGTCCTAGGACGAAAATGGTGAGGGGCCGATCCGGTGGATGGTTCCAGTGGCGACGGTGCGCAGTTTGTCGGGGTTGGCGACGTTGTGCAGGATGGTGATGCGGCCGGTGTTCGCGAGTAACTCCGGGATCTGGAGGTCGGCCAACCGCTGACCGGAGGCGACTTGATGCAGCCGCAACCGCTCGGCGAACCGCTCACTCGCGTTGACCAACGTGATCCGCACGTCCGTCCCGCCATACCGGCGCGACGGGTAGCCCGTGATGTTCGTCAACGTCGGTATCCGCGGCAGGTTGGCCGGGCCATGCTGGTGTCGTGAACCACTACCTGCTCGACAACCGCCGCCCGGAGGCGGGCGAGCGGTTCGTGGCGCTCGCCGAGCTGTTCGATCCCTGGACCTTCCGCCACCTCGACGACCTCGGGCTCGGCGACGGGTGGCGGTGCTGGGAGGTGGGCGCCGGCGGCGTCTCCGTGCCGCAAGGCCTGGCCGAGCGCGTTGGCACGAGCGGGCGGGTGCTGGCCACCGACATCGACGTGTCGTGGGTCGAGTCCTCGGCCGACGGTGTCCTCGAGGTGCGCCGCCATGACGTGCTCAGCGACCCGCCGCCGGCCGAGACGTTCGACCTGGTGCACGCGCGGCTGGTGTTGGTCCACCTCGCGGACCGGGCGGCCGCGCTGCGGGTCATGGTCGACGCGCTGCGGCCGGGCGGCTGGCTGGTGATCGAGGACGCGGACCCCGCACTGCAGCCGCTCGCCTGCCCGGACGAGCGCGGCCCCGCCGAAGAGCTGGCGAACCGCCTGCGCACCCGGATCCGCACCCTGATGGCCGAGCGCGGCGCGGACCTCGCCTACGGTCGCACGCTGCCCCGGCTGCTGCGCGCGGCCGACCTGACGGACGTGCGCGCGGAGGCCTACTTCCCGGTCGCGGCACCCGCGTGCTCGATCCTGGAGGCGGCCACGGTCCACCACGTCCGCGATGAGCTGCTGGCCGTGGAACTGGCGACACCGGCGGAGATCGAGACCCACCTCGACAACCTCGCCAGCGGCGACCTGGACCTCATGCTCGCACCGATGATCACCGCGTGGGGCCGCAAGCCGGACCAGTGATGAGCCCCGGGAACCTGGTGGTCGTCGGCGCCGGCATCGTCGGTGCCTCGGTGGCTTATCACGCCGCCAAGGCGGGTGCCGGCGTGACGCTGGTCGACGGCGGGCGGCCGGGCGCCGGCGTGACAGCCGACTCCTTCGCCTGGATCGGGACGGCTCGCGTACGCACCGGTCCCTCCGCCGGGCTGCGGTTGACCGCGACGGCGGAGTACCGGCGGCTCGAGGCCGAACTGCCAGGCCTCCCCGTGAC
This sequence comes from Actinophytocola sediminis, assembly GCF_054779715.1. Lineage (NCBI taxonomy): Bacteria > Bacillati > Actinomycetota > Actinomycetes > Pseudonocardiales > Pseudonocardiaceae > Actinophytocola > Actinophytocola sediminis. The sequence continues at coordinate 48,226 of NZ_BAAGXS010000079.1, read as the reverse complement.
CTGGTCGGGCTCGCTGTCCTGGGGCGCGGCGGACACCCTGCCGGAGGCCGGGCCAGGGCAGAAGATCGTGGACGCGGCCACCGTGGCGACGCTCGAGCCCGCCCTGCGCACGCCTCCGGAATGGGCCGTCTGGGCCCCTGGCGACGGCGCTGCGGACCCGGTGGGCGTGACCGAACGGCTGGTCACGGGCGCCCGCGACCACGGCGCCCGCACACATCCCGACACCCCGGTCATCGCGGTCCGCCGGGACGCCGAGGGGCGGGTCGCCGGGGTCGAGACGACCGCGGGGCCCCTCGCCGCCACGACGGTGGTGCTCACCGCCGGTGTGGCCACGGCCGCGCTGGCCGCGCCGCTGGGTGTTCGCGTCCCGGTGGAGCCGTCACCGTCGACGCTGCTCCGTCTCCGGGCCACGGCTGGTCTTGTCCGCACCGTGGTGCACAACCGGGACTGTGATCTCCGGCAGGTCGCCCCGGACCGGCTCCATGCCGCCGCGGACTCGCCAGAACGGACGCTTGCCGCCGTCCGGTCCGCCTTCCGTGGCGCCGCGAACGTCGAACTGCTCAGCACCCGGGTCGGCCTGCGTCCCATGCCGGCCGACGGCGAGCCGATCATCGGCCCGGTCCCCGAGGCGCCCGGCCTGTACATGGCGGTGATGCACTCGGCGGTCACGCTCGCCCCGGCCGTCGGCCAGTTGGTCGCGCGGGAACTGGTCGAGGGCACCGTCGAGCCGGCGCTGGAAGGCTGCCGGCTCGCCCGGTTCGCCAGCTGAGCGGGCACGGGTCAGGTCGTGCACCTTGAGCGCGGACCAGGGGCCCGAGTCGGTGAACCCGGGTGTTGCGCTGTCCACGTCGATCCTTAGCTAGCGGCCGGTGGTTTCCACGCCCGAGTTCGGCGATCTTGCGGTGGGGGACGGGTTCCAGAAGCACAGTTATCTGTTCGGCGTCATGGTCAACGGACTTCCGTAACTACACCTATGCCCGTTGCGGCAGGCGGATTCTCGAGCAGCCGCACCAGTTCGCGTGGCAGATCTTCGAAGCCAAGGTCACGCATCTGCTGCGCGACGAGTACCGGATCCGGCAGGTGACCAAAGTCAAGGACGGCCGCTCGACCGAGGGCCTCATGGTGCCGAAACCAACTGGGCCAACACGATCGCGTACGGGCCGTTCGGGGCCTACGGCATCACCTGCGGGATCACGTTCACCTTCGGCGGCCTGCGGATCACCGCCGGCGCGGAGGTGGTGGACGACACGGGCGCGGTCCCCGCGCGGACGCTGTCAGGTCACGGTGACGCACCGGCTTCGCGGGCGGTCGCCCCGAATTTGGTCCCGCCAGGATTTTTCGGCAGGCTGGGTGTCATGCGTCCGCTGGATGATGACGGCACCGAGTTAGCCGAGGTGCCCGCGACGGGGTGGGCCGCCCACGACGTGCTGCGGCCACTCGTCGGGGTGGAGATCCGCACCGCGTCGGGGTACGCGAACACGGTGTTGGGGGTGACCGGCGGGAGGGTGCTGGTGCGTACGGATCGTTCACCCGACGGCCAACCGGTGCCGGTGAGCGATGTGCAGCGTGGTCTTGATCTGCTGGCGGCCCGTGGAAGCGTTCGGGTGAGCGTGGCGGAGTTGGGTCACCGAAGCGCGTTTGTCGGTGCGGTACTGGCCACTGTGCCCGACGCGCGGATGACAACCACACCTGCGGTGGTCACCCTGGCGAAGCCGACCGGCGACGAGTTGGCTGTCGACCCGGTGTTCGGCGAGCTGGACGGTGCGGCACAGCTCAAGTACCGCAAGGAGCAGGCACACCTGAGAAGGCGGCTGATCGGCGACCGCGAGGTCGCGTCCTGCGCGCTGTGCGGGCAGGATTTCCCCACGTCGTTCCTGATCGCCGCGCATGTCAAGAAACGAGCCGTCTGTTCCGACGACGAACGTCGTGACCTGAGGAACGTGGCGATGCTGGCGTGCGCTCTCGGCTGCGACGTGCTCTACGAGGCCGGCTGGATCACTGTCGACACCAACGGACGCATCATGGTGGCGGAGCTCGACGGGTTGCCCGATGCGTTTCGTGACCGGGTCCAACGATTAGTCGGGTTGTCGTGCCCGGCCCACAGCGAGCTGTCGGAGAAGTACTTCGCCTGGCATCGCGTGGCCGTCTTCCAGGGGTCGTAGGGTTGACGGCGAGCGGACCAACGATGTCTGGGAGTCGGCGTGACGGACCCGATGGCGGAAACCCTGCGGATGCTCGACAACTGGGAGCGCGACGCCGCCGGCAAGGCGGCTCGGTTCCAGGCGATGGCCGACCGGGCGGCGGAGGTGTCGATCACCGAGTCGGTCGCCGGCGGCGCGGTCAGCGCGACCGTCGGCAACAACGGGCTGCCGACGGACATCGCGATGACCGAGAAGGTGCGCGAGATGTCGCCGGACGAGATCGCCGCGAACGTGATGGCGGCCATCCGCAAGGCCCAGTCGAGATATCCGCAGCGGCTCGCCGAGATCGTGGCCGAGACCGTCGGGGACGACCCGGCCGGCCAACACGTCGTGGCCACCGCGCAGCGGAGTTTCCCGGAGCCGGTCGAGGACGAGCCGACCGAGCAGCCGATGTCCTTCGACGACATCGAGGATGACATCGAGGACGACCTCGAAGCCGGCGATCAACCGCCGCCGGTCCGCCGGCCGCCCGCCGCCCCCGGCAGGGACGGCGAGGACGGGGACTTCGGCGGGGAGTCGGTGTTCGACCGGTAGTCAGTCGGTCTTGGGCCCGGTCTGCTGGATGATCTCGAAGGTCCACGCCGACGATCCGGTCGCCGCCGGCTGGCCGCCGCCACCGTGGCCCGCTCCGGTGCCCGCCATCCAGTTCTCGAAGTCCTGCTCGCTGCGCCACCGGGTGTACACCAGGTACTGGTCGGTGCCGGCGATCGGCCGCAGCAGCTCGAACCACTCGAACCCGTCGGAGCTCTCCACCAGGCCGGCGCGGCTGCCGAACCGCTTCTCCAGCGTCTCCCGCATCTCCTCGGGCACGGTCAGCGCGTTGATCTTCACAATGCTCATGGGCCCATCCTCGCTCATGGTCGCGGGTCGGTGCCGGCCGCACGGTGGCGGGCGTCCCACTCGGTCAGGCCACGCAGGTGTTCGTACAGCTCGCGGGCCATGTCGGTGGCCAGGTACTCGACCTTGGGCGGCACCGTCGGATAGACGGTGCGCACGAGCATGCCCTCCCGCTCCAGGTTGCGCAGGGTCAACGTCAGCATCCGCCTGCTGATGCCCGGGAGCGCGCGTTCCAGCTCGGTGAAGCGCACGGGCCGGCCGCTCGCCTGCCGCAGCACGGCGATGGTCCACTTGCCACTCACCCGGCCGAGCACGGTGAGGACCGTGCAGGTCTCCGCGTTCTCGACCTGGTCGGGAACACAGGTGTCGCGCTGTGACATGGATGTGCCTTCTTCCCCACGCGCCGACGATCGCCAATCATGGCGACGGTAACAACATCGAGGGAGGCGGGCACCGGATGCCGATCACGTTCGACGACGCGACCAGAGAACTGCTCGACGGGAAGAACTTCGCCACGGTGGCCACGCTGAACCCCGACGGCGGTCCGCAGACGTCGGTGGTGTGGATCCTGCGCGATGCGGACACCGTGGTGTTCTCCAGCACCGCCGGCCGGCAGAAGGCCCGCAACCTGACCCGGGATCCCCGGGTCAGCCTGACCGTCTTCGACACCGCGAACCCGTACCGCACGGTGGAGATCCGCGGCACCGCCGAGGTGGTCGATGACCACGACCGGGCGGTGCAGCGCGCGGTCTCGCACAAATACCTCGGCGAGGACTCACCGCGCGATCCCGACGGAACGCGACGCGTGGTCGTCCGGGTGATCCCGCAGGTCGTCCACGGGTTCTCGGCCTGAGTCACGCGGCGTTCGCGCGGAAACGGGCACCTCACCGGAAAGCGGTGGCTAGCCTGGCCCGATGAACGAGCGCGGCACGGTCACCACCCGTTGGTGGCTCGCGGCGGCGGGCCTGGCCGCCCTGCTGATCGTCGCCGCCGGGCTCGGTGTGCTGCGGCCGGGCGGGTTCGTGGTGCTTGGCTGGCTGGATCGGCCGTTCCTGTTCGGCACGGTGGCGGCGGTCCTGTTGGCGTTGGCCGGCTGGTTGGCCCTGCGTGACCCGGTGCGACGGCTGGTCGTGACCTGTCTGCTGGTGGTGTTCGCCATCGGCTGGGCCGGGCTCGGCTGGTTCGCCGTGGCGCTGCGCGCCGACCTGGCCGAGCTGTCCCGCCATCGGTCGCCGGACGGCTCCGGGGAACTGCGCGTCTACCGGGGGTCGAACGTCATCGACCCGACCTGGGAACTGCGCCTGCGGTCGGGCAGCGGGTTCACCGCGCGCGAGTGGGACCTCGGGTGTGTCAACTCCGACCAGGAAACGCTCACCGGTGTGGCGTGGACCGGTCCGGACGGGCTGCGGGTGCGCCTGGAGCGGCACGGCCCGGTCGAGATCGCCCTGGACGCCTCGACCGGACGGCCGGCGCGTCAGCTGTCGATCGGCTGTTAGTCCACCGCGCCGAGGACCAGGTTGATGGTGGTCGCCAGGATGCTGGTACCGAACACATAGGACAGCAGGTTGTGCCGCAACACCACCGCGCGGATCGTGGAGCTGGACACGTCGTTGTCCGACACCTGGTAGGTCATGCCGAGGTTGTAGCTGAAGTAGAGGAAGTCCCGGTAGGCCGGTGGCTCGTCGGAGTGGAAGTCGATCCCGCCGTCGGCCGAGTAGTACAGGTGCGCGTAACGGGTGGCGTACATCAGGTGCAGCGCCGCCCATGCCATGAACACCCCGGCGAGCGCGGTCGCGGCCACGACGTGGCGGGAGCCGGTGTCGCCGAGCAGGAGCAGCAGCACGATCCCGACCAGGCCGAACATCGCGACCGTGACGACGAGCAGTTCCTCGGCGACCGGCCGGAAATCCTCCCGCCGAGTGTTGTGCCGGGTCGCGGTGGCGTCCATCGGCCACAGCACGAGCCAGCCGGCCACCACGAAGATCGTCTCCAGGGCGGCGATGCCGGTGAGCACCCCGAGCGGCGCGTCCGCGACCGTCGAGACCACCACGCCGATCACCGCGCCGGCGAGCACGGCGACGGTGAGCCGGGTGGTCGCGGACAACCCCAACCAGGCGTTCATCGATCATCACGATAGCCGCGCGGACCGTCGTCAGTTCGACGACGGCGCCCTGGTGTGCTCGGTGATCATCTCGGCGGGCAGGACCGTGTGCAGGCCGGCGGCCTGGTCGCGCGACAGCGGCAGTTCCTTCGGGTACTCACTCGGCCGGTCCGCCCCCGGATGGCGGATGGTGATCATCGCCGAGGTCGGGTGCGCGGTGCCGAGCACTCGGATGAGGTGCACCTGTTCGAGTGACTCCCATGGCAGGGCCGTGCTCACCGGCCGATCGTTGGGCGACTTCCCGGACAACCACAGGAACGGCTCGCGGGCCCCACCGACCAGCACCGCGCCCGACGGGGACTCGATCCCCTCGCCGTAACGCACGTTCGCGGCGAACCTGGCCAGTACCGCGATGGCGACCACGACGAACACCAGGTGGCCGACCACGGTGTCCTCCTGCCACAGCCCGGTCGCCGGGAGCGTGCCGAGGATCAGCAGCACCAGGACCACCACCCCGTCGACGACCGCGGCGATCACCAGCAGCAGCGCCAGCATGCGCACCGGCGGGCCGAACTCGGGCCCGATCCGGCCGGGCGTCGGCTGCCCGATGGCGACCTGGCCCACGGTCGTTGCCGGTTGTCTCGGCGGTCGCCGCCTGGCCAGCCCCAGGTCGATGCCGCCGAGCACCAACGCGACCGCGGCGACCAGGAGCTGCCAGTGCGGCTCGGCGGCCAGCCAGCCGAGCGGGCCGGGGTCGACCGCCCAGTCGGCGCCACCGGAGAGGTGGGCCAGGCCGCGGCTGACGCCGACGGGGATCAGGTACAGCGCGGTGACGACCAGGACGATGCCGACGGTGGCGCCGATCAGGTCGGCCGGGCGCAGGGGAGTGGTGTGGCGGTGGCGCAGCAGGTGTCCGATCCGCGTGCGCGACCAGCCGAGCGCGATCGCGATGGCCGGCCAGAACAGCGTGTACGCGAGCTGCGCGCTGTCCCCGGCCGGCTGCTTGGCCGGGGCCGGGTCGTCCGCGACGGGCTGGAGTTCTTCTGTAGCGGGCGGGAGGCCGACCGTTGGCTCGTCGTCGGGTAGGCCGATGGCGCCATCGAACGTCGTCTGGATCGTGTTGGCGGTGCTGAGGTCGGTACCGGTCAGGTCGGCCTCGACCAGGGTGGTCTGGATGAGCTCGGTCCTGGTGAGGTCGGCGCCGCGCAGGTCGGCCTTCGTCAGGTCGGCCTGGCTGGCCCGCGCGTCGGTGAGGTTCGCGCCGCGCAGGTTCGCCCCGACCATCGTGGCCTGCCGCAGGTCGGCACCGGTGAGGTTGGCGCCGGTCAGGTCGGCGCCGGTCAGGTCGGCCTGCAGGAGCACCGTTCCGGTGAGATCCGCGCCGTGCAGGTCCGCGCCGGCCAGCCGCTCCTGACTGAGGTCAAGTCCGCGCAGGTCGGCGCACGCCAGCCGGTCCAGCGGCGGCGCGTCGCCCGCCGGCACGGCCGGTGCCGGGGTGCGCGTGGTGCACTGGGCGCCCGCCGCGGCTGCCGACGCCGGTACGAACACGGCCAGGCTCACCGCGACGCCAACGGCGGCCGCGGCGAGGATCCTACGAAGGGAGGACATCGGTCTCACCCCAATCCACGACCTTCACTCCGGCGGGTCCCAGCAGTTCACTCAGCGTCATGGCCACGTCCGGGGCGAACACGGTGCCCGACGCGAGCTGTACCGCCCGCCCGCCGCGCAGGACCACCTCCAGCCCGTCGCGGTGCGGTGCGACGGACTTGCGTCCGCCGGGGCCGCAGCCACACCACACCTGTACGGCCAGGACCTGGTCCAGGTCGTGTTCCCGGGTCACCCACGGTCCGCGCAGCACCAACTGACGGCTGGGGGCGGTGGTGACCCACAGTTGTCCGACCGACCGCAGGTCGCGGCGCAGGCCGACGGTGAACGTGCCGGCGAGCACGAGCGCGCTGGTCGCGGTCAGCCACGGCACGGTCAGGCCCCAGGGCATCAGCCCGGCGGCGAGCCCACCGACGACGGCCGCCGCGACCGTGGACACCACCAGCCGCCGGACGAGCGTGGTGCCCCGTGCCCGGACCGTGCCGACGACCGGCACGGCCAGCGCGGGGCCGGCCTGGGGTGTGATCATGCGGGGGAGTCCGTTCGCCAATGGCAGGTGATCCAACGGATCGTATCCATCCGCTGAGGCGCACAGTTGTCAAACGTCGCCCGTCCGTCGGCAGTCCTTTGCGCACGCGACGAACCTGCGCCGCCGCCTTGCGGAGCCGGCCCGTGCCGTGCAGCGAAGGGCTCCTTCACTGCGCCGGACGCAGCGAAGGAGCCCTTCGCTGCGGTGGGCCTACCGGGGGGTCCACTGTGGGGGGCGTTTTTGGATGAACGCTTGGGGGCCTTCGGTGTGGTCGGGGTGGTTCCAGTGGTCGAGCAGGTGGCGCGAGCCGATCCGGCAGGCGTCGGTGAGGCCGAGCTCCAGCGCGGCGTGCAGGGACTTCTTGGTCGCCGCCATGGCCGAGGGGGAGTTGCGGGCGATCTTCTCCGCCAGCTCCTGCGCGGCCGCGCGCAACCGCGCCGGTGGGTCGACCACCTCGCTCACCAGCCCGAGCTCGTAGGCGCGCGTGGCGGTCATCCGCTCGTGCGCGCCGACCAGCGCCATCCGCATGACCGCGCCGAACGGGATCTTCCTGGCCAGCCCGATGACCTCGATCGCGGAGACCTGGCCGACGCTCACGTGGGGGTCGAGGAACTCGGCGTCCGACGCGGCCAGCACGATGTCCGCGTCGGCCACGAAGTGCAGCCCGCCGCCCGCGCACACGCCGTTGACCGCGGCGATCACCGGAGTGGCCACCTTTTGCTGCCAGGCGGTGAAGTGCAGGTCGAAGGTCGCGAGGTCGTCCTGGTAGCGGCGCATGCCCTCGGCGGCCACCTCGCGCAGGTCGGCCCCGGTCTGGAAGGCACGCCCGGCGCCGGTCTGGACGATCACCCGCACGGCCGGGTCGTCGTCCAGCGCCCGCCACGCGTCGGCGAGCTCGTCGCGCATGCGGGCGTTCATGGCGTTCAACGCCTCCGGGCGGTTGAGCACCAGCCAGCCGACCGGCCCGTGCCGCTCGATGAGCAGGGTGTCGTAGGTACTCACCCGCCAAGTGTCCTCTTCGGACCGCCCGGCGCGCGCGCCGGACGGTCCGCCGTCGAGACGAAACCCACACCCACCGAGTTACAGCAACGCCAGCTCCTGCCGCTGGACGCGGACGCGCCGCCACGCGACGGCGAGCACGGCGAGCAGGATCAGCGCGGGGGCACCGGCGACGGACCAGCTCAGGGGAAGTGGCGGTCCGGGTTGGGCGAGGACGGGGACGGCGGTCAGTTCGCCGTGGCCCGGTCCTGCGGGACCGTCGATGACGAAGCGGAACGTCCATGGTCCCTCGGCGCCGAGTGCCTGGACGTCCAGGCCCCACACCTCGCGTTTGCGCGGGTGGCGGGCGAGGTGCCACTGCTCGCTCGCGGAGCCGTCCGGCAGGGCGGCTTCCACAGTGCCGGCCTTGCCGTCGTATCCCCCGTCGACGGTGAACGTGAAGTCGAGCGACTGCATCGCACGGATCGGCCACCGGCTGAAACCGACGGTGATGCCGTACGGGCCGGCCTCGACCCGCTCGGTGTGCACGATGGTGACGGGCTCGTAGGCCCATGAGGGAGTCGCGCTCGCGAGCAGAAGCATGGCCACGGCGAGCAGGGTGGTCAGGGCGCGTTTCATGCGGTGGCTCCCAACGTGGTCGTCCGGGGTTCGGTCACGGTCGTGGTGGGACGGTCGAGCACGCGCAGTAGCAGTCCGAGGCGCCAGCCCGCGACGCCGCCGAGCGCGCCGAGGACGGCCGCCAGCAGGCAGGTGAACAGGACCTGCTGGCCGTTGTCCTCGCCCGCGGGGATCAGGTCGCGGTAGAGCATCAGCTGTTGCAACGGGATCAGTACGGCGAGGATCGCGGAGGCGACGGCCCCCCAGACCGGTGCGACGACGCGAGCCGACCAACGGCGGGAACGGGCGAGCACGCGGGCTCCCTCGAGGAGCAACGCGACGACGACCACTCCCGTCGGGATCCAGCTCGGCATGATCGGATGGGGAAACAGGAAGTCACGCATCGGCAGTCCCACCGCGCTCGCGTAGGTCTCGGTCGCCCATGGCGTGAACAGCCACAGCGCGGCTTGCCCGACAACCACCGTCACGGCAACCATGAGCGCGGCACCCGGCCGCCGGAACAGCGCCATCGCGGTCAACAGCAGTGACACCGTCAGGCCCGCGACGCACACGGTGACCAGGTCGATGGCACCGCTGACCCGCTGGACCGCGTCCGACAGCACGGGAATGAAGGCCACCATCATGGCCAGGGAGACGAAGACCCCGATCCGGCCCCAACGCTCGTGGCGGACGGCGGCGAACGTCATCAACGCGCCGAGCATCGTGGTGACGTTGCCGAACAGCAGGCCGATATGCGGCGGCGAGTCGAGCATGGCGTCGAAGCCGTACCGGCCATGCCACCACTGGTCCCACAGTCCGTAGAGCAGGAACGTCGCCGCGGCCGATCCGGTCACCAGATAGGCGACGGGCGCGGTGAACGTGCCGCCGAACACCCCGACGGATCGCCCGCCAACGGCCGGCTCGATCGGTCGCCCCGCTCGCTGTGCCGCCGTGGTGCGAAGTACGACGGTGAGCGCGGTGATGCCGCACAGCGCGCTGCCCGTGTAGAGAAACAGGTGCGGCGCGGTGAAGAAGGTGTCGGGTCCGACATCGGAGTGCCACTGGATGTCCCAGCTCCAGCCCACCAGTGACAGCAACGCCCCGGCGAGCACCGCGGCCGCGGGGAGAAGACCCCTGGTCTGTTGCATCGTCTTCCTTTCCGCGGAACGGCGCGCGTTCCGCAGGCTTCGGTCAACCGGTCACGACCAGCGGTAACACGACCCGCTGCGCGCCTTGGCCGTCGTCGACGACGACGGTCAGCTCCCAGGTGCCCGGCATGTCGAAGCGCGTGCTGACGCGGTACCGGCCGGGGATCTCGTTGCCCGCAACGGGTTTGGCCGTGACGGGGGCGAACGCGTGGCCCATGTGCGGCATCGCTGGTTCGAGGCGGACCCCGGTCACTCCGCCCGGCGCACTTACCTCGATGTGCACCGCGCTGGTGCCGACCTCGGCCGGGTCGACGACCACCCGGACGGTGTGCCGGGCGGTGCTGCCGTGCAGCACCGTCTGCCCGTCGGCGGTTTCGGTGCGCGGCAGTAGCAGCGAGGTGCCGGTGACGACGACCGCCGCCACGGCCGCGAGGATGAGCCGTCCACGAGTCGTCATCGCCCGCTCACCGGTCCCGGGACGATATCGAGCAGCACCGGCTCGGTCAGCAGCGTGTAGCGGCGTTGCGCCTGTACCCACACCTGGTACCGGCCGGGCAACGGGAACGTGTGGGTGAACGACACCGAGGGCCCGTACGCGGCCACCGTCTCGTCCGGCCGCTCCGTTGGCGTTCCGCGCGGTCGCGGCGTCATCGCGTGCACGTGTGCCCACACCGGCGCGCGTTCCACCGCGGTCGTGGACCCGTCGTCGGTCAGCGGACCGACGGCGATCAGGTGTCCCACCATGCCCAGCCAGGGCTGGAGATCGGCCTGGTCGCCGAAACACGCGACGATCGTGGTCGGCTCGCCGGCACGCACGCCGGTCACCGACACGTCGACCTGTGTGCCGGCGAGTTCCCGGATCCCACCGACGGTCGGCCTCGGTGCGGCGGCGACGTCGAAGCCGGTCGGCGAGCGCAGTGACTGCACACCGCCGCCGCGCCTTGCCACCTCCGCCGTCAGGGCGTGGTGCCCCTGCTCGGCATCGGCCAGGCGCACCCGGTACTCCCCTGGAGCCACGCGGACCGGATGAAGGTGTCGCAACGCCATGGACGGCGTGACCACGAGCAGGTGCACGAACGCGCCGTCGTGTACCAGGAAGTCGTCGACCGGGCGTCCGCTGCCGCTGTCGGTGAACCACAGCGTGAGATCCACGGCGCCGTCTTCGGTCTGTTGTGGACGCACCAGCATGGTCACCGGCGGACGCGTCGCCTGCGCCGGTGTCGGATGTGTCACCGAGTACGGGTCGAGGACCGCCGCCACCGTCGCGTCGACGTCCTCACCGGGTACCGGCGGCGCGGGCGTGGACGCGGACAGGGCCCCCGCGGTCACCGCGACGGCCAGTGCGGCGACGACCGCGACCGCCGGCGCCATGACCAGCCAGGTCCGCCGTGCCAGCACCGCCGCCGCCAGTGCCACGGCCAGCAGCAGACCGGCCGCCGCGAATCCGAGGTAGGCCAGCCCCTCCGCCGGGGACATCACGGTGACCGGCACCACGAAGGGGATCGACGCGACGGACGACCCGTCGTCGAGAACGAGTTCCTGCGGCCCCGGCCGCTCCACCCGCACCGTGCCGCCGTAGGCCCCCGGCACCGCACCCAGCCGCACCGTGGTCTCGCGCGCGCCGACGCGGGCCGTGGTCACGTCGGTCGGCGTCAGTCGCAGTCGCAGTAGCCCCGGTGCGCTTCCCGCGTGTGTCACCACGTCGACCCGAAGCGGGCCCGGCACCCCGTCGACCCGGCGCAGTACAACCGTCAACTCTCGTTCGCCGAGGCTCTGCGCGACATGGATGTCGGCGCCCGCCGATGCGCCGTCGGCGCTCGCGGCGGACACGTTCAGCGACAGGAGCGCGGCCACCGTCAGTAGCACGGCACCGGCGGTTCCCTTCACGCCGCGGGGGTCGTACTTGCCGTGCGACGCGGCAGGTTTCCCGACGGGTCGGGTACGCGCGTGGTCGCGAGCGACTCGGTCTCCGACCGGAACTCGGATTGTCGGCGTCGCGGGGGGCGCATGAGGCGAACGCTATTCGTCACGAACACCGTTTGTCAAGCGCACCGTTCGTCGTCGAGTGCTCAGGACCTCTCTGACCTCGACGGATCGCCTCCGCCACCGGGATTGACGAACAAAATTCGTAACGAATACCGTTTGCCCATGGCACCGCGTGATCCGTTCCGCTCCTCACATGTGGAGAGCCGTCGCAACAGGCCGGCGAAGTCGCCGCTGAGCCGCGACGCGATCGTCACGGAGGCGCTGCGTCAGGTCACCGCGAAGGACGGTGTCGGCATGAGCCTGCGCAGGATCGCGGCGGCACTCGACACGGGCCCGGCTTCGCTCTACGCCTACATCGACGACATGAGCGAACTACAGGCACTGGTGCTGGATCGTGCACTGGACGCCGTCACCATCGGCGATGTCGGCGACCCGTGGCGCGATCGCCTCGAAGGGCTTCTTCGCGCCTATGCGGAAGTCCTGTCGACCAGCCCCGCTCTTGCCCAACTGGCTGTCCAGACCACCGCCGTGGGGCCCAACGCGTTGCGGATCGCCGAAGCCCTCCTCGAGCTGCTTGCCGAAGCCGGCGTCGAGCCGACGACCGCGGCCTGGGCCATCGACCTGCTGACGATGTTCGTGGCCGCGGTCGCGGCCGAACATACGGGTGGTCCGCACCCGGCCGCGCCGGACGGCCCGGTCGCCCAGGCGATCAACCGGGCGCCGGCGAACGAGTACCCGCACGTGCACGCCGCCAGGGATCAGCTCATGTCCGGCACCGGCGACGAGCGGTTCGCCTGGTCGGTCGACGTCCTCGTCCTCGGCATCCTCTCGCGAGGACGGACGCACCACCCGGACTGACGGCCGCCGCCTCCGCGAGCGCGCTGGCCCGCGCGGTGGTCGACCTCAGCGCGGCAGACCGAGCAGCCGGTTGGCGACGATCTGCCGCTGGATCTGTTGGGTGCCGCCGTAGATCGACTGAGCCCGTGACCACAGGTACTCGCCATACGCGTCCGTCCCGCCCAGTACGAGGCCGGCACCGGCGAGGTCGGCCACCACGTGGTGCAGCTCCTGCTCGACCCTGGTGGTCAGCAGCTTGTCCACCGAACCGGCCGCGCCGTCGGCGGTGTCCCGGTTGGCCAGCGACCTGGCCACCTGCCAGCGCAGCACGTCCAGGTTGACCGCGCACGCGGCGAGCCGCCTGCGCAACGGCTCGTCGGCCACCCGGCGTCCGGCGCGCACGTCGGCCACCGCCGAGGCCAGCACCTGCCCGAGCCGCCCGACCCAGCCCATGTCGGCCGGGCCGCGTTCGTAGGTCAGCATGTGCATCGCGATCCGCCAGCCCTGTCCCGGCTCCCCGACGACGTTGGCCACCGGCACGCGCACGCCGTCGAAGAACACCTCGGCGAGCTCCCGGCCGCCGTCGGCGAGGGTGATCTCCTGGCGCTCGACGCCCGGCGAGTCAAGGTCGACGACCAGCAGCGACAGCCCGTGGTGGCGGGGCCGGTCCGGCTCGGTGCGCGCCAGCAGCAGACACCGGTTCGCCCGCATCGCCCCGCTGGTCCAGGTCTTCTGCCCGTCGACGACGTAGTGGTCGCCGGCCAGGCGCCCGGTGGTCGTCAGGCTCGCGAGGTCCGAGCCGGCGCCCGGCTCGCTGAACCCCTGACACCACGACTCGGTGCCGCCGAGCAGGCCGGGCAGCATCCGCGCCCGGAGCCGCGCCGAGCCGAAGTCCGCGATGGCGTGCGCGAGGTGGCCGATGGGTGGCGGCGGCGGTGCCCCGGCCCGCGCCAGCTCCTCGTCGATCACCGCCTCGTAGTCGGCCGGGAGCCCGCGCCCGCCGTACTCGGCCGGCAGGGACACCGCGACATAGCCCGCCTCGGCCAGCGCCCGGTGCCAACAGCCGGCGTCGTCCCGGCGTCGGGCGAGCCAGGCCCGCAGGCCGGCGCGGAACTCGGCGACCTCGGGGCTGTCGGCGAAGTCCATGGTCATCGCGCGCCTAGGAGGTGGTCGGTGAGCGCGCGGAGCTGGTGGTGTTCGTCGCCGAACAGCGCGCGGGAGGTGTGCGCGCGGCGCAGCCGGACGTGCGCGCGGGACTCCCAGGTCAGGCCGACGCCGCCGAGGATCTGGATGGCCGTCTCGCACACCTCGACGGCGGCGGGCGCGACGAACGCCTTCGCGGTGCTGGCCGCGGCCAGGGCGGCCGGCGGCGACAGCGCGTCCACGGCCCACGCGGCGTGGTACAGCGCGCTGCGGCTGGCCTCCACCGACACCAGGCTCTCGGCGGCGAGCTGCTGGATCGCCTGGAACGCGCCGATGGGCCTGCCGAACTGGGTCCTGGTCCGCGCGTGGGCCACCGCGTCGTCGAGCGCGGCCCGCATGACCCCGAGCAGGTCGGCGGTGGCGAGCACCCGGCCGAACGCGGCCAGCCGCGACCGCCCGTGCTGACCGGGATCGGCCAGCGGGATGCCGGTCGTGGCGGTGCCGACCGCGCGGGTGTGGCGGGTGAGGTCCGCGCCGGGCAGCGGGTCGCCAAGGCGGTGTGCCGTGCCGTCGGCGGCGAAGGCGACCTCGGCGCCCGCGCTGTCCCAGGCCACCGCGTCGGTGTCGGTCGCGAACCCGGTGAGATCGGCGCGCAGCAGCGGCGCCACCCGCAGCTCGCCCGCGCCGACGCGGGCCAGCACCGCAGGGTCCGCCCCGCCCGCGCGCAGCCGTTCGGCGCCCAGCAGCGCGCCGAGCACCGGCACCGGCACGGTGTGGTAGCCGAGTTGCTCGACCAGCACGGCCAGGTCGACGACCGACGCGGGCACGTCCTCGGCGAGTCCGACCGTGAGCCAGCCCGCGGCGCACACGCGGGCCCAGGCCGTGGCGTCCGGCTCGACCGGCGCGACGTCGTCGGGGCCGCGACCGGGCGACCAGCGGCCGGCGAGGTCACCGGCGAGCCGCGCGCACGCGTCGGCGAAGGCACGCTGGTCCTGGTCGAGACCGATCCGCATGACCATCACCGTCTCAACGGCGTGCTGGTCGGGCAACTCGTGGCCGCCTACGTCCGCTCGTCCGTCCGCTCGTCCGTCCGCTCGTCGTCCACAGTGGACAGGCGGTCCTCGGCGAGCCGGGCCAGGTCCGACCTGGCCACCTTGCCGGCCTCGTCCCGGGGCAACGCGCCGACGAACCACACGTGGCGCGGCACCTTGAAGTCCGCGAGCCGGCCCATGACCCAGGCACGCAGCGCCGGCTCACCGTCGGCCACCACGAACGCCGCCGGCAGCTCGCCCAGCCGCGCGTGCGCGACCCCGACCACCGCCGCGTCGCGCACCGCCGGGTGCTCCCGCAACACGTGCTCGACCTCGGCGGGGTGGACGTTGAACCCGCCGACGATGATCAGCTCACGAACGCGGCCGACGAGCCGGACGTAGCCGTCGGCGCCGAGCCAGGCCAGGTCGCCGGTGGCCAGCCAGCCGTCGTGGAGCACCGCCTCGGTGGCCGCCGGGTCGGCGAGGTAGCCGGCCATCACGTTGGCGCCACGCACTTCCAGCTCACCGACATGCTCGGGGCCCCGGCCGGCCGGCTGGCCGGCGATGCGCACCTCGACGCCCTCGACCGGCGCCCCGACCGACGCGGAGACCAGCTCCCTCGGGTCGCCGAGCCGGGTCATCGTGCACACCCCGGTGGCCTCGGTCAGCCCGTAGCCGATCACCACGTCCAGCACGCCGAGGTCGTCGAGCAGCGCGTGGACCAGATCCGGCGGCACCACGGCCGAACCGACCACCGCGGTGCGCACTCCCGGCCGCGCCGGCAGGTCACCGGCCCGCAGCGCGTCGACCACGTACCCGTGGACGGTCGGCGGCGCGTTCAGCACGGTGACCTCGCCGCCGCCGACCAACGCCACCACGCTCGCGCGGGACACGTGGGGGAGCAGCACGGCCGTCGCGCGGGCGTGGAACGGCGAGACGAGCCCGGTCTTGAACCCGCCGACGTGGGCGAGCGGATAGGTCACCGGGAACACCTCACCTCGGCGCAGGCCGACGTTGGCCGCCCACGTCCGCGCGGTCGCCATCAGCGGTGCCTGCGCCAGCACCGCGCCCTTGGGCGCGCCGGTGGTGCCGGAGGTGAACTGGACGAGCGCGTACTCGGCCGGCGTGGCCCGACCGTGGCCGGTCGCGGTGGCCAGCAGGTCCGGCCACCGCACGCCCGGCCCGCCGGCCGCGCCGTCGAGGCGGACCAGCCGCGCCGGCGGCACGAGCGCCGCCGCGTCGGTCGCGAGTGGACGGTCGCGGAAGGTGTCCTGCGCGACCAGGAACCGGCAGTCGGCGCGGGCGAGGATCGCGGCGGTCTCGGCGGTGGGGTAGCGCGGGTTCAGCGGCACCAGCACGCCACCGGCGACCACGACCGACAGCATCGCCACCGCGCAGTCGAGCGTGTTGACCGCGATCACCGCCACCCGCTGGCCGGTGGTCAGGCCGAGGGCGTGCCAGGCCGCGGCGCCCCGACCGACGGTGTCGGCGAGTTGTGCGTAGGTCAGCTGGTCCTGGCCGCAGCGCAGGGCGACGGTGGTCGCGGCGTCGGCCGCGGCGGCGGCGAGCAGGTCGGCGAGCGATCGCCACGTCGCGCCAGAATTCATTGTTCTCTCTAATATAGCAATAATATGAGTGTTTGACCGGAGGTGGCGCATGGCCGACACGAGGGTGCTCGTCGACAGTGGGCTCGTGCTGTGTGATGGCCCGCGCTGGTTCGACGACGCGTTGTGGTTCTCCGACCTGTACGGCGGCTATGTGTACACAGTGGACCACGCGGGCCGGCTCGAACGGGTGCTCCAGGTCCAGGCTGGCCCGTCCGGGTTGGAGTTCCAGCCAGACGGGTCACTGCTCGTGGTGTCACAGCGTGACCAGAAGATCCTGCGGCGCACCCCGTCGGGTGCGGTCTCCACCTACGCCGACCTCGCCGGCCGGGCGCGCCACGACGCCAACGACATCGTGTTGGACAGCGCGGGCCGGGCCTACGTGTCGAGCTTCGGCTTCGACCTCGGCGCGGGCGCCCCGCTCGAACCGGCGCCACTGGTCATGGTCGAGCCCGACGGCGCCGTGCGGGTCGTGGCCGACGGCCTGCGCTTCCCCAACGCGGTGGTGCTCACCGACGACGAGCGCACCCTGCTGGTCAGCGAGACCGAGGGCAACGTGATCACCGCGTTCGACCGGGCGCCGGACGGCACGCTCAGCGGCCGGCGGGTCTTCGCCGACCTCGGCGACCTGCGCCCGGACGGCATGTGCCTGGACGCCGACGGCCAGGTGTGGGTCGCGTGCCTGGACGCCGAGGCCGTGGTCCGGGTCGCGGCCGGCGGCCGGGAGACCGCCCGTGTCCGCACGCCCGGCAGATGGGCAACGGCCTGCGTGCTCGGCGGCCCGGCGCGTCGGGACCTGTTCGTGCTGACCGCCCGGACCTCACCGGAGATGCTCGCCAGGGGCGAGTTCCACGGCGCGGTCGAGGTGGTCGAGGTCGACGTGCCGGGCGCCGGCCGGCCGTGAGATCCGTTCGATACCAAGGAGTGTCCGATGAAGGTCGGCTTCACCATGGACCTGCGCAACCCGAACGGCGAGCCGTGGCGGCAGTTCTGGGAGGACCGGCTGTGGCTGTTCGGTGAGGCCGAGGCGATGGGCTTCGACTACCTGATGGTGCAGGAGCACTTCTTCACCAAGGACGGCTACGCCCCGTCGGTCACGGTGTTCCTCACCCTGCTGGCCGAACGCACCTCGACCGCGCGGATCGGTTCCTACTGCCAGATTCTGCCGCTGCACCACGCCGCCCGGCTCGCCCAGGAACTGGCGGTGATCGACCACCTGAGCGACGGCCGGCTCGACGTCACCGTCGGCAGCGGTCACCGGGCGCTGGAGTACGTCGCGTTCGGACACTCGCCGAAGACCCGCCCGTCGCGGATGGAGGAGGGGCTTCAGGTCCTGCGCAAGGCCTGGACCGAGCGGCCGTTCTCCTTCACCGGCAGGTACTACGACCTCACGGACATCACGGTCACCCCGGAGCCGTTGCAGCGGCCGCATCCGCCGCTGTGGGTGGCGGCCACCGCCCCGCCGGCCGCGGCCCGTGCCGGCCGCCACGGCGCGAACCTCCATGGCGCGAGCGTCGACCCGGCCTTCCACGCCGCCTATCTCGACGGGCTCGCGCAGGCGGGGGTCGACCCGGCCACCAGGCGGATCTCCAACCCGTGGTCGATGACCGTGACCGACGAGCCGCCGGACGCGGTGTGGGAGCGCAACAAGGAGCTGTACTTCCAGCGGTGGGACTTCTACCGGCAGATCCGGCTCGAGATGGGCGACCCCGACCTCGACTACGGTCTGGCCCCCGGCCCGGACGCCTACCGGGACTTCGAGCTGATCGGCGACGCGGACACCGTGCTCGGCACGCTGCGCGCGGTCACCGACACGCTGCCGCTGACCGACATCGTCCACTCAGGACCCACCGCTGGGGTGTCCATTCGGGACGAGGCGTACGCCGACCTGAAACGGTTCGCCGACCGCGTCCTGCCGGAACTGCACGGGTGGTGATCGCTGGACTATCGGCGAGTGGAGAAGTCGATGTCGTCCAACAGGTTGGTGTTCACCGTGTCGTTCTTGGCCGACTCGAGGCTGGACTTCCTGGTGGCCGCGAGGTGGGCACTGGCCAGGGCCACCGTGCGCTTCTCGTCGCCGGCGGCGATCGCGTCGACCAGCTTCTCGTGATCGCGCAGCGCGGCCCGGCGGGACCTGCGCGCCAGCGGCGAGGTCTGGTCGGGCGCACTGTCCACCATGGACGCGTCGGACCACACGGTCGACTCGTGCGCGGTCCAGATGGTCTCCAGCGAGCCGACGAGGACGATCATCGTCTCGTTCCCGCAGTGGCGCACCAGGGTCTCGTGGAACTTCCTGGCGTGGGCCGGGAACTGCTCCGGGTCGTCGAAGGTCGCCTCCTGCTCGGCGAGCACCGCGCGCAGCGCCGGCACCACCGTGTCCGCGCGGTCGGGCCGGGTGGCGCACAACGCGGCACACGCCGGCTCCAGGTGCAGCAGCGCGCCGCTGACGTCGCCCATGGTGGTGTCGCGGGTCTGCAGGACCATGGTGATCGTGCGGGCGATGCGCTCCGGTGTCGGCAGGTGCACCACGGCGCCGCCGACGTTGCCGCGCCGCACCGTGATAAGCCCTTCGGTCTCCAGGATCCGCATCGCCTCGCGCACGGCCGGCAGACTCACCCGGAAGTCGGTGAACAGGTGTTCCTGCCGAGGAAGACTGTCGCCCTCCTTGAGCTTGCCGGTGAGGATGTCATCGCGCAGCCGCGCCGCCACGATCTCCGCCAGGCGCGGTTGGCGCAGCTGTCGCATGCCGTTCTCCTTCGGGTGCCGGTCCGGACCCAGCGTAGCGCCGATCGGTGTTCATCATTGTCAAGACACCTAAGACAGCATCATTAGGGAGGGTCAGTGACCGAACGGACGATCCCGGCGATGCTGGCCGCCAGCGCGCGGCGCTTCGCCGGCTCGGTGGCGGTGCGCGATGGTGACACCGAGCTCACCTACGCCGCACTCGCGTCGGCCGTGCACGAGGCCGCCCGCGGGGTGCTGGGCCTTGGCGTCGGCCGGGGCGACCGGGTGGGCCTGTGGGCGCCGAACTCGCTGCGCTGGGTGGTCGCCTCGCTGGCACTGCAGCACGCGGGCGCGATCGTGGTGCCGCTGAACACCCGGTACCGCGGCCAGGAGGCGCGCGAGATCCTGGCCAGGGTCGGCGCGGTCGCTGCTCTGGTGGAGGACGGCTTCCTCGGCTACGACTACGCCGGCGCGCTGCGCGCACCCGGCCTGCTCGCCGGCCTGACCGTGGTCGACCTCGCCGACCGGGCCGCGCCCGGCGTGCTCGGGTGGGCCGACCTGCTCGCCGGTGGCGCCGAGGTGCCGGCCGAGGCGGTGCGCGCGGCCGCCGACGCCGTCCGGCCGGACGACCTCGCGGAGATCATCTTCACCTCGGGCACCACCGGCACGCCGAAGGGCGTGACCCTCCCACACGGCCCCGGCCTTGACCTCTACCGCGCCTACGCCGAGGTGTGGGGGCTGCGCGCGGGCGACCGCTACCTGGTGACGCTGCCGTTCTTCCACACCGGCGGCAACAAGGCGGGCATGCTCACCAGCCTCATGCACGGCCTGACCATCGTGCCGCTGGCGGTGTTCGACCCGGCCGAGGCGCTGCGCCTGATCGAGCGCGAGCGGATCTCGGTGATGAACGGACCGCCGACCCTGTACTACTCGCTGCTGGAGAGTCCACACCGGCGCGACCACGACCTCAGCTCGCTGCGGGTCGCCGCCACCGGCGCGGCCGTCGTCCCGGTCGCCCTGGTCGAACGGGCCCGCACCGAACTGCCGTTCGACCGGTTCGTCACCGCCTACGGCATGACCGAGTGCTGTGGCACGGCGACCATGTGCCGGGCGGGCGACCCGCCGGCGACGATCGCGCGCACCAGCGGGCGGGCCGTGCCGGGCGTCGAGCTGCGGGTGGTGGACCCCGACGGCCGGGACGTCGCCCCCGGCGAGCCGGGGGAGGTGCTCATCCGAGGCGCGAACGTGACCCCTGGCTACTGGCAGGACCCCGAGGCCACCTCGGCCGCCATCGACGCCGCGGGGTGGCTGCGGTCCGGCGATGTCGGGACGCTGGACGCGGAGGGCAACCTGACGATCACCGACCGGCTCAAGGACCTGTTCATCGTCGGCGGGTTCAACGTGTCACCGGCCGAGGTGGAGCAGACCATCGCCCACCATCCGGCGGTGGCCGAGGTCGCCGTGATCGGCGTGCCCGACGAGCGCCTCGGCGAGGTGCCCAAGGCGTTCGTGATCCCGCGCCTCGGCGTCGAGCTCGTGCCGGCCGAGCTGATCGCCTGGACCCGCGAGCGGCTGGCGAACTTCAAGGTACCGAGAACGGTGGCGGTGGTCGACGAGCTGCCGCGCAACGCCAGCGGCAAGGTGCTACGCCGCGCCCTGCGATGCCCTGAATGAGGCATTGGCGACGTTCACCGTCCTGAATGGGGCATTCAGAGCAGTTGACCCGGGGCGGGAGTGCTAGCCGGTCAGCGGGACGTCGAGGCGGGCGCGCAGGTCGGGCAGGGTGGTGCCGAAGGTCTCGGTGACCACGATCTGGCCGCCGGTGAGGTGGAAGACCGCCTGTTCGGTGTAGACGCGACTGACACAGCGGCGGCCGGTGATCGGATAGCCGCACTCCGGCACCAGTTTCGGTGCGCCGGTCTTGTCGAACAGGGTCATCATCACGAAGACCGCCTTCGCGCCGACGGCCAGGTCCATCGCGCCGCCCACGGCCGGGATCGCGTCCTTCGCGCCGGTGTGCCAGTTGGCCAGCGTGCCGTCCGCCGCGACCTGGAACGCGCCGAGCACGCACACGTCGAGGTGCCCGCCGCGCATCATCGCGAAGGACTGCGCGTGGTCGAAGTACGCCGCGCCAGGCAGTTCGGTCACCGGGATCTTGCCGGCGTTGAGCAGATCCGGGTCCACCTCGTCGCCGGTGGCGCGCGGGCCCATGCCCAGCATGCCGTTCTCGGTGTGCAGCACGATGCCGCCCGCCGGGTCCAGGTGGTCGGCCACCGCCGTCGGCTGCCCGATGCCGAGGTTCACATAGGAGCCGGGCGGGATGTCCCTGGCCACCATGCCGGCCAGCTCGGCCCGGTCGAGCGGGCCGCGGTCGGCGTGCTCGACGGTCATGGCGCGATCACCACCCGGTTCACGAAGATTCCCGGTGTCACCACGGTTTCCGGGTCCAGGTCGCCGATCGGGACGACCCTGGTCACCTCCGCGACGGTGAGCCGGGCCGCGGTCGCCATGATCGGGCCGAAGTTGCGGCCGGTCTTGCGGTACACGAGGTTGCCCGCCTCGTCGGCGGTGTGCGCGCGGATCAACGCGACGTCGGCGTGGATCGGGTACTCCAACACGTACTCTCGGCCGTCGATGACGCGGGCCTCCTTGCCTTCGGCGAGCCAGGTGCCCGCGCCCGTCGGGGTGTAGAAGGCGCCGATCCCGGCGCCGGCCGCGCGGATGCGTTCGGCCAGGTTGCCCTGCGGCGCGACCTCCAGCTCGATCCGGCCGTCGCGGTACAGCTCCTCGAACACGAACGAGTCCGTCTGCCGGGGGAACGAGCAGATGATCTTGCGTACCTGGCCGGTGGCGAGCAGCGCGGCCAGCCCGGTGGATCCGTTGCCCGCGTTGTTGTTCACCACCGTCAGGTCCCTGGCCCCGGTGCGCCGCAACGCGTCGATGATGGCGTAGGGCTGCCCGGCCGGGCCGAAGCCGCCGATCAGCACGGTCGAACCGTCGGCGACGCCGCGGACGGCCGTGTCGGTGTCCGGTGAGATCTCGACCATCAGTCCGTGTTCTCGAGGACGACCGCGAGGCCCTGGCCGACGCCGATACAGATGGCGGCCACGCCCCACCGCGCGCGGCGCTCGCGCAGGACCGCGGTGAGCGTGCTGAGGATCCGGCCGCCGGACGCGCCGAGGGGATGGCCAAGAGCGATCGCGCCGCCCCGGGTGTTGACCAGCTCGGGGTCGATCGGCCAGGCGTTGACGCAGGCCAACGACTGCGCCGCGAACGCCTCGTTCAGCTCCACCGCGCCCACGTCCGCCCAGGTGATCCCGGCCGCGGCGAGCGCGCGCTCGGCGGCGGCGACCGGCGCGTAACCGAAGGCCTGTGGTTCGGTGCCGACCGCGCCGCGCCCGGCGATCCTGGCGATCGGGTCGGCGCCGATCGTGGCCGAGGCGTCCGCCGAGCCGATCAGCACCGCGGACGCGCCGTCGGACAGCGGGGACGCGTTGCCCGCGGTGATCCGTCCGCCCTGCCGGAACGCGGGCTTGAGGGTGGCGAGCTTCTCGATCGTGCTGTCCGCCCGGATTCCCTCGTCCCGCTTCAGGTCCGTGCCCGGCACGGCCACGACCAGGTCGTCGTAGAAGCCGTCGTGCCAGGCCTGGTCGGCGAGCCGGTGTGACCGCTGCGCGAACGCGTCCTGCTGTTCGCGGGTGACGCCGAACCGGTCGGCCAGCTGCTCGTTGGCCTCCCCGTTGGACACCGTCCACTCCGGATTCATCAGCGGGTTCACCAGCCGCCAGCCGAGCGCGGTTGACACCAGTGTCGCGTCGCCCGCCGGGAAACCCTTGACCGGCTTGGACATCACCCACGGCGAGCGGCTCATCGACTCGACGCCGCCGGCCACCACGATGTCCGCGTCCCCGGTTTCCACCGCCCGCGAGGCCATCATGGCCGCGTCCAGACTGGACCCGCACAACCGGTTCACCGTCGTGGCCGGCACGCTGACCGGCAGACCGGCCAGCAGCACCGCCATCCGGCCGACGTTGCGGTTGTCCTCGCCGGCGCCGTTGGCGTTGCCGTACACGACATCGGAGATCCGCGCCGGGTCAAGCTCAGGTGTCCTGGCGAGGAGTCCGGACAGGACGGTGGCGGCGAGGTCGTCGGTCCGCACCCCCGACAGTGCGCCGCCGTAGCGGCCGAACGGGGTGCGCACCGCGGCGTAGACGAAAGAGGATGGCATCGGCTCTCACATTTCAGTTCAGGGCGGCGGCCAGTTCGATGGTGCGGCGGGCCACGTCCGGCGGCGTGCCGTGCGGCGTGACCCGAAGGTTGACGGTCGTGACCCCGAGGTCGGCATACCGGCGCAGCGCGGACGCGACGTCGGCCGGAGTGCCGATGAGCGACGGGATCTCCGGCGTGGGATCGTCCGGTGTGGACTTCCACAGGCCACGGCTGGAGTAGTAGTCGAGCACGGGGGACAGGTGGCGTGCGGCGAGCGTGCGGGCGGTGTCCGCGTCCGGATGGATGAGGCACATCCGGTTGGCCACCACCTCACCCTCCGCGCCGCGCTCCCGGTAGGCCATGGCCTGGCGCGCCAGCAGGCGATCGGAGTAGTTCGTCGCCGCGTAGTAGCCGTCGCCAAGCTCCGCTGCCCGCCGGACCGACGCGGTGGTCCCGCCGCCGACCAGCAGCCGCGGCCCGCCGGGGGAGACCGGCCCGGGAACCACCCCGCCGTCCCAGGCCGCCCGCAGCGCGCGCAGTGCGGCGTCCATGTCGGTGCCGCCGGCGAACCGGGTGCCCAGCTCGGCCGGCCCGAGCCCGACACCGACCGACAGCCGCCCGCCGCAGAGCTGGTCGACCAGCGCGGTCTCGTAGCCGAGGCGCGCCGGGTCGTAGGCGCGCAGCAGCAGCACCCCGGTGCCCAGCCGCAACGAGGTGTGCGCCGCGAGGTGGGCGAGCACGATCAGCGTTGCCGGCAGGTGGAACGGCTCCGGTTTCCGGTGGTAGCTCTCACCGAGCCACACCGTGTCCACACCGGACTCCTCGGCGGTGCGTAGCAGCGGCAGGGCCGCGGCGACCTGCTCGGCGACCGGAGCCGCCGAGCCGAGGTCGAGTGCCAGGCCGAGCCTCACTTCTTCGCCGAGGCTTGTTTCATGACCTCGTCACGGGAGAAGTCGTTGATCTGTTCGAGCAGGCTGGTGTCGAGGATCTTGTCGACCTCAACGGTCCCCTCGATGAGGGCGGCCGTCTGCGCGAAGTCGATGGCACGCTGCACCCGCTCGGGGTCGATGGTGCCCCAGTCCTGCTGTCCTTCCGGGACACCGAGGCCGTCCATCCGGACCTGCAGCACCTTCACCTGCTGGGCACGGGCCTCGGCCTCGGGGACGTCGGCCCCTGGCCGGGTGTCCGGCTGGGACTCCCACATGGCGTCGATGGCGGCCTCCGGGTTGGCCTGGGCGTACACCACGCCCTTGGCGAACGCGCGACCGAACTTGACGAACGCCTCGGAGTCCTCGGCGAGCCTGCTCTTGCGGGCGACGAAACCGCCGCCGAACATGTCGGTCATCTCCGCCACCGGCAGCTCGGTGATGGTGATCCCGGCGTTCTTGACGAGCTGGTACTGGGTGTCCCACAGCGCGAGCGCGTCGACCTGGCCGTCGTTGATGGCGGTGACCTGCTGCGCGCCGACCCCGATCGGCACCAGCGTCGCGTCGTCCTCGCTGAGGCCGGCCAGCTGCAGGGCGACCCTGGCGAAGGTCGCGCCGGAGCTGCTCACGTTGGTCACGCCGATGCGCTTGCCCTTGAGGTCGCTGACCTTGCTGATGCCCGAGCCGTCGAGCGCGGCCAGACCGTAGATCCAGTCGCCGTAGTAGGAGGCGAAGTA
Source organism: Actinophytocola sediminis (assembly GCF_054779715.1). Taxonomy (NCBI): domain Bacteria; kingdom Bacillati; phylum Actinomycetota; class Actinomycetes; order Pseudonocardiales; family Pseudonocardiaceae; genus Actinophytocola; species Actinophytocola sediminis. The sequence goes on along the minus strand of NZ_BAAGXS010000079.1, from coordinate 23,012 downwards.
GGTGAGGTCGGTGCCCTTGGTCGCGCCGATGATCACCGGTTCCGGGGTGACCAGGGCGATGTCGGCGCCGCCCGCGATCACCTGCTGTGCGGCCTGCGTGCCAGATGGCGGCAGGGTGAACTCGACCTCGATGCCCTCGTCGGCGAAGTAGCCTTCTGCCTGGGAGAGCAGGAACGTGGCGAAGCCGGCGTTCCAGGTCGGGGTGGTGACGGCGACCTTCAGTTTCGTCGAGTCGCCGCCGCTCGCGGCCCCACCGCAGGCGGTGAGGGTGGCGACGAGCATGGCGGCGAGCAGTCCGATGAGGACTCTGTACGAGGGCTTGGGCATGTGTTCCTCCTTGAACGCCCAGAAACTCAGGGTGCCGGATATTCCTCGGCGTTGAGCACCCAGCCTGGCTTGGCTGAGAAGTCCGCCCGTGGCGGACAGAAGATGTCGATGAGCTGGTTGGTTCCCCTGCCGGTCGCCTGTGTCGTGTGCACGGTCGGCGGCGGGATCACCGCGACCGACGGGCTCCCACACGCATGGTGCACGTCCTCGCGCCAGTCGTCGAGCCTGGTCGTCCACGGGGTACGGATGTGGTGGACGAACTCACCGCGCACCGCGAGCGAGCACTGCTCGAAGTCGTCGTGGTGGTGCGGGGAGAGCTTGGTGGTGTCCCGAGGGCCCTCGTGGGGGAACAGGAAGTTCACCATGAACGTGCTGCACCGGAAGATCCGGCCGAACCGGTCCGGCGACCGCTCGAGGTCCGCGACCGGGTAGGTCCGGATCCGGAAGCCGGCAGGCGGGTCCGGCCACGCGACGAACGGCGGCACGTGCGGGTGGTCCTCCACATAGGATTCCGCGTTGCCGCAACGTTGCGCGAGGTCGTCGGCACGGACGGTCAACAGCCGGACCAGGTCGCAGTCGACGGTCGCGGTGACCGTGCTGTCACCTGGTGGTACGACGACGATCGTGCGGCCGGTCGCCGTCACGGTCTCGCCACCCGCGGTGACCTCGACGCTGGACTCGTCGTGGGGCAGCACGACGACGTACTCGTCGGGCTGTCCACTGCGGACGAACGGGTCACCGGCACGGGCCGAGGTGTAGGCGAGCACGAAGTTCTGCCCGCGCCCCAGCCACGACCGGCTGCCGGCGGCCGTGGTCTCCTGCGGCTCCTGCCGGTCGAAGTCGAGCAACTCCGGGGCGGCGACCCTGCCCTGTGGCGTCGGGCCGGGTGCGGTGGCGAGGCTCGCGCGGGCGTCGCTCTTGTCGTACATGGATCCGCCTTTCGCTGGTCGTCTCGCTGGTCGTCTCGCTAGTCGTCGAGGCCGAGGAGGAACGCCGGGTTGTCGCGGGTCATCCGCTGCAGGTCCCGCTCTGGCAGGCCGAGGTCAAGCAGGGTCGCGGCGACCCGGAGCAGCGCGTCGACCGGACGCGGCCTGCCGGCCTGGCCGAGGTCGGAGGCCAGCACCGTGTGCTCCGGCCCGATCTGCTCGATCCAGTCCATGAGCTGTTTGGGGTCCCACTTGCGGTAGCCCTCCGGGTCGTACATGCCCCACTCGTGTTCGACGTAGGCGCCGAGGCCCACCAGCTCACGGCACTGTGCCGGGTCGGCGCCGATGACGAAGTTGGGGTGGTTGATCACCATCCGGCGCACGCCGCGCGCCTTGGCCGCGGTGAACAGCTGGGTGATCAGGTCCGGGTGGTTGTGTCCGCCCGACAGCAGCGCGCCGGCCTCGATGATGTAGTCGAGCACCTCGTAGACCTCGGGCAGCAACTCGCCCGCGGCGTCGACGAAGTCCACCTGCGTTGAGGGCACGGGCACCGCCGTGGTGGGGAAGCCGTCGCCTTCGGGATGGCACTCGATGTGCCGGCCGGAGGAGAAGGTCGGGAACCAGACCGCGCGCCCGCCCATCCGCAGCGCCATCGCCACCGCGTACGGGTTGATGCCGCCGACCTGGCTATTGAGCGCGATCCCGCCGTAGGCGGCGGTGGTGGTCTCGGCGAGCCGGTCGCGCATCGCGAGCAGGTCCATGACCGTGCTGTGGTGGTGGGACTTCACCAGGATCGCGCGTAACTGGATCCGGTCGCCGTCGGCGGCGGCCTCCGCGTGGTCGAGCTCGCGGGGAAACGGGCTTGGGCCGGAGTGGCAGTGCAGGTCGACGGAGCCACGGAGTACGCGGACCAGGGCGTCGGGTGGAGACATTGCGGGTGAACCCCCTTCGTAATGTTCACTATGCACACTTCATGTTCACCATGAGAGATGTCAACCCCCGAATTTGCCGCGATCCGTTGCCGACTCCGGGAAGATGCTCTATGTTTCCGCACATCATGTTCGGCTGATGGACATGACGGCGAAGGTGAGGACGACGATGACGTCAGGTGGACCCGAGACGGGTACCGCGTCGAACGGGGACATTCAGGCGGTGTCCCGCACGGCGCAGATCCTGACGTTGTTCGCGCCGGAGACCCCGGAGATCACCGTCGCCGAGGCGGCCGAGCGGCTCGGTCTCAACCGCACCACGCTGCACCGGTACTTCGCCTCGTTGGAGGCCGCCGGCCTGCTGGAGCGCACCGAGGAACGCAACTCGGTGTTCACCCCCGGGCGGCTGCTGCTGCAGCTCGGCGCGTTCGCCATCGGCCGTCGCAAGGTCATCCAGGTGGCCGCGACACACATGCGCGACCTCACCAGGGTCACCGGCCTCACCGTCGTGCTGAGCCTGTGGGGCCCGTCGGGTCCGGTAGTGTCCCATGTGGAGGATGACGACTCACATGGCACCATCGTCACGGTTCGGATGGGCTCCCAGCTGCCGCTGAACGCCGCGCAGGCGCTGGTCTTCCTGGCGTTCCTGCCCGACCAGCTCGCCGCCGACCGGCTACTCGGGACACTCCCGGCCGACCAGCGGATGCATGTTCGGGAGCAGATCGACGGGATCCGCGACCGAGGGCTGACCGAGCCCATCATCAACGCGCGGGGGATCAGCGTGATCGCCGCGCCGGTCTTCGACAAGTCGGCGATCTGCGCCACGCTCGCCTTCGTCGGCACCGCACATCTGCTGCCGCCGGACGGGAGCGTCAAGGAGACGGCGTTGCTCGCCGAGGCCGCCGCCAGGGTCACCGCCGAGATGGGTGGCGGCACCACCGAGGAGGGACACCATGGCTGACACCGTTGGCACCACCGTCGCGCAGATCGACTGTGCCGTCGAGTTGCGGCATGTCCACAAGCGATACACCACCCGGCGGACCAGGCGCGGTCCCGCGCGCGTGGTGAACGCCCTGCACGACGTGAGTCTTTCGGTGGCCCGAGGTGAGTTCGTCTCGATCGTCGGCCCGAGCGGGTGCGGCAAGAGCACGCTGCTGAAGGTCCTACTGGGACTCACGAAGCGCACCTCCGGCGAGGTCGACGACCACCAGCACCGGCTCGGCACGGTGTTCCAGCAGCCGTTGCTGCTGCCGTGGCGCACGGTGACCAAGAACCTGTTGATATCGCAGGACATCAACCGCCGGCTGACGCCGAGGGAGGCCCAGGACCGGGCCGCCGAGATGCTGACCATGTTGGGGTTGTCGGAGTTCGCCGACCGCTATCCCGGCGAGCTGTCCGGTGGGATGCAGCAGCGGGTCGGCATCGGGCGCGCGCTCATGCACGACCCGGAGATCCTGCTCATGGACGAGCCCTTCGGCGCGCTGGACGCGATGACCCGCGACCAGATGGGCATGGACCTGCTGAACATCTGGGAGCGGGACCGCAAGACCGTCCTGTTCGTCACCCACAGCATCCCCGAGTCCGTGCTGCTGTCCGACCGCGTCGTGGTGATGACGCCGCGGCCGGGACGGATCGCCGACATCATCGACGTCGACCTGCCGCGCCCGCGTGGGCTGGAGAACATCAACACACCCGAGTTCGGCGCGATCGTCCGTCGTATCCGGGTGCTACTCAATTCCGAGAACAGCGCCCACTAGGCCGCGCTCGTGGGAGGACCCATGACCAGATCAGCTGGCCCCGCCGACATCGAACAGGACCTGGAGCCACCGCCGGAGAAGACCCGAGGGCCGGTGCCCGGGGTGGTGCTCAGTACTTCGGTGCTGGCGTTCGTCCTGGTCGCCTGGCAGGTCGCCGTGCGGGTGTTCGACGTGCCCATCGTGCTCGTGCCCGCACCAACCGACGTCGTGGCGTCGCTTGTGGACGGTCTGGGCGATGGTTCGCTGATCGAGCACGCCTGGGTGACACTGCAGGAGATCCTGCTCGGCTTCGGTCTCGCGGTCGCCGCGGCGTTGCTGTGCGCGTTCCTGGTCACCCAGTCGCGGACGCTCGACAAGGCGTTGTTCCCGCTGATCGTGATGACCCAGACTATTCCGAAGGTGGCGATGGCGCCGCTGCTGGTCGTCTGGTTCGGCACCGAGATGACGTCGAAGGTGCTGACCACCGCCCTCATCGCGTTCTTCCCACTGCTGATCAACGCGATCCTCGGGCTGCGCTCGGCCGATCCCGACCAGATCGACATGCTCCGATCGTTCGGCGCGAGCCGGCTGGACGTGTTGCGGCGCCTGCAGATTCCCTCGGCACTGCCACACATCTTCGCCGGCCTGGACGTCGCGGTCGTACTGTCGGTCACCGGCGCCATCGTGGCCGAGTTCGTCGGCGCGAACGCCGGCCTCGGCTATGTCATCCAGGCGACGAACTTCACCCTGGACGTGTCACGCACGTTCGCCGTCCTGGTGATCCTGTCCGCGATCGGCCTGGCGTTGCACGCGATCGTCGTGGTGTGCAACCGAAAGATCGTTTTCTGGTCCGCAGAGCACCGAACCGTTACGGAGCAGGCATGATGTTCGACAGGACCGGCGACCTCCCGCCGATCGGGACGTGGCTGAAGATCCCCGCGCCCGACACCGCGGAGATCGCGGCCGCCGCGGGGTTCGACTTCGTGGTCATCGACCTGGAACACACCCTGCTGAGCCTGGAGACGGTGTACACGCTCATCGCGATCACGTCGGCGCATGGCGTGACGCCGCTGGTGCGGGTTCCCGACCATGGCGCGTCGATGATCCAGCGGGTGCTGGACGCGGGTGCCGGGGGAGTGCTCGTGCCCCATGTGGACACTCCGGAACAGGCGACCGCCGTCGCGCGCGCGACGAGGTTCCCCCCGGCGGGGACACGTGGTTCCGGTGGTACCAGCCGGGCGGGCCGCTGGGGCGGACTGCCGCGCGCGGAGTACCTGGAGTTCGGCAACAAACGCGCGCTGTGCCTGCCACAACTGGAAAGCGAGACGGCGATGCGCGCCGCGGACCAGATCCTCGCGCTGGACGGCGTGGACGGAGTCCTGATCGGCGCCGCCGACCTGTCCATGGAGATGGGTGTCGCCGCGACCGACCCGAAGGTGACCGAGTTGATCGACTCGGTGCTCGCGGTCGCCACCAGCAGGGGCAAGCCCTGCGGCTTCGCTCTCGGCGCGGACGCGGCGCGGGCCCGGGAACTGGCCGCTCGGGGCTTCGGTTTCCTGATCATGAGCAACGACTCCTCAATGCTGGCCACGGCCGCGACCACCCTGGTAGCCAACACCCGCCGAGGCGCGTAAGTAGCCACGGTGTCAGCTGATATGGCTTGCGCAGGCGCCGTCGAGATCGCAGTCCTCGTTTCCGGTGACACACAGGCAACAATGACAACCAGGTTCCCAGACGAGTTCCACAGGCGTGACGGTGCTGAATCGCTGTCGCGCCGCTTCCACGGTCCGATGGACGCCGAACAGGCACTGTCCAGTGGGGTCGCGACGAAACGTGATCACCTCGCGGCCGGACGGTAGGTCGATATCCAGCCCGTACGCGAATATCTTGTCCCGATCTTCCGCACTGACCAGGGCAAACGGTGTAGCTGTCACAATTTCGCTCCAGTATGTGTCGTGAGTTGGTTCCAGCCGGTGGGGAGCGGCTCGAAGGGCCAGTTGTTCGCGATCTCGTCACCGAGCCATCGGTACACCACGTTAGCGCTCAACTCTTCTGAGAAGTCCGGCTCGAGGTCGAAGTCGAGATAGCAGTCGTGTGGAACCGGTCCGGCCAGGACGGCGATCTGCATCTCGGCGCACTCGGGCGCGTAGCCGACGGTCGCAACGTAGAACTCATTACTGTTGGGTGTGCGCCACGCCCAGCTCTTACTCTTGGTAAGAGTGCGTGTCCATTCGACTGTTCCAGCGGCCGACACCACAGGATCAGTCTTGTCCAGGTAAGCCAAGATCGAGATCCGTCCCGTCGAGTCCGTTGCGATATGGATCGAGGACATCTTCGCGCGGACCGGATAGTTGACGAACAGTTCGTGTAGCGCTTTGAGCGCGGCCAGGTAGTGACGAGATCCACTCATGCGAACACTCCCAACCTGTCACGGCCAACCCGCCTTCGTATGCGAACAGGAACCCGTTCGCCGGGTACCCCCGTTCCCTTCGGGGCGGGGATGAGCGATGGCGAGCCACCGGGCTCGGCTGGCATGGGGAGGGTCAGCAACGCACGGAGGATCCAGACCATGCAGACCCCAGGCAAGATCGCGCCGACCGTGGGTAGTTTCACGGTGTCGTCGCTTCGGCCGTACCACCAGTGGACGTGCGCGGGCGCGAACACGTCGATGGCGGGATCGGTCGGCGTGCGGTATGCGTGCGTGCCCTTCTCATCGGTGAGCACCACCACGTCAGCACATCGGTCCCACTGGAAGACACCGGCCAGAACCTCCGGACCATGGTGGTCTGGTCGAAACTGGTGCCACAGGTAGCCGCGCCTGCCGGCTTCCTCGATGAGGATGTCCAGTTCGGTCACGCTCGCCACCGCATCCACTCCCCGCCTTCGGTCGCGCCATGGTCAGGCGCGTCTGACCTGACCGTCGCTGGTGGCCGTCGAGGTGGGGTAGCGAGTGGCCGGATCGGTCACACGGGCCGTCACAAGACGAGCACCCTCAGTTGAGGTAGTTTGTGGCGGTGGAGAGGCGTACGGGGCAGGACCCACGCGTGCTCACGGATCAGCGTCGCGTACTGGGCGAAAGGCTCGCGACCTTCCGTGCGGCCGCAAACCTCACGCAAGGTCAGCTGGCGACCAGGGTGTTTGTGGACCGCACCACCATCGCGCACCTGGAGCGAGGGCGCGGTCTGGGCAACATGGACATGTGGAAGGCACTCGACACCGCCCTCGACGCGTGTGGAGTGTTGCTTCAGACCTATCTCGAGCTGGTGAACGCTCGTGAACGGCATGAGCGCCACAGTCGCGATGCGGTCCTCACAGACGCGCAGGCACAGGCCGATCAGCTTCGCGACGGAGGGAGTCACCGCCAACTCAGGGGTCCGGTTCCCTGCGCGTTCGCGTCGGCGGGGCTCGGCAGCGAGCCGGGCGAGTTCTTGCGCCAGATTTCGGTTGACACACCGGTGCCTGATCGGATCAGTTGGAGCGACGTGGAACATGTCCGTTCCACGACTCGGGCCGTTGCGACAGCGGAGAATGTTTTCGGGGGTGGGCTGTCGTGCGAAGCCGCGGTGACACAGCTTCGGTGGGCCGGGAAGCTGTTGGACGCACGTGCTGATGACGATGTCCGACGTGCGATGGTTGAGGCTGTCGGGAACCTCGCCAGCGTGGTCGCGTACGCGGCGTTCGATATTTCCGCCAACACGGCGGCGGATCAGTGTTTCCGCTTCGCGTTGTGGTGTGCTGACCACAGTGGATCGTGGGGTCTGCGTGCGAATACTCTCGCAGAGATGTCCCGCAAGGCCGCATATCTTGGTGAGTTCGACGATGCACTCTCGATGATCGAGTTCGCCCAGGTGCGCGCCGACCGGTTGGTCAACACGGCACGAGCGATGCTCCATACTCTTCGCGCGCGCCTGCTCGCAGTGACCAGTCGGCACGGCGAAGCGCGGTCAGAAATCGCCAAGGCCGACGCCTATTTTCACGACAGCGCTGACGAGTCGACTCCGCCGTGGTTGACCTACTATGACCAGGCCGAACATCACGGCAGTATCGGAAAGGCGTTGATTCCGCTTGCACACGCGGAACATGATCCGGAGATCGCGGCCCCCAGGCTTCGTAATGCTGTCGCGTTGCATGGCAAGAACTATCCGCGATCGCGGGTATTTTCGCGCACTCGACTGGCTACTTTGGTCATGCGCATCGGTGGTCCGAACGACGCCGTCACGATAGGCCGTCAGGTGCTCGATGAAGCCGCGCTGCTGCGGTCTGATCGCATCACCCGCGAGCTTCACGGGCTCGCGCATGCCTCCACCAGATATGCCAGGATCGGTGATGTGAACGACTTGCGACATGACCTGTTGGAGCTGATACCAGCGAAAGCGCGGCAGTGAACCGCGCCATCGATCCGGTGCTCCTTGCTGCCACAAGTCAGGCGGGTATCGAAGCTGCGGGTGCCGCCCTTATTCGTGACGGGTCGAATCTCCTCTATCGGCTTCCTCATGGTGTGGTTGCCAGAATAGGGCAACCTGGCCTGATTGATCGCGCCGCACGGGAAGTTGCGTTATCCCGGTGGTTGTTCGCCGAAGGAATCCCTGTTGTCGAGACCGCTCCGGATGTTCCGCAGCACCTCGTCATCGGCAATCGACCGGTCACCTGGTGGGTCAACCTGCCGGACCATCGCGCGGCCACTCCTGCGGAACTCGCTCAGGTGCTGCGCAATTTTCATGCGCTTTCGCCGCCCGGTAATGTGATATTGCCGTCGCATGACCCGTTCGCCGGGTTCGACGACTGTGTTCAGGAAAAAGCAGGAATTCTTGACGAAGCCGAACGGTTATGGCTCGTGCGCCGCATCGATCAGCTTCGCGCCCGGTACCGGCCACCGGGCGAAGCAAAACTGCTTCATGGTGACGCCTGGCAAGGCAATATCGCGGTCACCGAAACCGGCCGGGCAATACTCCTGGACCTGGAGAACGTCTCTCTCGGGTGGCAGGTGTGGGATCTGGTGCTCATCGCCGCCGACTACACCGACTTCGCACGCATCTCGGACCACGAGTACCGGTCGTTCGTCGACGGGTACGGCGGGTTCGACATCACCCACCATCGTGACTACCGAACCCTGGCCGACATCGCCGAGTTGCGGTGGACCTGCTTCGCACTTCGGAAGGCCGCTACCAGCGCGACCGCCGCTCGCGAAGTCCATCACCGAATCGCCTGCCTCCGCGGCCGGCATCCCCGGCCATGGACCTGGAACGCACTCTGAGGCCGCGAATCCTTACCTGAAGCCAACGTCGCCGTGCGATCATGCTTCCGCGAAGCGGACAATGCGGAGGTTCAGGTGCGCATCGGCGGAAAGCTTGGGATCGGCGTCGCCATTGTCGGACTGGTGTTCAGCACTATGCAGGCGTCCGCCGCGCCGGGCGGGTCGGCCGAAGCCGCGAGATCCGGTGGCACCACGGTCACCCTGGTCACGGGCGACCAGGTCACCCTGATCGGCGAACGCGGCGTCTCGGTCAAGCCGGGCCATAACCGCGAGAACGTCACCTTCACGCGGTCCACCCTGGGCGGACACGTCCATGTCGTCCCGAACGATGCCAAGAAGCTGGTCGCTACGGGACAACTGGACCGGCGACTGTTCGACATCACCACGCTGATCGAGTTCGGTTACGACGACGCACGCCGTGACACCGTGCCGTTGATCGTCACGCATGCGGCGGGCGCGGCGGCCCCTCGGTTGGCGGGGACCGTCCGTGCGTTACCGAGTGTCGACGGGGTCGCGGTGGCCGCGGCCAAGGACACCACGACCTGGGAGGCGCTGACCGACGGCATCGGCGTGCGCACCGCCGCCAGCGGGGTGCGCCGGGTCTGGCTGAATGGCAAACGGCAGGCAGTCCTGGACCGCAGCGCGGCGCAGATCGGTGCCCCCGCCGCCTGGGAGTCCGGGTTGACCGGGGAGGGGGTGCGGGTCGCGGTGCTTGACACCGGTGTCGACCAGACCCACCCGGACCTCGCCGACCGGGAGATCGCCGAGCAGAACTTCAGCGCCTCGCCCGACAACGTCGACAATGCCGGGCACGGTACGCACGTCGCGTCGATCGTGGCCGGCACCGGTGCGAAGTACCGGGGGATCGCCAGTGGCGCCGAGATCCTGGACGGGAAGGTGCTCGACGACACGGGGTTCGGTCTCGACTCGGAGATCATCGCCGGGATGGAGTGGGCGGCCGAGCAGGACGCCGACATCATCAACATGAGCCTCGGCGGCCGGGACACCCCCGAGGTCGACCCGCTGGAGCAGGCGGTCGAGTCGCTGACCGCCGAACATGACGTGCTGTTCGTGATCGCGGCCGGTAACGGGCCCCGGAACAGCGATCCCGTGGCCTCCCCTGGCAGCGTTCCGGCGGCGCTGACCGTCGGCGCGGTCGATCGGGACGACTTGCTGGCCCCGTTCTCGCTGACTGGTCCGACGGTCGGGGATGCCGGCATCAAGCCGGACCTCACCGCGCCGGGCGTGGACATCGTGGCCGCGCTGCACGCCGCTGGCACGATCGGCCCACCCGTGGACGAGGGCTACACCGCGTTGTCCGGCACCTCGATGGCCGCCCCGCACGTGGCCGGCGCCGCGGCGCTTCTCGCGCAGCAACACCCCGACTGGCCGGGACAGCGGCTCAAGGCCGCACTGGCCGGCTCGGCCGTCCCCACACCGGAGCTCACGGTGTTCGAACAGGGCAGCGGCCGGGTCGACCTGGCGCGAGCCATCGACGCGACCGTGGTCGCCGAGCCGTCCAGCCTCAGCCTGGGCATCCAGCCGTGGCCGCGCGAGGACGACGAGCCGGTCACCAGGACCCTCACCTACCGCAACCTCGGCGACACCGACAGCACGCACACGCTCTCCCTGGCGGCGACGGATCCGAATGGCGACCCGACGGACGTGTTCTCGTTGAGCGCCAACGAGATCACCGTCCCCGCCGGCGGCACGGCCGAGGTGACGGTCACCGGTGATCCCCGCTCCGGCCCGGCCGACGGCGCGTACTCCGGCGTGGTCGTGGCGACCGCCGGCGACGCGGTCATCCGCACCCCGGTGGGGATCACGCGTGAGGAGGAGAGCTACGACCTCACCCTGAACTTCACCGAGGACCCGGCCAATCCGGCCGACCTGTATCTCGTCACCGCGGTCGGGTTGACCGAGTACACCTGGCACCAGGCCGTCGTCGTGGACGGCTCGGTCACTCTTCGCCTGCCCGCTGGCCCGTACCTGCTCGACTTCGAGGCGCTCACCGAGGACGGCACGAGTTACGCGAAGATCGTGCGACCAGGAGTCGTGCTGGATCGCGACCAGACGATCGAGGTCGACTTCGCCGACGCGAAGCCGATCAGCGTCACCCCGCCTCAGGGGGTCACCTTGGGCCTCGCCGAAATCATGTACCAGCACGGCAGTGGTGACACCGCGCTGGTCAGCGGACTCCTGTCCGGTGACCTGACTGGCATGCGGACCGCGCAGCTCGGGGATCCGTTGCCGGATCAGGAGTTCGCCGCATGGCTGAACGGCGACTGGTGGGGCGCCGGTGGCGAGTTGTACGCCCTGATCTGGTTCCTCGACCGGTACCCGGCGGGATTCACCAAGGTGGTGCGCCAGGAGGAGTTGGCGACGGTGCACGCGGACCTCGGTCCGAACGCGTTGAGCGACTTCGCCATCCACTACTGGCAACCCCAGCCGGCGTCCGGTTCGCTGTGGGCGGGGGTCAGCGGCAACCAGATCACACTTCCCGAGTCCACCACGACCTACGTCACCACCGAGGGTGTGCGCTGGGAGCCGAGCCTGTGGGTCTACCTCGACGGCTACTACCCCGTGGCCACTTTCACCGCGCCGCTGCGGGCTTTGCGGGCCGGCCGCACCTATCGCGACCGGTTCAACCACCCGGTGTTCGGGCCCGGTCTGCCAGCGGCGTCGACTCCGTGGGCCTACCGCTCGGCCGACGAGGTCGTGGCCGACATCCCGCTGTTCACCGACGGCGCGGGCAACGCCGGGTTCACCGACACCGAGTCCGGCTCGACGAAGCTGTACCGTGGCGAGGAGTTGCTCGGCGAGTCACCGCAGGCCGGTGGCGGGGTCTTCGCGGGCCTGCCGGCGGCCGATGGCGACTACCGGCTCACCACGGAGGCGACCAGGGCCGCGGCCTTCGACCTGACCACCTCGATCAGTGCCGAGTGGACGTTCCGATCCTCCCATGTGGACGGTGAGCGGGCGTTGCCGTTGAACACGGTGCGGTTCCTGCCTCGGCTCGACGCCGCCGGCGCGGCCCCGGCCGGGAGGCCGGCACTCGTCCCGGTGCAGGTACGGGATGAGCGGGGTGTCCTCGATCACCCGGTGCGGCTCACGGTCGAGGCCTCCTACGACGAGGGCACGTCGTGGCACCGGGTGCCGGTTTCGTCGCGCCAGGTAGCCGTACTCGAGCATCCGGCGGGCGCGACCTCGGTGTCCCTGCGTGCGTCGGCGGCCGACCGGGACGGCAACACGGTCGACCAGACCATGATCCGGGCCTACAAGTTGACGTGATGCCAGGTTTACGCACGCCCGTCGCTGGGTATCTAAACTATGTATGATAGATATGAAAGCAAGCGAACGGGTGAGGACATTGAAGCTCGGCCTGGCACATGGTTACTGGGGTCCCGGCCCGCCGCCGGACCTCGCCGCCCGGATCAGGGTCGCCGAGGTGCTCGGCTATGACTCGGTGTGGGCGGCCGAGGCGTTCGGCTCGGACGCGCTGACCCCGCTGGCCTGGCACGGCAGCCGCACGTCCCGGATCAAGCTCGGCACCTCGATCATGCAGCTGTCCGCACGCACGCCCGCGGCCACCGCGATGGCGGCGATGACCATGGACCACCTCACCGGCGGCCGATTCGTGCTCGGTCTCGGTGCCTCCGGCCCGCAGGTCGGCGAGGGCTGGTACGGCCAGTCGTATCCGCAGCCGCTCGCGCGCACCCGTGAGTACGTCGAGATCCTGCGGCGGATCATCCGGCGCGAGACCGCCGAGTTCGCCGGTGCGCACTACCAGCTGCCGGCCGCAGACGGGACCGGGCCGCTGCGCTCCACCCTGCGCCCGCTGCGCGCCGACCTGCCGATCTACCTGGCGGCCGAAGGACACGAGAACGTGGCCCTGGCCGCGGAGATCGCCGACGGCTGGCTGGCGATGATGTACTCGCCCTGGGTCGAGGAGCCCTACCGGGAGGCGCTCGCGGAGGGGTTCTCCCGCCGGGGTGCGCGACGCTCGGTCCTCGACTTCGAGGTCGCCTGCCGGGTCCACGTGGCGATCGACGACGATCCGGAGGTCGCCGCCGACCGCGTGCGACCGGCGCTGGCCCGCCACATCGGCGGGCTCGGCTCGACCACCCACCGTGACGTGTTCGCCAGGATGGGTTTCGCGGCCGAGTGCGCGCGCGTCCAGGACCACTACCTGGCCGGCCGCGAGGCCGACGCCGCCGCGGCGGTGACCCTGCCGATGGTCGAGCGGGTGGCGCTGGTCGGCCCGCCGTCCAAGATCGCCGACGAGTTGACCGTGTGGGAGGAGTCGCTGGTGACCACCATGCTGGTCTCCGGCGACCAGGCCACCCTGACCACCATCGCCCGCCTCGTCGGCGAGTAGCGCGCTTGCATTACGCGTAACCACATGGTTACCCTTCCCGGGTGGATCAGATCGCGGGCGCGATAGCCGACCCGGTGCGCCGGGAAATCCTCGTCAGGTTGCGCCAGCAGCGGCTCTCCGCCGGGCAGCTCGCCGACGGCTTCGCGATCAGCAGGCCGGCGGTCTCCCGACATCTGCGCGTACTGCGCGACAGCGGTCTGGTGCACGACGAACTCGTTGGCCGGCAACGGTTCTACGTACTCGACAGCCACCGGTTCGCCGAACTGGTCGACTGGCTGGCCCAGTTCGTCCGCCCCGCCGGCTGGCAACAACGCCTGGACGCCTTGGAGACCGAGGTGCAGCGCACGCGCCGCGACCGCCGCGCCCGTGAGTCCGCCGAACATCGAGAGGAACACACCGCATGACCCCCACCGCCAGGCTGTTGCGCACCGCCATCGGCGCCGACCTGGTGCTGCCCCGCACCTTCCGCGCACCGGCGACCGACGTGTGGGCCAGCATCACCGAACCCGAGCGCACCGCCCGCTGGTTCGGTCCGTGGAAGGGCGACGCGGCACCCGGCCGGACGATCCAGGTGCAGCTGGCGTTCGAGGACCAGACACCATGGTGTGACCTGCGGATCGACGCCTGCGAACCACCACACCGGCTGGCCGTCTCCATGGCCGACGAGTTCGGCACCTGGGGGCTGGAGCTGCTGCTGTCCGAACAGCGGGGCTCGACCGAACTGCGTCTCGTGCACCATCTGGACACAGTGGACACGATCGGCGAGGTCGGCCCCGGCTGGGAGTACTACCTGGACATGCTCACCGCCGCCCGCGATGGCGCACCGCGGCCGGACTTCGACGACTACTACCCGGCGATGAAGCCCTACTTCGACGAACTGGCCACGACCACCGATCGGTGACCGCTGCCGTGGCGGGACCAGCGCATCGGTTCTACATTGGACGGTGAGCGGGAGGAGCCGTTACGTGACCAGCCTGCACACCGACATCCCCAGCCGCGCACAGATCACCCGGCTGCTGACGACCAGATCACCGGTCGCGATCTCGCTCTACCTGCCGACCCGGTCGGTGAGTGCCGGTGACGCGGAACGGATCGCGCTGACCGACCTCACCGTGACGGCGGTCGGCCAACTCCGCGACGCCGGCACCGACCCCGAGATGGTGGCCTCGGTCGCGGAACAACTGGCCGACCTGACCGAGGACGACGAGTTCTGGCGCTACCTTGCCGGCACGCTGGCGGTGTTCGTCACGCCGGCCGCGCTGATGACCTTCCGGCTGCCCAACCAGCTCAGCGGCATGGTCGAGGTCTCCGACCGGTTCCACGTCACGCCGCTGCTGCGCTCGCTGACCTTCACCAAGACGGCGTTCGTGCTGGAGCTCGCGCAGGGTTCGGTGCGGTTGCTGGAGGTCGTGCCGGAACTGCGCCCGATGGAGGTGACCGTGCCCGCCATGCCGACCGACCTGGCCAGCGCGGTTGGCGCGCCGCGCAGGTCACCGGGCAGCGAGGCCCAGAAGCTCCGGCAGCGCCAGTACGCCCGCCAGGTCGACCGGGCGATGCGGCCGATCCTCGCCGGCCAGGACCTGCCGCTCATCCTCGCCGCCGTCGAGCCGCTGGCCGGCATCTTCCGGTCGGTGTGCAGCTATCCGCACCTCGCGGCCACCACGATCGCCCCCGACCCGGACGACATCGCGCTGGTCACCAGCGCCCGGCAGGTCCTCGACGACCTGCACGTCGAACAACTCCGCGACGCCTGGGGGCTGTTCGAGCAGCGCACCGCGCAGGCGCGCACGGCCACCGACCTCGCCGACATCGCGCGGTTGGCCACCGCGGGCGCGATCGACACGTTGTTCGTCGACATCGACGCGAGGATCTCCGGCCTGATCGACGAGCGGACCGGCGCGATCGAGTTCCGGGAGACCGGCGACGCGACCGACTACGGCGTGGTCGACGAGATCAGCCGCCGGGTCTGGCTCACCGACGGGCGGATCTTCGCGGTCCGCCGCGAGGAGATCCCCGGCGGCGGCGAGACCGCCGCGATCCTGCGCGCCACACCCGCCGCGTTGCGGGGCACCAACTGGCTCCATCGGCTGGTCCGGGAGCACGAGTCGGGACGCGTTGACCGCCGCCGCGCGACGCTCGCGACCACCGGACACTCCGACTGACCAGCCGGCCCGCCACCATGGCATTCTCCAGACGTGGTGTACCTGTCCGCCGATGAACGCCGCCGCACGATCATCGACGCGGCGGTGGAGGTGATCGCCGCCGAGGGACTGGCGGGCGCGACCACCCGCCGGATCGCCGAGCACGCGAACGCGCCACTCGGTGCGTTGCACTACTGCTTCCGCGACAAGGACGAGCTGATCGAGCTGGTCGCCGAACGGGGCGCGAACACCTTCCTCGCCGCGTTCGACGACATCGACCCTGGCCGTGGCCTGGAAGCCACGATCCGGGACAGCGTCGCGGCGTACTGGCGATGGGTCCGCCAGCACATCGGCCTGCAGCTGGCACTGCTCGAACTCGGCATGCGCAGGATCCGTCGCGACGGCGTCACCGGCGGCGCGTACGCCATGTACGACCGGTTCGGCATCGAGCTGCTCAACCGGAACCTGACCATGGCCGCCGAGGCCGAGCCGGTGGTCCCGGCGATCCCGGTCGCCGAGATCTCCCGGTTCATCACCCACCGCTTCGACGGCATGATCGTCGAGTACGCCGCCAGCCTGGACGAGCGCGCCTGCCAGCGGCAGGCCGACCTGCTGGCCGACGCGCTCGTCCTGCTGTGCCTACCGCGCTAGCGCGCCCAGGCGAAGGTGTGCTCGCCGCGCACGCCGTCGAACACGACCCGGTCACCGTCGCGGTGCGCGTCGGCCCCGCCGGCCGGGCGGCCGTCCCGCCACACGATCCGGCCGTCCATGGCGATGGTCCGCTCCGCGCCGAGCAACGGAACCGCGACGCTGCCGGTGGTGTGCCTCGGCGCACCCACGGTGAGCACGAAGGAACCGGCGGGCCGGTGCCACCGCACGGAGATCGTGCCACCGGGCACCGGCACGTCCCCCTGTGCCCAGGTCAGGTCGACCGGGTCGGGCGCCACCGTCCACCGCTGGTACCCGTCGGCGGTCGGGGAGACGCCGAGCACCCCGGTCGACAGCGCGGGCACCGCGGTGCTCCACGCGTGCACCAGGTCGACGAACGAGCCGTCGTCGAGCGGGGTGCCGGGGCGGGGGTTGGCCGGCGTGCCGTCCACGCCGATCTCCTCCCACGGCGCGCCCGAACCGGTGTCCAGCATGTATGTCCAGGCGGTCCGGATCAGCCGCAGTGCCCCGGCGCCGTCGCCGTACCGGAAGCGGCCGAGCGACTCCTGGGCCAGCAGGTACGGCGAGACGTACCGGCTCATGTACGGGTTGTCGGGGAACTCGCTGGTCGCCGTGCCCCACGGGGTGGCGAGCCGGTCGTCGAGGAACGCCCGCGCGCGCCGTGCCTGGTCCTCGTCGAGCAGGCCGAACACCAGCGCGCCCGCGTTGGCGTCGGCCGAGTGGTCTCGCCTGGGGTCGTCGCGGTTGAGCAGCATCGCGCCCGCGTCCTGGTCCCACAGCGTGTCCAGCAGTGCGGTGCGCACCCGCTCGGCCCGGTCGTCGAGCGCCGGGGCGTGTTGCGCGACGCCGACCGACCGTTCCAGCTGGGCAAGTGACCGCAGGGCGCCGTAGTACGCCTCGTTGGTGTACGCGTCGACGCCGACGGCCCGGTCCGGCGGGTGCCAGTTGTAGGCGGGTTTGCCGTGGTAGTCGTCGGTCCGGAACAGCACGCCGTCCGGGGTGCGCTCGGTGAAGAACGCCACGGCCCGACGCGCGACCGGCAGCATCGCCTCGGCGAACTCGCGGTCACCCGAGTGGCGCAGGTAGTCGGCGACGTCGATCACCCACCACGCGGTGAAGCTGTCGATCCGCGCGAGCCCGGCCTCCTCCGGTGGCTCGTAGCCGGCGGGGGAGCCGTCCGGCGGTCCCGGGTCGTCCGGCGCGCACGGCACGTCGACCAGGCTGGCCGCCGGGAACGAGCCGTCCGGCGCCTGCTGGCAGGCGAACAGGTTGATCGTGTCCCGCACGACGTCGCGGTAGCCGGACCCCTGGTGGTAGGCCGACAACGCGGCGATCCGCAGGTCGCCCGCGTAGGCGACCCGGTCACGCTTGGGGCCGTCGACGATGACCCACCGCCCGTCCGGGTTACGCCGGGTGTCCCGGACCGTGGACAGGTCCACCCCGTAGGCGCTGGCGAACCAGGCGCGGTTGAGCGCCTCGTCGTTGGACAGGAAGTACCCGTCCGCGGTGCCCGGGAAGTTGGTCTGCCGCACCCGCACGAAGTCGATCCGCGCGGTGCCCGGCCCGTCGAGGGTCACCGCGACGTACCGCTGCGAACCCCGCAGCCCGGGGCTGCGCAGCACGGTCCTGTTCGCGGTCGCGGCGAACACGTCGGCCCGGCTGTCGGGATCGTCGTCGGTACCGAGTGTGCGACCGAGGTAGAAGAAGTCGTCCGGCTGGGTGGACGCGTCGCCTTCGCGGCCGAGGTAGTCCGCGTACTCGGCGTAGGAGGCGCGCAGCGGCGCCCCGGCCACCTGGTCCACGCCGATCTCGACGTAGCCGCTCACCGGCACGCCGAAGTCGATCACCAGGCGGGTGTCGTCGTCCTCGGTCGTGGTGAGCGTCGCGGCGCCCTGGCCCTCGGTGAGCAGTCCGCGCGGATTGCTGACCTGGGCGTGGGCGCCGTCGACGCGCACCGACGCCGGGCGCGCGAACTCGCCCGGCTGGTTGAGCAGCCGAGCACGCCACCCGCGGTCGGCCGCGACCGGCTCGCAGGACAGGGCAGGCGCCCCCGCCCCGGGGTGCCGGCAGTCGGCGGCCTCCTCGGCGCCCGCGGGTAGCCCGACCGCGAGGCCGACCGCGCAGGCGACGCAGGCCGCGGCCAGCCACCGCGTTCGGTTGGATTTTCGCACTGTCATTCCGTGTTCCTCCAGCACATCGACCAAGTTGGTCACGTGACCTGTTTGGGTGACCAATAGTCGTGCCGCGGGCACCGCGCGCAGAACGGGGCTAGCCCCCCTGCTGTCGGTGGGGCCAGCCCTACCCTCGGGTGTCGCGGATTGTCTGGGGATTCGCCGGAATAGCGTTTCTGTTGTTCGGCGCGATGCGCCAATTAACCACTTCGGGCTGCTGGTGAACACTGGGTAGTTGGCAATTGTGGGGAGTGTTGATCGCCCACGCGCGCGATTACGTGACCGATAGTCGTGCCGTTTTCCCGTGACCGGGTGACTGGTCGGTGTTTTCCGCGTGAATCGACCCCCGGTCGCCCCGTGATTTCGGTGTCCGGCCTATACCGTGGTCAGGTCGGTACCATGGCGCGGGGAACGGAAGGGTGGACCTGTGATCAACGGGGCCTCGATGTACTGTTCGCAATGTGGTAATTCAGGTTGTCGCACGTTGTCCCACCGGCTGGCGCTGCCGTCGGACCAGGACGACGACGACGTCCTGCCGGGCTCTGTCGAATTCGGCCGCCGGTTGCGGGCCAGTCGCCGCCGCCGGGGGTTGAGCCAGCGGACCGCCGCCGAACTGGTCGGCCTGTCCCAGGGCTTTCTCTCGATGGTGGAAAACGGAAAGCGCAGGCTGAACCGGCATCGCGACATCATCGCGCTGGCCGAACTCCTCGAGGTGGACCCCCGGTCGTTCTCCGAGGAGTGACCCCGCTCAGGCCGCCGCGCGCGGCCGGTACTCACGGCATTCCGCCGGCAACGCCACGCCGGCCAACTGAAACTGCCACACCCTGGTCGCGAACGCCGCCCCCGCCATGAGGTGGTTGGCCACGTCGACCACGCCGCGCCGGTCGGGATCGGCCAGGTACGTCCCGTGCGCCCAGTCGTTGAAGCCGCCGACCGCCGGACCGCACCACACCTGGTAGTCATCGGCCCGGTCGCGGTCGCCGGTGGTCGCCCAGCGGGTCGCCATGCCGAGATACCACCGGAACACCAGGGCCATCCGCAACTTCGGGTCCCGCGCCGCCTGGTCGAGCACCCGCTGGTCGCGGCGGGCGAAGAACGCGACCACGTCCCGCCACACGTGCTCGACCGGCCGGCGAAGCACCTCCCGCTCCAGCTCCGCCCGTTCGTCGGCGGGGATGGCCTCCACGCCGGGATGGGTCCGGTACAGCTCGTAGAGCCGGCGCGCGCGGGCCGGGAAACCCGTGCGCAGCACCTGGATCTCCGCGCCGTGCTCGAACCGGTCGGCCGCGGGCGCGGTGACGAAGTCGGTGATCCCGGCCAGCGCGAGCAGCCGGCGCACGGCCGGGGAGGTGCCGGCCTCGTGGCAGGACTGGTTCACCGAGCCGGTCACCACGTAGTCCGCCCCGGTGGCGAACGCGCCGGCCACCGCGTCCGGCGTGCCGATGCCTCCCGCCGCGCCGACCCCCACCGCCGACCCGAGCGCGTTGCGCAGCCGGAGCACGGCCGGCAACAGCGCCGACAGCGGCCTGCGGTCGGTGTACCCGCCGGAGTCGGCCTCCACGGTCACGTCGTCGGCCAGCGGCGCGTGCCGCGCCAGCCGGGCCTGGGCCACGGTCACCTGGCCGGTGTCCACCAGCGCGGCCACCAGCTCGGCCGGCGGCGGCGCGAAGAACCGCGCGGCCACCTCCGGCCGGGACACCTTGGCGATCACCCGGTTGTCGGCCGCCACCCGGCCGTCGTGGTCGGTGTACAGCCCGGTGAGCCGGTAGCGGACCAGATCCGGGGTCACCTCCAGGAAGCCCGACGCCTCCACGCAGCGCACCCCGGCCCGCAGGTACAGGTCCACCGTCCGCGCCTCCGCCGGACCACGCACCAGGTTGCCGGCGAACGGCAGCCCGGGGATCTCCGCGCCCAGCCGGCCCAGCGCGGCCTCGACGGCCTCCGGCGGCAGCCCGGCCGCGCCGAACGAGGCCAGACAGCCGACCCGAGCCAGCGCGCCGACCAAGTCGGTGGACGCGATGCCGGCGGCCATCGCGCCCGCGTGGTAGGCCAGCCGGACCCGGTGGCGGCGACGGAACCGCGCCGAGCCGAGCCGTTCCGGCGGCAACGGCGCCACCTCGGCCACCACCCGGCCGGCCGGCCTGCGGTTGGTCAGCCGGATCACGCCGTTGTGCCGGACCGCGTAGCAGGGCAGCTCCAGGGCGGCCAACGCGGTGTGGTCGGCGCGTGCCGGCACCAGCACGGTGGGCTGCTCGGTCATGGTGTTCCGTTCCGGTCGTGGTTGGCCGCGGCCAGCCGGGTGAGCGCCGCGCGCTGGGCGGCGGTGGCGGCGCGCACCACCTCCCGGTTGGCCAGCACGAGCTCCTGGGCGACCAGCAGCGGCGCGGGCGGGAACAGCCGGTCGAGGTCGACCGGCACGCCGTGACTGACCAGTCCGGCGAGCAGCCGGACCAGCGTCCGGTCGGTCGACGCCCCGCGCTGGTCCAGCGAGTGGGCAAGGTGGTCGCGGGTGCCGAGGATCTCCCGGATCCACCGGGTGCAGCCGGCCGCCGGCCCGACCTCCACGAAGTACCGGAACCCGCGCCGGTAGGCGGCCTCCACCATGCGGGGGAAGTCCAGCGGCGCGGACAGCGCGGTGGCGACCGTGTGGCCGACCCGCTCGCCTGCCGGTGCCGAGGAGAACAGCTCGACGGGCGAGGGCCGCCGTCGTGGGTGGTCGTGCAGCGCGGCCAAGTCGGCGACCGTGTCGGCCAGCAGCGGGCAGTGCACGATGTGGTTGGCCGGCGACGGCGCCGCCGGGCGGCCGATCCGCGCGAGCACCTCGGCGCACTGCGCGGGATCGCCAGCCAGCACCGTCTCGGTCGGCGTGTTGACGTGGGTGAGGAAGACCTTGTCCAGACCGCGCGACGCCGCCCGCACCTCGTGCTCGCCGGCGAGCACGACGTGGGTCGCCCACACCGGACCGGCTGGCCTGCGCCAGGCGTCGCGGGCAGCGGACCGGCGGCCGCTGAGCCTGTCTGTCCACACCGGACTGTCGCGCAGCGCGCGGTCGGACCAGTCGGCGAGGTCGAGCACGTCGAGCGCGAACAGCGAGGTGAGCTCGCCGAAGCTGTAGGCGATGGCGCCGTCCGGCCGGATGCCGAGCAGGTCACGCAGCAGCCGGGTGCCGAGCACGGCGGAGTTCAGGCCGGCGGTCAGCAACGTGACCGCGTCCTCGCGCAGCGTGCGACCCCGGTCGGGGGTGATCGGATACAGCTGCGCGAGCCGGAACCGGTCGGCGGGCGCGGCCGTCTCGGCCTCGAAACCCGCCTGCAGGAACGGGAACAGCCGGAACAGGTCGCCGCAGGCGCCCGGGTAGGCGGAGAAGCCGCCCGGATAGACGAACGCGACCCGCCCGGTGCGGCCGAGTGGTCGCGCGGTGCAGTAGCTGCCGGCCGGAGTGGACCAGGTGGACGCCAGCGCGGGCAGGTCACGGGCCGCGGTGTCCAGCTCGGCGCGCAATTGCCGCAGGTGGCGGCCGACCACCACGGCGGTCAGCCGGCCCGCGCCGGGGGAGCGGGGCAGCTCCCGAGGATGACCGCCGGCGTCGATCAGCTCGGCGACCTCGCGGGCGCGCGCCGCCAGGCCGGCGGGGTCGTCGGCGGACAACGGGACCAGCAGCGCGTCCCGGTCGGGATGCCAGGCCACCGCGCCGCCCGCGTCCGCGGCGGAGTCGGCGACCAGCGTCAACGGACCGACCGCGGCGACCCGGCGGCGGTCAGCCGTTCGGGTCACCCACGGCCGGGGGCCTGGCAGGATCCGGTGGCGCAACCGGATCACGGCGGTGACCAGGTCGGTCAGCGAGTCGCCCTGTTCGGTGTGCTCGACCTCGTCGGCCTCGGCGTCGCCGAGTGCCGCGTGCCCGTCCGGCGCGTCCGCGCTGAACACCACCGCGGACTCGTCGTCGTGCAGCACCAGGGTGCCGCCGGTGGCCACCATGGCGGGCACCTCGTCCAGGCAGTCGACCGGCAGCATCTTGTCCACGGTGGACACGCCGGCGTCGGTCATGGCCGCCAGCACCGGGTCGAACAGGGGGTTCCTGGTCGGCGGCGAGTCGGTCCACAGCGCGTGCCGCAGGTCGGTCAGCCGGGTGCCGACCCCGATGATCCTCATCTGGTGCCCAGCAGGGTGGTGAGCTGGCCGATCGTGCGGAGCTCCGCGGCCGACCCGAGGTCCGGCGCGGCCGGGAACCGTTCCCGCAACGCGGCCACGATCTCCACCCGCTTGACCGAGTCGATGCCGAGATCGGTCTCCAGGTCCATGGCCGGGTCGAGTGCATGGGGCGAGTACCCGGTCTTCTCGGCCACGATCTCCAACAGCGCGCTCGCGACGGCGACCTCGCCCGCGGTCCTCGGCCGTGGCACCGGGCGCGGCACCGGGCGTGGCACCGGGCGCGGCGCGGCGTCGGGCACCGGGGCGGCCGGCCGGTCCCGACCGGCCAG